>JBGSJB010000386.1:0-18446 GCA_041742175.1 Pirellulaceae bacterium
AAAGCGCGGCCGCAAAATGTTTTCGCAGGGGATTTGGGCGCCTGCGGCAACCATTGCAAACTTAAAAGTCGAGTGCGACGCCGCGCGGAGCACGGATGGCTATGCTAAACGCAAGCAAGCGGATGCGAAGCGTCGCGAAAAAGCGCAGGCAGAATACGTTGAGGACTTCGAAGTAGCTGTTTTGAAGTACTTGGCGTTCCATCAGGCTTACGAAACGATCGCTCAGCAGCTGGCTAAAGCGATCGCGTTGCATGCGACTCCGGTTGGAAGTGGAACCGTCGCGCGCACGACGCGGATTCCAATTGAACAGCGTGCTGAGTCGGCCGTGATTGCATGGATGCGCCATCAGACAACTGGCTATGATTCGATGCAAATCGCTCGAATCAAAGGAGAACGTCGCGAAGTTCGTCGGATTCTGGCGCAACGTTCAAAACAATTATTGAACAACTATCGTGCTGGCTTGGCGATTAAGGCAGATTGTCCGTTGCAGGCGGCTCTGTCGAAGCAGGCTTAGCACCCCTGTTCACTCGCTCAGAATCCAGTTTGACTCGGTAGTTGAGCGTGCGTCTCGTGCCAACTTCTTCACACCGAATCCAATACTCCGCATCATCTTCAACTCGAGGAAGCTGCAAAAGCACTTCACGGCTAGAGTTACCCGGAGGTAACTTATCAAGTTGAAAATGCTGGTAAGGGTATGGAGGCGGAAACAACTTGCACTGAAATGTTGTCTCCGCATCGGCTTTATTCGTCGCTGCCAAACGCAAGAGTACGGCTTTTTCTGACAGTTTCTGCAACTGCCATTGAAAATCGATATCGTCGAATCCTACCGTCAGTTCATGGTAGGTGCTGAAGTGCTCAGTTCGATCAGCGTAGATATGAAAATCGAAACGAACCTCATGCTTGCCAGCTGAAACATCTGAACGCAGCTCTAGTGGGTACTCTTTATCCAGTTGGCGGTCGGGACTGATTTGAATGGGAATCATCGAATGTCCCTTTTCAATTAGCGTGGGCGCGGTCAGTGCCATCGTGCCGCGAATTACTTTGCCGAATGGATTGCCGAGCGTAATAGGAACCGATTGACCGCGGCCAGCCAAGCTTTGCAGACTAGCGGTTCCCAATTCGAACTGCATACGGAAACGAGCGATCTCAAGATTGACACCACGCACGATGATCGGCCAAGGACCGACTTCAATGCTCTGTTCAACCGCACCGCTCACCAACTGATGCTGAATCACTGGCACGGGTCGACCCCACAAGTCGACCGCATCGACTTGGTCACCTAAGTAAAGCCGCTCTGTGTTTTCGGTTTCGTTCCAAAGAATTATCACGCCCGTGCTGTCAAGCTGAAAGACATGATTTGTACTGCGACCGGGCATCGCGATCTGGCCAACGTAAAGGGCCGAACTCAAGTGTTGATTCAAAGTTCGCCAAGGAACTGAAATGGCTTGAGGTTCAAAGTTGCTATTGAACAGGCCAACGTCAGGATCCATTGGCTTCGTAACGAACGCAGCCGTTACGCCCAGCTTCTTCATGGCGGTGATGCGCTCAGCTAAATCACGCACGCGGTCAAGCAGGGCGTAGTTCTTGGCTGACAGTAGGTTCAACGTCAACCACTTTGTAGTACCAGCATGCGCCTTGCCAGCCAAGTAGAACGGCAACTCTTCGGCTCGCAGTTCAGGTTGGATAGAAAACTGTGTCGCTTCCCAGGGTAGTGGTTCGCCTTGAGGAAGTCCATTCAGCCAGGGCCATGCGATTGCAAGGTGTATTTCTTGGCTGTAAGACTGGACGCTAGCATGGATTTCAGCAAGTGTTTTGATCAATTGCTCGTTTGCAAGGAAACTGTGATCATCGTCGCTTCCCAGTTGAAACCAATCCAGTTTCATGGTCATACGCGACAAGATGGGGTCGAGCAATGGTTCCCAAATGCTCTTGTTCTGAAAAACGGTGACAACCGGCAGCCGATCATCACCATCATTAAACTGCTTGCGTTGTGACGACGGCGGTTGATCGATCACTCCGATGCACTGCACCTGATGCGATTGCAGACGCTCGATGAGCCACGCGAGTTGGTCGATGCTTGCAACGTCTTCGTTGACATCCAACCACACCGGTACCTTGATGTGGCTAGCTCCGAAAGTGCGAACTAGTTGCGGGATGTTGCGGAGTTGTTCGTTATCAAGCCCAGGCGGAAGTGACCAACCGAAAGGTCCTTGGCCTTCGAGCTGCGTTGCATCGACGACAGCAATGGGTAGCGATTTCTCGCGATGTCGGCTAGCATTTTTACCCAGATAGACGCGAGCTAGAAAGTGACCGGGATTCTCTAAACGAATCTTCCATTTCGCTTCACCGTTATTGGTGACAGTATTGGAAACGCCTACATGTGACGGGAATGCTGATTTTGTGCCGATCAGTTTGCCAGAATCCACCGCTGTAGCGCTTGGTTGGCTGCGAGAGTCGCCGGTGGCGACAAGTGGAACGGACTGCTGCTGAACGACGCGACCCAGTTCATCGAGCAACTGGAAACGAACCGTTGGATGTTCATCGCGGTTGCTGATTCCGATTGCTGTACAAGTGATCTCGCATTCTTGTCCAGGTTGAGCGATGTTAAGCTTCAAATTGCTTTTGAGCTCGAGGCGCGGAACACGGTTGATGCGAACATTGTCGAAGCGAACGACGCCACGGAAGTTGCGATTCTGATTGCGTTGAACAATTAGGTGCACGCGAGCGGCATGAATGGGGTCGGTGAGATCTTGTGAGTTAAAGCATTGAACTCTCCGCCACTCGCTGTCGCCCGAGAGTTCCTCTGTGTTCGCAGTGCTGATCGTTTGCAGGTCTGCGTCCAGTAATTCCAACTCAATCCAGGCTCGATGGCCGTTCAGTCCAATGCATTGGATGGAAGCATCGAGTCCGTAACTGTAGCGAGGATCCAGCCGTACCACGGGGCCGATCACTTCCGCGGACGCTCCGTCCATCTGGATTTCGAAACAGCGATCCACGACGTTGTCGAGCAATTTCGAAATTGGTTTCGCCACGCGCTCAGGGTTTTGCGGTGTGTCTATGCGACCGGTTTCGTATTTGTCCCACAGAAGGCTGAGCGTTCCTTGTGACCTTGTCGCTGCGGTGGCCACTTCGGGGTCGCGCGGTACAACTTTCATCACTAGGTAAGCTGGATGGTCGCGATCTTGTCGGCGTTTCCAGCCCTTTGGCCACTGGTCACTTGGATTAAGATCGCTACGCTGGAACTCCCAAGCCTGAACAAGATCTGCTTCGAGATCTTGGGCTGGCAAAGAATAGCTGCAAACTATAACGGCTAGACAAACGAACGCCGGAACAACTCGAACGCTACCGAGTAGCGCTAGCGGTTGCGTTGAGTTTTGCAACGTGGTCCGCAATTGGGGTGCCATAGGTAGAAAAGGAATAGACCAGAGTGCCAGAACTTAAAGTTGGAATTCAGATTGCGAGTTTGGGCCAGCCATTAAAAGCGGCTTTGCAAACCGCTGCGAGACTAGGCGCGGCAGGAATAGAAATCGACGCCCGCATGGACATTAGGCCAAAGGAACTGACGGATACTGGGCGTCGGCTGATGAAAAAATGGATGGATGACCTGAATTTGCGGGTTGCATCGGTTCGTTTTCGCACGCGGCGCGGTTATGACGTCCTGCAGGATTTAGATCAGCGTATAGATGCGACGAAAGAAGCGATGCGTTTCGCGTACTCGCTCGGTTGTAACGTTGTCGTCAACCAAATCGGCATGGTGCCGGAAGATAAGGAACACCCGGCCTATTCGCAATTGCAAGTTTGCTTAACCGATCTGGCGCGATACGGTCAACACGTTGGCGCGATGCTGGCGGCAGAAACTGGTTCTGAACCAGGGGAACGTTTGGCGGCTTTGCTCGATAGTACCACGGAGAAAACGATCGGCATCGCGTACAATCCCGCGAACTTGATCGCCAACGACTACTCAGCGGAAGATGCTCTAGTCGCGTGCACACCTCATATCTTGTTGGTGCACGCTCGGGATGCAGTTCGCGATTTAGCTCGCGGCCGCGGCATCGACGTACCGCTGGGCCGCGGGTCGGCCGACTTTCCTTCGATCTGTGCGCGTTTGGAACAGCAGCAGTACAACGGTTGGTTCGTCATCGACCGTGAACCAGCTCCGAACGCGATCGAACAAATCGGCTATGCCGTCTCATTCTTGAAGGCAATGTAATCTAAGTTGAATCTAATCCCAGCTGAGTCAAGGCGTCGCTACCTCGACGACATTGCTCGAACTGAGCACAACGCCTTTCCGGTCGACGATTTCTTTCTTCACTTGCCGACCAGGAATATCACTGCTTCGCCACAGCTTTACATCAACTGGGCCAGCTTCTGACTGATCCTGGAACGTATAGACTTCAGTCGCGTACTCTTTTCCGGCGACGACCAGAGTCTCATCGCCAGTCTTCTTGGCTTTGAGTGTGGGCAGTTGAAACTGTTCAATCGTGAACCCTTTTGGAAGCCGAAACTGCGCTGGATACTCAGTCTCGGTCGGATCGCTTTCTTCGCGAACACCTTCACGTTCAATCGCTGTTTGAGACTCGATCGTAACTCCCTTATCGGACTTCTTGGCAAGAACCAAAGTCGTGTGAAGGACTACGCTTTTATCGGTACTAGCCAAGTCATCCTTGCGAATGACTTTCGTACCCTCGGGAAAGCGACTCCAATTGTCGTACTCAGGATGCGCAACAAGCGGCAGATCATCGAGAGAAGGAGGAGGCGGTACGACAACCGGAGTCACACTGGTTCCCCCACCACAGCCACTTACAAAGCACAAACACAATAGAGCTATCGTTAAACGCGTGTCAATCATGAATGTACTCTGCAAATGAATGGGATCTTTGGGCGTCACAACCTGGACAGTTTACTTACGTCCGCCTTCTTCGTCGGCAATCGCTTTGTCCTCGGCTTTTACTTTTTCATTTTGCTCAGCTGTCAACTTGTCAGTCGGGATAATCGTCTCTCCGCTACCGCCACAGCCCAAGCAATGCAGCGATAGTATGGCAGCAATAAGAATTTTTTTCATAGGTTTTTTTCAAATTTTCGAAGGGAAATGAAACCGTCAAGCAGGCAGATTCCTCCGCACTGCCTGACGAGTAACACGCGATAAACTTACTCAATCGTTTCTGAGACTTGTCCGTCATCAATCACGCATGCTCGCATCCAGACGGTCGCGTCGACGTTAAATGATGCGAAGCGAACGGAACCATCGCCGAAGACACTGTTGAGGCCACCGGGATGAGCTGAACCGAAATAACGACGCCAAACCGTGCCGGTCATTGCAGTCATATTGCTCCAAGGAATATTTCGGGGATCTGAATCAGCCATCGGAGGAAAATGCCAACGCAGCACACACTCGTCCCAGCCGGCATTGTTCCAACGCTCGTTGTCACCACCGTCACCACCATGTCGAGAAGGTGGTAGCGCCTTTTCAGAAGCCAAAATCGCATTGGATGTTCCATCGGTTGCGTCGGCCAAACGTCGCCGATCGCCAAGTGCGTTCCATACGATAAAGCCTTTGCGACCACCAGCATTACCGCGATTCTCTTGCGCACGCTCATCTCTGCGCGGGCTCATTCCAAGCGGTGCTGCTGGAATATCGCCAAGTCCTTCGTGCACTTCGCCTTGATAAAAACCAGCACAGCCTGCGTAGTCACAACGACCGAAGAGTCCAGTGTTGTAACCAGTTGGTGCTCTACGCGAAGGACAATAGAAACCTGGGATTAATGCACGCGCTACCGAATCTTCGCCGTTGTAGTCGGCCGGTCTGGCAGAGCCGTGGATTGGCGGTAGGTCGAAGCGAGCCAGATTGTAGACGTTCTGCTGCTCCATGTATGGAAGGATCTTGAACCAATGGCTCCAGCCCTTCGGTGATGCGGCGTTGCAGCAAACAACGGTGCCGTAGGAACCTGCAGGTTCCACGTAGTTAGGCGACAGACTTGGATCGCTGTCGTATGGACCAGCCGCGAACTGCTTGTAAGCCGATTCGAAGTTATGAAATGCGAGACCGATCTGTTTCATGTTGTTCGAACATTGCATACGCCGCGCAGCTTCACGAGCCGCTTGCACGGCCGGCAAAAGCAATCCTACTAAAATGCCGATGATGGCGATGACGACCAGCAGTTCGACAAGCGTAAACGCTCGCCGAGGGTCTCGATGGCTAACTAAATTTTCCCTCATGTACCTGCTCCCTTGCACAATAGAATGACCTGTCAACAACGCGTAGTTACTGCACTACGGTTGAAAAATATCGAGCCGCAACGTAGCGGTTTCGACACCAGTTCAGTAACGACGGGGCCGAGCACAGGCGTCGCCGTGCATTACGCAATCGCTAATTGATCGCCTTTGCGAATACTTCATGCGTTCTTGTTGCGACCTAAATACAAACCCTTTAATGGTCACTTATTTTTCAGTTTAGCACTGAGCTTCGCGTTGGATGATTAGTGCTTGTCCATCCCTAAAACACCTTCAGAAACTGTCCGATAAACTGTTAAAGCAATGTATGAGTAGAGCATTCACTCCGGCTATTTAAGGCAAAAACTGCGGTTAGCCGTGTACAAGCTATCCGGTCTGGCTCTTAATAGATTACCGAATGTTAATGGGCCGAGTGTTAGATTAAAACGGCTTTAATATACGCTTGGTGATCGACATCGTGCGACCTGCTGCGCTACGTATTGTTTTGCCTAAGTAGACTAGCATGGCGCAAAATGTATTAATCACGAATCCGCACAAGTACTGTTAAACCGTTACGTTTCTCTAACATTAAGTACTTACACCGAACGCTGAACATGTGGCGGGAATGCGCACCGCTGGCAGACGCCGCCTCTGAGGAATTGGGTCTGAGTAGGTGTTCTTCGTCTAGTCAATAGGCAGCCGTCGGAGGTTCGCAGCTGGGCAGTAGAGCAGCTGGGCAGTAGAACGGTCGGTACTCGGCTTACTGCGGCTAGGGTTAGTTCAGCGCGTCAGTGTGCAGTTCAATCGCTTGGATTCGGCTAAGCAAGCTTCTCGGTTCGCCAAGCTTGAAGAAGCGCGGGAGTGTAGCGACTAATTAGTCCGAGTGTAATCAGCGCTCCGCCGCACCATGTCCACCAAGGTGGATGTTCGTAACCTGGATGATGATGCCAAGCGACAAAGACCCAGACTGGAACCAGTATCGGTTCGATCAACGTTAGCACCGAAGCTTCCGGTCCCGAAGTGCTTCGCAATCCGCGTGCAAAAAGAATGTATGGCACCGACATCTGAAACACGCCAAAGAACCCGAGCGCCAAATATCCGCTGGTCGCGATCGATGGACGATCCGCCCAAACCCATGGTGCGAGCAGCAGCACAGTTGCTGAATGATTGAGCAGGATTAACCAGGCTGGATCAGCGTTCTGCAAGCCACGCATGAACAGCACCACAGCCGCGAAAGTCATGCCTGACAAAATGCCGAGAAACGTCGCATACAGTCCGCCGCCTTGATACATCTCGCAGCCCAGAATCAAGCCGACGCCTGCGATACAGAACAAAAACATTCTCAGATCCGGCCCGCTCACACGTTCGCCGAAGAGCAGCACCGTAACCAACATGACCCACACCGGGCACAGATACTGCAACCAGATCGCATTCGCGGCTGGTCCGTTAACCGCTGCGGACATGAATGACCAAACCATGACGGCGAAGCAAACACTCATCGGCAACATTTGCCACTTCCAACTGACCTTGCGGATCAGCGGAATCAATATCGGGATTGCAAACAGAGCTCGCCAGAACGCCAATAACAAACCGCGTGAATCTTCGGGCCAAGCGTCGAACCAAGGTGCTTTGGCAAAGAACCCGCTGGTGCTCCACAACATCGCAGCCAGCGCGACTTGAGAGCGCCCGATCCACTGATCGCGCGCTCGATGCGAACTGACATCAAGACTGGCTGAAACGTCGCTCAAAATTAAGCTTCAGTCAAGTTTGAAGAACCGGGTCGCGTGGCGAAGAAACTGAACGCGATAAAGGCGATGTGCGCTCCAACGGTCGCGGCCAACACCAGAAGCACGCTGCTGTTATTTCCATAGCTGTGCAAACCTACACCCAACTGATTCACACCGAACCAGGACCAGGTGGTGATGATGTTTCCAACCACAGCCAGCAGTGCGAAACCTCGCTGCCCGACCTGCTTGTCCCAGCGCGCATGCAGCACGATGGCGTTCCACAGCACGATCATCAGCGCGCCGTTTTCCTTCGGATCCCAACCCCAGAATCGTCCCCAGCTATCGTCGGCCCACAGCCCGCCTAGCACGGTGCCGATGAAGCTCAAGAACAACCCAAAGCACACGACGGCGTAAGTCATGCGATAAAGTATGTCTTGCAAGCGTTTGTTGTCGCCGTAATTTGCCGAGGAAGAATCAGTTGTCATGCGGTTCACTAGAGCCACAATTCCAAGGAAGCCCGCGAAGTATGTCGCAGCATATCCAAAGGTGATTGTAATGACGTGCGTCGACAACCAAAACTGAGTATCCAAAACCGCTTGGAGCACATGCAGTGTGTCGTTGTTCTCGAGACTCTTGGCGACACTTAAAGTGATTGCGCCAATAACTGCGACTAAGAAGCTGCAAATGCCAATCGGATAGATCAGTTCGAGGATCAATCCGAGAAGCGCGGCCGCCCAACCGATGAAAACGGCTGATGAGTACAGGTTGATTACGGGGGGGCGACCTGAGATGTAGATGCGTGAAATGATCGCGACTGAGTGAATAACAAAGATGGCGACCAACAACCAAAACGTTGTTCGTCTCATTCCGCTCCAACCCGTCAAGAACGTGAGCAGTGCGAGGATAATGGCAAGTAGATAAAGCACAATCGCTTGGGCGGTTGGAGCGAATTTGTTGAACCAACTTTCAGTGCCTGCTTTGTCCATTTTCGCCGCCGCTGCAGGCATGTCGCTGATCGTCGACATGTACTTCGTTACGGCGAGGTTGATTTCGGGCGGCTTGTCATCGCGGACCGCATCGAGCACATCGGTAAACGCTCGTAGCGCCGGGTTCGGCTCGATTCTTTCGTTGGACATCAAGTTCTGCAGATAAGTTGCGAAGATGGATGGACCGTAGGCTTGCCATTTTTCGCTCTCTGGGTTTTCTGGATCAAGTTCGCCGGCCGGTGGAATCACCGCTGGTGGCGAACCCTTTTCGATATCCTGAACCATATTCAGAATCTGCATCAGTTGATCTGTGAAAGCGCGTCTCGCTTCTTCGCTTTCTCCGGCCGCACTTGGATTGGGCAGAGGTGGCATGCGGTAGCTGACGGTGAGCAAATTGAACAGACTGAGTTTTTGATTCAGGCTGGCAAATTTCTGCTCGACCTGCGTTAGTTCATCCGATTCTTTCGCGCGCAGCTCAGCGATCTTTGCGCGGAACTTATCGATATTCGGCAGCAATTCGGAATATGCATAGCGCGCACCGTTTCGCGGCTCCAAACCGAACATCGACTGCACTTCTTCTGAGTAGATGCGGAAGACCGGCGCTTTTTCGGTCCATTCTTGGCCTGCCATGACGCCGAGTAACCATTCCGTTGGAACACGTTTCTCATTCTGCTCATCGCGAACATAGGAGATGCTGTTGAACGTCGGCTCTGTGATCACTTGTAAGACGTTCTTCGCGACGGTATCTAGCGGTTTGATGCGTCCTTCATGCTGAACAGGGATTTTGTTAATTGCGCTCCAGTCGATTTGATTACGAGCGACGCGAGCTGGTTTTGCATAGTACGCGGCGGTTATTGCAACGAGGCTGATTCCAATGACGGC
The DNA here is from genome assembly GCA_041742175.1 of Pirellulaceae bacterium. Classification (GTDB taxonomy): domain Bacteria; phylum Planctomycetota; class Planctomycetia; order Pirellulales; family Pirellulaceae; genus Aureliella. Next base: position 9,806 of record JBGSJB010000386.1, read on the forward strand.
AGGGAGAATACCGACGAGCGAAAACGCTGGCTTGGTTTCGGTCGCCGGAGCGTTTTGTCGCCCCGTGGGAATTGCGCCGCGTTCATAGCGACTGGCGAAGGTGTGAAACGTACCGCCAAAGTGAGCAAGCATGCCGACCAACACCATCATGCAAGTAACATACGGAATCACCCAGCCTGCATTTTCGACGACTTGCAGACCGGTGATTTCAATCGTGCCTCCGCCGGGTGTAGGAGCCTTTTGGTATTGGCTTTGGTAAAAGGTCTCACCGCGATAGCGAATTGGATTGTTCATCCATGTGCGGCCTTCTTGCGTTTCACCGCTTTCCTTGTCGGTAATTTCAATCACAGAAGAGTAGTCACGCGGAGTTTCAGTGCCGCTGTAATTTACTCGAACGACATCCTTAAGCTTGACGCTGTACGGTTTGTATTCGCGACGAAAGCGCAACGCCAATTCATACTCTTTTCCATCGACAGTGATCTTCTCGTTGCTATCGGGTCCCGCACCCACGAACAACTGAGCTTGATCATTCAATTGCTGGGTCAACAACACGGTTCCAATCGCTTCGCCACCGGATCTTGGAAAAATCTGCACGTAAGCGGAAGCGATGTTTGAGCCCTCCATCGCGCCACCTAGCGGTTCGATCGGTTTGGCGATTGCCATAGTCCCAATGCGTCCCAAGGTTGCTAAGTTCTTCTCAGTTTCGCTAGGTCTCTCCAGCGTACTGTTGGTCATCCACTCGACGATCTTCAGTCGAAACGGCAGCTCTGTGGAGTCGATAACTTTGTCGTCGCGAAGCGAGCGGCGGATCAATGCTTCCGGCACTGCGGTAACTGAATCTTTCTTCGGAACGCTTGGATCGATAATCGCCAGTTCGAGCTCATCTTGCTGAAACACGAGACTCGTCGAATCGCCTTCCGCAACGCTCAACCGCTGTTCAACTTGGCGGTCACCGAACACAAACTGACCGACCATCATCAAACCGACTCCGGCATGGATCAGCACGTTTCCGCCACGAATGCCGAACACCATGATCAACCCAACCAGGCACACCGACGAAGCGATTCCGGCTTGAAGTAGTTGCCAAACGATTCGCATGCCGGGATCATTCAGACGCGCATTGCTGCCACCGAAGATCATCACCAGAGTTAACGACAACAGAATCGCAACGCTCGACCACGAAAGAATGCGTGTCAGTTTGGGCATGTTGCGAGTTTGTATCGCGTAGACAGTAAGCACCAAAGTCGCCAGCACGAACCCGGCTCGCAGCACGCTCCATAAAGCGTCGTAGGAGATCGGTGGCGCGCCTTGAAGACCGTCCGCAGCGTGTCCACCAATAATCACTAAAGCGATAATCGCGGCGCCGACCAAACTGACCACGACTCCAGTCGCCAGCTTCGCGCCTTTAGCGTGAACTGAAAAACGAGTCGCTTTGGCGGCGATCAAGTTGAACAGCATGATTAACCCAATTGTAGCTCCGCCCGGAAACGGAAATACGCCCGGGTACGCAGTCGCATGCGGAAAAATAGTGATCGGAAACAAAACGTCGAGCGGAATGACGGCAAGCCAAGCGTTGAAGTACAGGCGTTTAACCTCGGCAAGGTTCTGTTGATCCTGTGCAAGTGTTCCGAAGAGCAGCAGCAGAATCCCTAAGCCGAACATGGCAACAGTGATCTTCAGCGATCCCATTGCACGAATCATTAAGTAGAGAATGGGAACATCGATTATCGATCGCGTCGCACTTTTGGTGGACACTTCGTTCGACCATGTACCTGCAGTCATACGTTACCTCTACTCAGCGAAATATGCTTTTAAGCGATTCCAACCCGTAGCGCGGAATAGAACACGACCGCGCGAACTGTTACCACTTTATCGATTTGACAAACGTCACGAACGAATCCCGCTGCTGCTCAGCCAACTTTGCGGGTCCGATGAACTTGATGAACAACTGTGAAGTTGGTTGCCATGGAACGATGGCGGCCAAGAACGCGCCTTGGTCTGGGCCTTCTATTCCTTTGAGCGTATACAGCGACGTTTCCACTCCGTTGACAACAACTTTTTCGGCTTGTGCCATGACGGCATCGATCGCGGCTTCATCGGCGTCAGGAATCAACTGACGCTGCCATCGAGCTACGTTGGATCGTTCATCCCCACCAGCCGCAATTACAGTCACTTCAGCTTGCTGATCACCTTCGGACACTTTGAAAGTCGCCAAGCGCATTCCGCCGGCTTGACCTTGTTCCCAGCCTGGTGGCACCGCATAAGTCAACTCAGGAGCCGCATTCGCTGCTGGCTTCGGCGACGACATCGGTCCAGCTTGCCCACCCGAAAAAGGGCCACCCGAGAACGGACCACTCATTTGCCCGCTTCCCTCGCCACGCAAGCTAACATAATACGCACGCGCTTCGCCTTGGTTCAGCGATTGCAACTCCTGCAACTCACTTTGCATCGCGGACCAATCTTGATCGCCCAGGGCCAATTGCCTTCGCCAACGATTCACATTGTCCAGCACCCAAGTTTGCCACGAGGAATCACCGGTCGTTGGAGGGCTGGCAAGTTGCGTAACAGTAGCGCTGATTTCGCCTTCAGGCGGAGCGAGTTTGGCGAAAGTGATGCCGCCGGTTCGCTGCTCCGTCCATCCTTGGGATAGCTCCCAAATCGGATCACCCGATTCAGCAAACTTGAGCGAGTTGATGATTTCGCGAAATTGAGCTTCAGTTGCGGTAACATCCTCTGGGGGGCCAACCAACTTGAAGAACCAAGTCGTATCTTTGTTTGGAACGATTGCGCCTAGCATCTGCTGTTCTTGCTGGACAGTTGCGGGCCGACTCAACTCAGTCTTATCGACGGTGTACTGCCTAATCGCAACGTCTTCTCCACAGCCGACCAACGTAAAACCTATCAATCCCAACACCAGCCGAATCAGTTGGTTCTTGATTGATACGCTTGACCAAAAGGACATAGGAAATTCCAAGTTTGAAGTTACATCGCGATCCAGCAAGCGAAACCGCGGACCGATCGGAGCTGTCGCACAGAGCCTAGCGGATTGCGTCGAAAAACGGCAGTGGATGATGGCGTCCAACGTCAAGCTTTCGCCGCTAGCTATGTAATTCTATACTGACACGCCGAATTGAGTACTGCGTAATAAGGTGGGTTTTAACGGTGGGGCCTGAGCGCAATCAATCCAGAATTCTTGATTCTTGCAGCGCTTAGCGCGATTGCAACGATTGTCCGCTCGTATAATTTTGGAGCGAATGCGGAATGCAATTGTCTCAGATTTTTTCGATCCGCTAAACCTCAATCTTAGCCAAATGGGCTTGAGTAAACCAACAATGGGCGGTCGGCAGTGAACTTCGCTGGTGGCGATTTGCGATGCAGTCTGCGGCACTGTGCCACGCAGCCGCCTTGAATTTGCTAGCAGCCACGGCCTTGTGCCTTGCTGAAACAAGGCCTCGACGGGTCGCGTGTGTGCTTGTTGCGTATGCGCGGGTTGGCCACACGGTTAAACCCTAGCCAGCAGGTTGCTCAGGCGTTGTGGCGGATGAAACTTCTTCACTGGATACTTCGCTGGGTTCGATATGAATAAGGACGCCGAGGATGCGAGGAATTCGCGACTTCAAAATCGCTTTGACTTTGCCAGCTAGAGCGTGAGCGGATTTGATCGAGAGTTCGGGGTCGACATGCAAGTGCATATCGACGAAATAACCCGAGCCACTTTTGCGCACCCAAACCTTCTCGACCAAGCGGACACCTTCGACGCGTGCAGCTACGGCAGTAACGACGTCGATCATTTCACTTGAAACTGCGTCAAGCAGTTCGCGCAGTGCGGGCCGGATCAGCCCGAGAGCTGTAAATACGATCGCACCACTCGCCAACAGCGCCGCGACTTCGTCCGCTAAAACGAGCGACTCAACTCCCGTCAGCGGCGGACCCCAAATCGCAACTGCAACGCCAACCAATGCTGCAAGCGAAGTGACAGCGTCTGCGCGATGATGCCAAGCATCTGCCCGCGCCGCATCGGAATCATGTTTGTTCGCCCCATGCACGACGAATCGAAACAACAGCTCCTTCGTCAACACAATCGCAATCAGAATCCAGATGGTCCACGCAGCCGGTGGCAAGTGCGGAACAACAATTTCGCGAAACGCTTTAACCACGATCACAAAAGCCGCGACGAGTAGAATGACTCCGACGGCAAGTGCGGACAGCGATTCAGCTTTGCCATAGCCATACGGATGACGATCATCGGCGGGTTGATGCGCGACTCGCAAAGCTTGCCATACGAGAATGGAACCGAAGACATCAGCAAGCGATTCGATGGCGTCAGCGACCAGCGCGCTCGAAGAGCCCAACACGCCAGCGACGAATTTGACAATCGTAAGTAGAACGCTGAAAAGAAGTCCGACGAGAGTGTTGCGCTGCAAGTTTGAATTGCTCATCGGTCCATTTTAGAAAACGTATTCCATCCTGCGAAGCTCTAATCTGTGTGCACAAGTTAAGTGCCATTGGCGAATGATCGCAACGCCCATCTCTTATCTGCTACCTTATCTATCTGCTACATTAGCGGAAAGTGTCATGACACTTCGTGCAACTCTGTCCGATCTTTGAAGCTGACTGACGAGCGAGTTCGGCATTTTCAGTTTTCACAGCCAGCACAACTTGCCGCGCTTGGTCGATCATTTCGTTCGCCAGTGCCACGTACTCTTTGTCATCAGCATAGGGCATTTCCTCAACCGTCATCACTTTGCCAAGGATTGCCACTAGTTCTGCGTGATGTTGCAGCGCGTCCTTGTTCTGAGCAAAACGATCGCTGCTAGCGGAATTCGGCGCGATGTTTTCCTGCTGAGCCCATTCGAGTAACTGCATAATGGGCGCATGGTCGATCAACTTCGCCCACTCGATCTCGCCACCGGCTTTGCCGCTCAGCTGCGTTCCGTTGGTCAAATCACCCAAATCCAGCAAGCGTTTCTTCGCTTCCTCGTAGACTTGCGCTGATCCAACTTTCGTGTTCGCAGCGACCCGCGACATAAGTTCACGCGCGACACCCGCGCTGCTCTTCCAGCGCACATCGCTCGGATAACTCTCGATAATTGCAAATAACAGCGCCTGCATCGAGAACTCTTTTCTCGCAACGGCGAAACCACCACCAGCGAAAGCAGCTGGTGTAGTGACCGTTTTATCGAGCCGCAGTTTCGAACCTTTGATCAGGTCTTCGATTGCGTCCGGTGATATCAAGTTGTGCCAAGCCGTCGCGTCGGCGCTGTCTGTCTCAGAGCTTGCCGTAGAAGTTGCGGCGTTCTTCGATTTCGCGTTCTCGGCCAATGCGGGCCTTGGAGCCGGTTGCCCTGTCGGTCGCACGCCTTTCAGTTGGCTAGCCGCGTCAGGGAAGAACACGCCGCTCATCTGCCCGGAGGTGAACTTCGGCGCTTCAACGCGTTCCGGCTTGCGTTGCCCTCGCGCTTCGCTAGCCACTTGAAAGACACTTAGGAAAACCGCAGCCACAAAAAGTTTGCGAAGCAAAAACATTGTTACCTCCAAAATCACCTGCAATCAATCACCATTGCATTCTAGCACAGAGCTAAACGATTTGACTTTTCCAATGCTCGCCGAACCGCCCGGAATTGGGTTAAGATGGTGGCAATCAGCGAGAAGCATCGCAATTTGTCGGCTTGTTGATGCGTTTGATTTCAGCCACGCCTTTTCGTCTAGCCTCCACCATGAATCCATACAAGATTTTAGGCATAAACGAAACGGCCTCCGACGAGGAGCTTAAACGTGCTTACCGCGCGATGGCTGCCAAGTACCATCCCGATGCGGGTGGCGACGCGTGGGCTTTTGAACAAGTTCGCGAGGCTTACGATCGAATTATCCGCGCTCGCAAAGGCCAGCATCCGCCAAATGCCTCGCGCGAAGCGAAGCAGCCCGAGACAAGAACGCAACCAACCGCTCCACCGCCCGCACCTCAAATGACCGCGCAGTCGACCGGGCGAGACGCATGGTCTGGGTACCCGATCGAAAGTGAAGCTTCTGGTAATGTACAGTCGCTTTCTCAACGCGTATTCACGCTGCTTTTTCGCCATCAGTTACCGCTGCAATCTGAGACCAATTTCTTCATCCTCGCCAATGTGCTCGATATCGTTTTCACCAATATCTTGTTGCGCATGAATGCCATCGAAGCGAACCCAATCGCCAACCAAGTGTTCATTCACTGGGGTTTCAACGGCATGATCGCTTTCAAGCTGTTTCTCGTCGCTTGTGTGTGTTTGATAACGCAGTTAATAGCAATACAGCATCTTCGCCGAGCTCGTCAGACACTTTATCTCGGTACCGCCATCGTTGGGGTAACGGTCGCGTACAGCGCACTGCTACTCACGCGAGTCTAAAACGCTGTTCGCTTAGTTAAAATGGTACAGACTAGACGCTGGATCTAAGGTTTCCGGTCAAAACTGCTTCGCACGTTCGCCAGCAACTCGATCAATTCTTCGCGCAGCTCATGCTCCGCCTGCTTTCGTTTCTCTGCCCAATCGAAGTACCCAGCGGTTTGTGAAGGCTGAGCTGATATCGAAGCTGATTCGCCTGCGCCTTTACCTTCGCCTTCACCTTCACCGCTGCCGCGGCGATTGAGTACGTTAATCACAAGTAACGCGTCGAGCGGTGAGACGACGTTATCCTTGCTGGTGTCCAAGAAACCGAACGTTGGAGCGGAGCCACTGGTGATCTCGCGTGGAGCGCCAGAGTTCAGATAATTGATGACGATCAAGGCATCCACTGGCGAAACTGATCCATTGCCGTTCGTGTCGAGCGGAGCGTCCGTGTTGTGCCAGGGATGGGTGATCGCCGTTACGGTTACAGTGAATTGAGTTGAAGCTGCGGCGCCAGCGGAGTCGGTAGCGGTGAATCTCAACTGTGTAGCGCCAGCGTCATTCGCACTCGGAGTGCCGCTCAGGACGCGTGTTGTCGCGTTAAAACTGAGCCACGAAGGCAATGGGAACCCAACGCCATCAGTCATGAAGAAACGGAGCGAATCTCCTTCGTCTTGATCGACGACTGTATTCGCCGCGATCGAATAGGTGAACAAAGTACCCGCGCTGGCGTTCGCATCGGGTAGCGGGTTGAGAATAGTCGGCGGATCGTTGCGATCGAGCGCTTGGAACTGCACAACCCGTTCAACCGAAAGTTCACCGCGATCGGTGACTCGTACTTTCACATCGTTAATGCTAAGCGTCTCGAAATCAATCACGGCGTCGCTAGCGACCATGAACGCACCGGTCACTGGGTCGATTGTTACCCAGTTCGCCGTCTGTTCGACGATTTCGTAGCTGAGAACATCGCCAGCGTCAGGGTCGGTTGCGATCAACACGCCAATGTCGGTATCGGCAGCGCTGTTCTCGGGAACTTGAAAGCCGATAGGTGAAATGCTAGGTGCTTCGTTCACGTCGTTCAATTCAATCGTGACGACCGACGACGTGGTTTTCGCTGGCGTGCCATTATCTGTAACTTGAACGGTCAGCGACAACGTCGGCGCAGATTCAAAATCGAATGTTGCATCCTCTGCAACAGTGATCTCTCCGGTCGCTGAGTCGATAGCGAACTTCGCCGTCGCGCTGCCGCTGAGACTGAACGACAGTTGCTGAGTCGCATCTTGATCGGAAGCGGTTACAGCGCCCACCACAAAACCGCTGACAACATCTTCATCCAAAGTGAACTGTGAGGGCGCGTTAAGCAGTGGTGCATCATTCGCATCTTGAATGTTGACTTTGTAGAGATGCGAGTCGGTAAGCAACCCCGCATCCGCGACCGTCACCTCTATTTCATACTGATCGGTCTCCTCGAAGTCGAGCTTAACACCAGCGGCCACGGTGAGTTGCCCATCGCTGTTTATCTCGAATAAGTCAGCACCACTTCCACCAGTAATTTCCCACTGCAGCGTATCGTTTGCGTCGGGGTCAATGCCGCGGATCGTGCCAACTACGGTGCCCGCTTCACTGTTCTCAATAACGCTCAACGTTTGAGCTAGTAGAACGGGTGCTTCGTTGACATTCAGCAGTGTGACGACCAAGCTGCCGTCACCTGATTTTGCCGGAGTGCCTCGGTCAGTGGCTCGTACCGTCAAGTTGAAAACTGGATTCGCTTCGTAATCGATTCGGCTGGCATCATTCACTCGCACTTCGCCAGTCGTCGGATCGATTGCAAACGCGCTGCCTGTATTACCAGCGACAATACTCCAGAGGAACTGACCAGCCAGACCAGCATCGGGATCAGCTGCTGCCATCGTAACGAGCACAGTCCCAACGTCGACGTTCTCAGTCAATGACTTCGTCGTTGAGGCGACGACCGGAGGCTCGTTCGCATCGTCAACGATCAATTGAATCGTAGCGGAATCTGTCAAAGCAGCATTCGCGGTATCGATGAAGGTGACGTTCAGCGTATAAGTTTTCGTTGTCTCGAAATCTAGTTCGGCGCGGTTGAGCGTGAGATTGCCTGAGGCCGCATCGAGCGTAAACAGACCTGCAGGATTGCCGGAAGTGATCGAAGCACTCAGTATTTGACTTGGAAAACCCTTCGTGAACTGAACGACCGAAATCACGCTGCCAGCAACCGCTGCTTCGCTGACATGAAACGTTTGATCGTTGACGACAGG
>JBGSJB010000387.1:0-9168 GCA_041742175.1 Pirellulaceae bacterium
ATCATGAAGTTAATTACTGGTGCGTTTCGAGTTGGAGTTAGTCGTCAATTGGTCACGCGTGCGATTGCAACGCAGTTCGGATTAGTGCCAGACGTGGTGGCTCATCGCTTGATGGGCGACTTCCAACCCACCGCTGAGCACTATCAGCATGTGATTGCTCCGACCGAATCAGAGTCGATTCCAAGCACTCCGTATCCGTTTTGTTTAGCGCATGCGATCGAAGTCGACAAAGGCGTCGAGTCGCTTGGCGAATGCGACGAGTATGTTGCCGAATGGAAGTGGGACGGTATTCGCGGACAGGTTATTCGTCGCAATTCAGAAACGTTCGTTTGGTCGCGCGGCGAAGACTTGATGGAAAATCGCTGGCCTGAAATTGAAGCGGCGGCTGCGCTGTTGCCTGATGGAACCGTCATTGATGGAGAGATTCTGGCGGCGGTGGAGGATGAAGTCTTGCCGTTTGCAGCGTTGCAGAGGCGGATCGGTCGCAAGACGGTTGGCAAGAAGTTGTTGGCTGAAGTACCGGTGGCGTTTTACGCTTTTGATTTACTTGAGCATGCGGGGCGCGACGTAAGGCAGTTGCGGTTAAGCGAGCGACGCAGCTTGTTGGAGTCAACTCTGGCGCAGACATCGCATCGAAGTTTGCGAGTAACGAAGCTGTTGACCGCTGCAACTTGGGAAGACCTGACGCAAGTGCGGATGGCCAGTCGCGAACACAATGCCGAAGGACTGATGCTCAAACGCAAAGACTCCACGTACGATGTCGGCCGCGTGCGAGGAACTTGGTGGAAGTGGAAGGTCGCTCCCTACACCATCGACGCTGTACTGATCTATGCGCAGAAAGGGCATGGCAAGCGGGCGGGATTGTTTACCGATTACACGTTTGCATTGTGGGACGACGGAAAACTGGTTCCATTTGCAAAGGCCTATAGTGGGCTGGACGATGCAGAGATTCGCAAAGTGGATCGTTTTGTGCGCGAGCATACGACAGAAGCGTTTGGACCTGTGCGCAGTGTGGCGCCGAAGCTGGTGATGGAGTTGGCGTTCGAAGGATTGCAGCGTAGTTCGCGGCACAAGAGCGGCATCGCAACTCGATTCCCGCGGATCGCTCGCTGGCGACATGACAAACAGCCTGAAGATGCGAACACGCTGAGTGAGTTGCTAGCGCTACTGCCTGGAGTTTAGAGTCCGAAAAACATCAGCCGCACGGCGTTAGTCGCGGTTAGTACCGGGGTGGAAACCGAGGAACCGTGGAAACCGGGGCTAGCGCCCAGCGGCTAATTGGCGGAGCCTGCAAGGCAGTGGGGTCCCAGGCTCTGCCAGGGAACAAGAGCCACACACCATTGTGATTTTACGCGTTCAACCAACGATAACTTCGAGGCGACATCGACGATTGCGACAAGAGAAGCAACTGAGGCAACAGAAACACCACTGCAAGCGATTGATCGCTACTTTGCATCAACGGGTTGGAAGCCGTTTCGCTTTCAGCGTTCGGTGTGGCGCGCGTACCGCGAAGGCACGAGCGGCTTGATCCATTCGGCTACGGGCACTGGCAAGACGCTCGCCGCTTGGCTGGGACCGATTGTAAAGTGGATGGCAGAGAATCCGGATCGAACGAAGTGGAACCCCAAGCGACCGCCATCGCTCAGAGTTCTCTGGATCACACCGCTCCGCGCATTAGCCGGAGACACGGAGAGTTCGCTGAGGCAGCCGCTCGAGAAACTTGGTATCCCGTGGCGTCTAGAATCGCGGACTGGAGATAGCAAGGCGAGTTTGAAAGCGCGGCAGTTGAAGACACTGCCGACTGCGCTGATCACCACGCCCGAGAGTTTGTCATTGATGCTGACGCATGCAACGCTGCTGGCTCAGCTCAAGAATGTCGAAGCGGTGATTGTCGACGAATGGCACGAATTGCTGGGGACTAAGCGCGGTATTCAAACCGAGTTGGCGCTTGCGCGACTTCGGAAACTGAATACTAATTTGCGAGTGTGGGGACTTTCGGCCACGCTCGGCAACCTGGAAGAAGCGCTCCAAGTGCTCGTTGGTCGTGAAGTTGTGCGGAGTGCAAAGATCGTTGAGGGCTATAAGAAGAAACGATGGAGATTGAGTTCGTTGTTGCCGGAAACGATCGACCGTTTTCCCTGGTCGGGTCACATCGGAACTCGGATGGTTCCAGCGGTTGCTGCGGTGATCGACAAATGCAAATCAACTTTGGTTTTCACCAATACGCGCTCGCAAACCGAGATTTGGTATCAAGAGTTATTGCGGCAACGGCCAGATTGGGCGGGGCAGATCGCGCTGCATCATGGTTCATTGGACAGCAGTGTGCGTAACTGGGTTGAGAATGGTTTGCGCAACCGCAAATTGCGCGCAGTGGTTTGCACCAGCAGTCTGGACTTGGGAGTCGATTTCACGGCGGTGGATCAAGTCATTCAAGTCGGCAGTCCTAAAGGTTCCGCGCGGTTGCTACAGCGAGCTGGCAGAAGCGGTCATCAGCCGGATGCGGTCAGTCAGTTGGCTTTTGTTCCGACGAACGCCATCGAATTGATTGAACTCGCAGCGGCGCAAGATGCCATTGTCCAGGGGACGCTGGAAGCGAAACCGCTGCTCAGCAAGCCGCTCGACGTGCTTGTTCAACATGTTGTGAGTGTTGCGATCGGTGGTGGCTTTGACGCGGATGACTTGTTGAATGAAGTTCGCTCTGCGGTTAGCTACGAGACGTTAACCGAGTCGGAGTGGTCATGGGTGTTGGACTTTGTGGTGCGTGGAGGCGCGTCGTTGAAAGCGTATCCGGATTTTCATCGAGTAACGATCGATGAAGGTCGTTATGAAGTTCTGCAGCGAAGAGTAATTTCGAATCATCGGATGAATATCGGAACGATCACCTCCGATGCAGCGATGCAAGTCAAATATCTCAAAGGCAGCACACTCGGAACGGCGGAAGAGTCGTTCTTGGCGAAGCTGAAACCCGGCGAACGATTTCTGTTTGCTGGGCGATTAGTTGAGCTTGTTCGTATTCGCGACAATGCAGCTTATGTGCGTCGTGCTAAAGGTAAGGCGGACACCGTTCCGCGATGGGCTGGTGGTCGAATGCCACTGTCGAGCGAGTTGAGTGAAGCGCTGCGACGCAAGATCGAAGAAGCCTCCAGCGGTAAGCTGGTCGGTCGCGAGATGCAAGCTTTGAAGGGTCTGTTCGATATCCAAGTCGCTTGGAGCATCCTTCCAAGGTGCAACCAGTTGTTGATTGAAAGGATCAGGAATCGTCATGGTTACCATGTCTTTCTGTTTCCTTTCGAAGGTCGATTGGTTCACGAAGGGATGGCTGCGCTGTTCGCGTATCGCTTGTCACAGCGCGAGAAGTCGACGCTGTCAATGGCTTGCAACGACTATGGAATTGTCTTGCAATCGCCGACGGCTATTCCAATTGAATCGGCGATCGCGTCGGGATTGTTTCGCGCAGAGCAGTTGGAGGAGGACATCTTGCGCAGCTTAAATGCGACTGAGATGGCGAAGCGGCAGTTTCGACAGATCGCGCGCGTTGCAGGTTTGATCCAGCAAGGATTTCCGGGAGCGCGGAAAAGTTCTAGTTACATCCAGGCGAACAGTAATCTGTTCTTTGACGCGTTCGCGCAGTACGATCCGAACAATCTGCTGCTCGAGCAAAGCCGTCGCGAGGTGCTGGAGTTTCAGTTGGAAGCAACTCGCATGGCAGCAGCGCTGGAACGGATCGGACGAGGCGAGCTTGTGATCAAAGATCCGCCGAAGGTCACGCCACTTTCCTTTCCGTTGGTGGTCGATAGACTGCGCGAACGCATTAGCACGGAGTCGCTTGTGGATCGAATTGCGCGGATGCAATCGGAGCTGGAAGAGGCTGCGGACCAGTTTAGGACATAGTTGAGGATTGAGTGAGTTACTTGGATGTTGAGATCGAAGGTCGAGTTTTGCAATTGATGGCAGAGCGCGGTGTCTATGTGCCTGCAGCTGAGACGCTTTTGGTTGCGGACACACACTTTGGAAAAGAAGCAACGTTTCGCAATCATCAAATTCCGGTACCCAGCGGCTCTACCGCAGCCACTCTGGGCGTGATCTCAACCATGCTGCGAACGACGCGGGCCAAGCGACTGGTATTTCTCGGCGACCTGTTTCATGCGACCTGTTCCAGGTCAGCGGACGTCATGCAGTCGTTGGACGAGTTCTTTGCCGCTTTTCAGCAAGTCGAAATAAGCCTGACGCTTGGCAACCACGACCGGCGACTTGGAAAACTGCCGGTTAATTGGTCGCTGAATGTCACCCGACAAATGGAGTTGGGCGACATCCAACTTGCGCATGAGCCGCAATCACTCGATGCAGGCGTTTGTTTGCTATGCTGTGGCCACCTTCATCCGGCGGTTCGCGTCGATCGTGGTAGCGACCGGACGGGAAAGTTGCCCTGTTTTTGGCTGACGGAAAGGCAACTGATTTTGCCCGCGATAGGCAATTTTACGGGCACGCAACTTGTACATCCGCGTAAATCGGACCGAGTCTGGGTATGCGCTGAAGGTCAAGTTGTCGCGGTGGTTTGACGCACAAGAGTGTCCAAGTGCCAAATTGGATTGCAGAGAATGCCTGCCAAACGGGGAAGCAATTTGGCAATAACTAGCTTTGTCCTACGAATACGCGACGTAAGTGGTGCGCAAATTGCCGCTAAATGGAGCTGCATACCCTAGTGTTGAACACCGCGGCGGTGTGCTATCCAGGCGACGGGCGAACGGTTAGCTTATTCATTGGCAAGTACTAGCAAGATTCGATTGCAGCTCTGGGAAATCGTACCAAACACCATTCATCGAGGCGCGTCTTCGAAAAATCGATAAAGCAAATCGATAAAGCTGTTTTGCGAGAATTCAGGTCAGCAACAGTTGCGATCCTTAGATCTAATTTTGAAACTTAATCCGTGTCCATTCAGGAGAAACTCATGCGGCGATTCCCCAACCTTACAGCAACGTTCGCTGGATTGATTCTGGCATTTGGAGTTGCCGGTTCAACAGCCTATGCACAAGACACTGCGACAGCGCCTGCCACGCAAAAAGCTGCTGCAGCCAAGTTGAACGGACCGGTCGCAATCGTGTCGATAACCAATCTTGAACGACTGCTCAGCGATACGATTTACGTGCTTCGCGCGAGCAACATGCAAGACGTCGGTGGCTTTTACAGCGTGCTAGCAACTCAATACACGCAAGGGCTCGATCGAACTCGACCACTCGGCGTAACCGTATCGATGGACGGCGAGACGCCGGTTCCAATTGGATTTTTGCCGATTTCGGATCGTGCTGCGTTTTTCGATGCGTTGGCTCCCGTCGGCATCGAACCCGACGACTTGGGTGATGGCTTGTTCGAGATCGCTGCGGGTGGAAACGCGATCTATGTCAAGGATGCGAATGGGTGGCTTTACATTTCGCAAACGGAAGAGGCTCTCGATAACGTACCGGCGAATCCAGCGGCAGCGCTCGGCGATTTACCGACCAAGTACGACATCGCCATCAAAGGCAACCTTCAAGCTTTGCCGGCTGACTTGGTTGACATGATGGTTGATCAGATTCGCGGTGGATTCGAACGTTCGATGGCTGAACAAGGCGATCGAACTGAAGAAGAAGTCGAAAAGGCTCGCGAGATGGGCGAAGCTTCGATGGCTCAACTTGAGCAATCGATTCGCGATACTGAGCAGTTGATCTTCGGTTGGGCGATCGATCCAAAGGGACAGAAGACTTACTTCGACGGCGCAGCACAGTTTGTTGAAGGTAGCAAGCTGGCGATGCAAGCCAATGCAGCCAAGGATGTGAAGTCCTCGTTCACAGCGTTTCAGTTGCCCGACCCGGCCGTAACGTTCCGCAATACAGGCAAGATCGCTGATGCGGATAAACCCATGGTCAAGAACAGCATCAAGACTTCTTTGGATCAGGTGAAGGATCGAATCTCTGACGAGATCAACGATGACCAAGCGACGAAAGTTGTTTTCGCATTGGTCGACAAGATCGGCAACCTGTTCGAACAGACTGTCGAAGACGGCATGATCGATGGTGCACTGTCGGCCAGCGTTAGTGGCGATTCGCTGCGAGTTCTGATCGGCGGCCGAATCGCCGACGGCAACGCGCTCGCTCAAGCCGTTCAAGATGCAGTCAAGGATCTAAGCAGTTACGATCAAGTTCCGAAGTTTGAATTCGGGTACGAAACCTATGGCGGGATGACTTTGCATCGCACCAGCGTTCCAGTGGAGACGGATGACCAGAACGTGAAAAAGATTTTTGGCGATAGCGTTAAGCTCACGATTGGTACGGCTGACAAAGCGTTCGCCGTATCGATTGATCCCGCGGGTGATGCTTCGCTAAAAGCAGCCATCGACGCGATGAAGAAGAATCCAAGCGCTGTTGCGACGCCTTTTGAAGGAACGATTGAACTCGCGAAGGTGCTGAATTTCGCACAGTCGATTTCGCCCAACTCCATGCTGGATTTGGTGCTCGACGCGGTCAAACAGTACGAAGGCAAAGACAAAGTACTGGTTAATGGCAACGTGATTCCTCGCGGAGCCATCTATCGCATGACGATCGAAGAAGGCGTACTGCGAGCCGCTGGTGCTGCAGGAAAAGCCGGGCAAGGCAACGCAGCAGGATTCTAGTTTGCTTGACTATTCGATGTGCTTAGAAAAGTTTAAATGCTCCTCGTCATAATCGGCGAGGAGTATTTCTTGGTCCGTTCGGATTAAAGCGGAGTCGTTTTACAGCTTCAGGGCTGTCTTTAGAATAGACTGGATACAAACGCAGACAACGGTTCTGGCGGTACTCTCACGGTGAGGGGGACTGGCCTGCTTTCGCCTATTGTTGGCATCGCGAATTTTGGTACGCCAAAGCGGCTCAATTTGCGAAGACGATTGCAAGAAATTGGAACTGTTATGTTCGGCTTGGGAATTCAAGAACTCCTCATTTTCATGGTGATCATGTTGCTCGTGTTCGGCAGCTCTCGCTTGCCGAGTCTCATGCGGAACCTAGGGCGGAGCGCCAACGAGTTTAAGGCTGGAATGCGCGACGGGCCAAGCGAGACGACTGATAAAATCGAGAGCGATACCAAGAACTGATCGTGCGATTACAGTTTCTCGTTTCCTTTCATCCAGCCGAGGTTTTGCAACGCCATGTTTGGCTTAGGTTATCAAGAAATGATGGCCTTCGGAGTTATCGCCCTCATGCTTTTCGGCAGTAAACTGCCGGAAGTGGCGCGGAACTTTGGGGCCAGCTACCGCGAACTCAGAAAGCACCTGGATTCGTTTCAGCGCGATTTCCAGAATTGGGAGCACACAGATCCTGCTCCGAAGAAAGCTGCTTTTACACCAGAAACTGAACGCATTGAACCGAGCGCTCCGAAGTTTATTCCGCCACCACAGACGGAAGAAAACGAGTGACACACGGTCGCTCAATGCATCGAGAACCAACGCTCAGCTTTGAAACAAGCTGGGCGTTTTTCGTTTTGAAGTTGCTCAGTTTCCATCGCTTTCCATGGTCAGCAACGCTTTGCGGCTGGACCAGGGAGCATCGGCTTCGCGCCAGAACTGAATCTGTTCTTCCCCGAGACGCCAGGAAAAGAAGGCCTCGCGTCCAGTGATCGAAGCGGGAAATTCAATCCAACCTTCTTCAGGTTGTCGGAGAAAAACGCCCAGCGATTCCAGCTCTTCGCGAAAACGCCAGATTTGATCGTATTCTTCTTGCAGATCAGCGCGGCTTTCCGCCACTTCGTCATCGTAGACTTGCCCTGCCGTCCGGGCACCTTTGCGAAGCAACCGATGCAGATCCGTTCGTCTGCCGGTCACTGTACGGAACACGTCGCGAATATCGCTGACAATCGAACGCACCAATGGGAGCATTGCATTCGCTTCGTCAAGCGTAAAGCGCTTTAGAGTCTTTGTGGCTTCTGTATTGTCTTTCATTTTCGCAGACTTTGCAGTTGGAAAATGGCTCGTTGATTTTGTAAACCTTCTGCTGGGACCGATCACCAGTTGGGAACGGCCACCTTTTCGCCAACGACTACTTTAGTTTCGGTCGACCACACAGCTGTTGAAACCAAAAACTGATCGATTCATCACTTAAAGGCGATATTAATTGACGATTGCAAACACGTTCAGTCCAAAAATTGAAAATTCATACCGAACCGCTGCTACCCGACTTTACGCTAATGGCAGCCACAGCGTTCGCTATTCTTACCGCCATCCGATATTGGACAAGGTGTTCAAGCTCAGTTTCCGCGAAGTTGCAGCACTCGAACCTCTGGTTTGACGCTGCAAACCCAGCCATAATTCGCAACTCTCCAACAAATTTTGGCGAAAAGCGCATGCGCCGCGCTGTTCGCAACCGTCCTCTCCCTCCAAAATGCAGTTTGTGACGGTCAGCCCCCAGTCAGCCCCCGGACAGCGTGGCTGGAGCGTCGTTGGCCGTCGTTGGCGCGGTTCCACTATTTTCGCCCCCACTACGACAACGACTTATTTCGATCCAGAGAATTGCCGATGCTGGAAGATGCGGTAAGTAAGAACTAGGCGACTTACGCCGTCATCTAGAGCGATGTTGCAGCAATACATCACGCGATTCCACGCATGACGACCAAGTCACTGAGCATTCGTTCTGCACGAGGGTTTCCAGATGGATTTGCAAGAAGCTTCACGCTGCAGATGGTCGCCTCAAACCCCAGTCGCAAGTATCCTGGCTGTTTGTGCGATAGTGGCCCTGACTACAAACACCAACGCCCAGACTTCTGCGACCACCTCGCCTGGGACGAACTCGCGTGCTGGGGCTAATGCGGCTGGTCCCGCCCACACAACCGCGCCAACGAAACCGTGGATTGTTCGAGACCCTGCGACCGGCCGGGTTTTTCAGCAACAACTGGTACCCGTCACGGTTCCGGTTACGCGTTGGGAAGCGAGAACGATCGAACAGACCGTTTACGAGCCGACAATTGCAACCAATTTGCAGAACTATCCGCTGACGACCTTTGTGCCCAAAACTGAATACGTAATGCAGCCCAAACTTCGCGGCTGGTGGAATCCGCTCAAGGACCCGGTTCAGGCTTACGAGTACGTGCCAAAAACCACCTGGACTCCGCAAACTCAGCAGTACTCAAAGCCTGTTGTTACCCAGACTTGGGTGCCAAAGCAACAGA
>JBGSJB010000388.1:0-1649 GCA_041742175.1 Pirellulaceae bacterium
CTAGCGTCCGCTGTTGTGAATCGCCAATTGGTTCCGCATCGACGTTCGTTACGTTCGCGCTGCCAGGCGGCGATCTCGGTGTCCATCGCCGCGGAGTTGGCAAAGCGTCGAGCTCCTAAGCACTGACGTGAAAGCAGGCTCAGTTCCATCTCGGCCATATTCAACCAACTCCCATTCTTCGGTGTGTAAACCAAACGCACGCGGCGCGATAAACGATGCGCCGTGGCGGCATCGAAGGCGAAATACAAACTCGCTAAGTCGTGCGTGTTAAGATTGTCGCAAACAAGCGTCACCAACTCTGCTTGAGGGTAATCCAACTCTAAAAGTTGCTTAACCTCTTGAGCCCAATCTAATCTCGTGCGACTCTCGCGGCATCCCACCCGTCGCCAACCCGCGATCGGGTTGTAGAACATTATCAGCGAACGCACGTCGTGCCGTTGGTATTTATCGTCGATGCGTTTGGCGTTGCCAGGGTGATCGGGCGTTTTTGGCTTCATCGGCAAGGGCGGCATAATATCTTCGAGTATTTGCCGCGAGGCTTCGTCCATGCAGATCAACGGGCGTTTTTCGGTAAACGTTTCTTGGTAGACGTCGAGGACTTCTTCCATCCGTGCAACGAAACGCGCCCGATCCTCTTCAGCGATGCAGAAGCGTTCGGATTTCCAGGGCTGGAGTTCGTTTTTTTAAGAACCTGACGCACGGTCTCGCGGCAAACGGACTTGACAATCTCCAACCGCTTGAGTTCGGTGCACAACATTTGCAGCGTCCAATGATCGCGACCTTCCGGCGGCGTGCTACACGCGATCGTGATGAGCTGCGCTTCGGCTCGACCGTCAATCGTTCGGCGTGTTCCAGCGTCCGAACGCGTGGAGCGTGTGAGCGTAGGCTGCACACCCAATTTCACGAACTTTTGCCTAATACGAACCACCTGGCGCTCGCAGAGACCTACTTCCTTGGCAATCTCCCAATCCGGATGCCCACCGTCAGGGTGCGCTTCGTCGGCCATCAACAAAATAGTCGCCCACCGCACTTTCGCCACCCCTGCCGACGTCTTGCGGACAATGGTTTCCAATTCAACGCGAGCCTCTGGCATCAGTAGTACGCTATATTTAATTGCTACGTCTGGCATCCTTGCCTCCTGAAAGCTGAGAGAAAAACAAAAGCAACAGGAGTCTAACCAAAACCCGACATCGAGCGATAGACTGACTAGTAGGTCAGGCTTTCCAGCCTGACGATCAATTGTCTTTATGGTGAACGCGTTGCCGATAAACGACTTGCAAAAGTCTCGCCGGAATTGCCCTGTCCTTCATATTAAGCCGCCCGTTCTGCTAGGAAGACATTGAACCGGATAGCCAGCGAGTCAACGCCATTCAAAAGTTGGACCAGACAATCTGTGCTATACTTGTTCCGGAGATACAAGCATGGTCGAGATTAAATATGTCGGTGAGGCGTTATGGCAAAGGATTGAGCGGGCGTTGGAAAACGTAAAAGGATCGATTAAAGAGAGTCACTGGTGCTCTGAATGCCGCTGACGTTCCATATGCTGTGATCGGCGGCAATGCTGTGCAGCATTGGGTCGCACAAGTCGATGAATCAGTCGTTCGGAATACGCGAGATGTCGATATCATCTTGAATCGAAGTGACCTTCC
>JBGSJB010000389.1:0-3009 GCA_041742175.1 Pirellulaceae bacterium
AGCTTTCGTACAGTAGTAGATGGCGTCGAGATGAACTTCCATCAGGCGTTTCCAACTGTCGGCTCGCATGACCATGAAGTATTCATCACGGGTGAGTCCAGCGTTGTTAATTAAGAAATCAACTTTTTTGTAAGTCTTGAAGATTGTTGCAAACATCTTCTGCACTGCCGCATTGTCACTGACGTCGGTTTGATAGATCATTCCGTCGCCGCCCACATCGCGGACCATTTGTAAAGTCTGCTCTGCTAGCGGTGTGCTGCTGTCGGCGACGTAATTGCAGACCACGGTCGCGCCTCGGCTGCCTAGGTCCACTGCCATCGAGCGACCGAGTCCCCGCGATGCGCCGGTCACGACCGCAATTCTGCCTTTGAAATCATTCACTGATTTTCTCCTTCACGCACCACGCGAGCTTGCACCAATCGCCTCAGCGGTCGGAGGCCGCCGTTGCGATCTTCCACGCACACTGAGCTGTAAGTCTGCAATTGATCTTCGTTCCAGCGCATCAAACCAAACAAAACTCGACCTGAACCGCATTCGCAAAATTCATTTACGCCGGCGGCCTGCAGCTTTTGAACAATTTGCTGCCATTGCACCGGGCGGCTAACTCCAACTGCCAAGTCATAAATTAAGTCGTTTGGACGAATACGGAATTCCGCACTTGCGCATGTGACTATGGGACATGTGGGGGGCGAAAATAGTATTTTTTGCAGACTGTCTACCAGGATTTCACTGGCCGGTGCAAGATGAATCGAATGCCACTTACCGCTGACGCTCACTTGGCTAATCTGGGCACCCTGCATTGAAAGCTGTCTTTCAGCTTCGAGCATGGCAGACTCTGTTCCTACGATCGTGGTGTGTCGCGAGGCATTTCTGGCGGCCAAGTACACAACGTGCGCTTTATCGCTGAGGCTATCAATAGTTTCACGAACTGTTGCGAAGGGCACTCCGGCGATGGTGACCATTCGACTGTCGCTGGTGCAATACTCTTCGAACAGCATTCCGCGTGCTGTGGCGACATGGATCGCATCTTCCAAACTCAAGATCCCTGCCGCGTAGTATGCGGCTACTTCGCCCGCGCTGTAGCCGGCGACGAAGTCGGGAGCGAAACCGTGTGACTTCAAGGCCTCGATGTAGCCGATGCTAATCGCTGTGATCAGCGGTTCTGCAACAATTGGACGTTTTAGCATCGTATCTGGACCGCGACGTCGAAACTGATCCAAAGGTTGCCCGCTTACCTGCTCGGCCAGTTCCAGCACTGCGCGCGCATTGGGGAAATCTTCCAGCAACTGGCGCCCCATACCAGTTGCTTGACTCCCTTGCCCCGGGAACATCCATGCTGTTTTACTCAACTCATCGCTCCGTTGGTCATAACATCTTTGATGAACTTGCCATTGTCGACTCCGTAGATCTCATAGTTATCGGCAGTATTGAAGATCTTGCGCATTAGACCTCTCAACACTTTTCCGGGACCACATTCAAGATATTGCGTGACGCCCGATGCTGCGATGGTGCGCACCGAATCAAACCAGCGAACTGGACTGCATATTTGATTCATAAGCAGTTCGCGAATGCGTTCTGGGTCGCTCTCAGCGGCGGCGGTCATACCCATGTACAGTCTGCATTTAGGTGCATTGAAGGTGACCGATTCGATTTCGTACTTGAAAGCTTCTGCGGCCGTAGCGACGAGTGGGCTATGCCAGGCGCCTTGAACATTCAGTCGCACGCACGATCCACCGCTGGCTGAAAGTCGTGGTATGAGTGCATCGAGAGCAGTCGTTTCGCCAGAGACAACCAATTGGTTTGGCGAATTGTAATTCGCGGCAACTACAACACCTTCTTGACATTGGTTGATGAGTACTTCGATCCGTTCAATATCCAAATCCTTCACAGCCAACATGCCACCGGCGGCGGCTTGAGCCATAAGACTTCCTCGTTTGGTGGCAAGCTTGAGAACGTCATGAATATCCAGCACTTCCGCAGCATACAGTGCTGACAATTCACCTAGACTATGGCCTGCAACTGCGTCAGGACGCTGTCCGTTCGACTTCAGAAAATCAACGAAAGCTATGCTTAACGCGACGAGTGTTGGTTGTAGATAATCGGTACGGACAAGTGTTTCCTCTGGGCCGCGTTGGCATACCGTCTTAAGTGAAAACCCACTGTATTCTTCAGCCAGGTCGAAAATAGTTGATGCTTGTGGAAAGGCACTGAAAAGTGCGCGTCCCATGCCGACTTCTTGGGAGCCTTGACCGGGGAAGAGCCAAGCAGTCTGTGGTTTTGCCTTCATGATGTCTCCTCTGACACCGAGGAGGGCTTTGGTCTGCAGACGCCATTGAAAGGCGCGGCATATTAAGTACTGCGGCTGATACGTTCCTCGGGTACTTAGTGAGACGCGGCAGTAGGGCATCGAAGGGACATATATTTCCGACCAGCAATCGAGTGAAAAATTGCATTGCGGCATTCATTTTTCGGAATGCAAAGAATATAGGGATTCTACGTCTATAAAGGCGAGTGGAAGGCGTTTGGTCGCCATTGCATCAGGCGATATAGGCCGCACGACCTTAATTATCGGAGTGATTCAAAGGTGAAACCACTCTAATTGCTACCACGTGCCAACTGAGAACGGTCCACCGATTTTCATGACGTAAGATTCAATGGCTTCAAGCCGTATTGTGATAAGGCTGCGCGAATAGGGCAAAAAGCGAGATATCAATGAGCGCGTCGACGACTTCTGATAATGATTTGTCCTTTACTTCAATCGCCGAGGAGTATGTGTGCGCATTGAGGGGTGGGGCAAGTCCTGCGATGGAGGAATATATCCAGCGCTACCCTGACTTCGAGGATGCGATTCGTGACGAATTTCCCCTTATGCTGATGGCTGAGGAGATTAACTTACATACGAAGAAGGAGACTTTGGTCCCACCATTGCCGACATCGATTGGAATATACCGTGTCAAGAGCGAGATAGGTAAGGGCGGAATGGGACGCGTTTATTCCGCGATTGCACCT
>JBGSJB010000390.1:0-4499 GCA_041742175.1 Pirellulaceae bacterium
TACGCTTTTGCCACTTGTCGGGAACTTTGCCCCACACGAACATGCCCGCCTTCGGCGTTGTCGCTTCCCAACCGATGCGATGCAAGCCTTCGACCAACACGTTGCGACGCCCCTGATAGATCAGCGATTGATTCTCGACGGCAGCTTCCGTGTCGCGCAAAGCGACGATGGCTGCGATTTGAATCGCTTGGAACATGCCGTAATCGTAATAGCCTTTGATGGTCGCCAAGCCGCGGATCATGTCAGCGTTGCCAGCGCAAAAGCCAACACGCCAACCGGCCATGTTGTAACCCTTGCTCATCGTCGTAAACTCAACGCCGACGTCTTTAGCGCCCGCGCTCGCTAAGAAACTTGGCGGTTGATAACCATCGAAAGCGACGTCCGAATAAGCGAAATCACTGATCACCATAAACCCGTAGCGTTTCGAAAGCTTGACGACTTCGTCAAAAAAGCTCTGCTCCACGGTCACTGTCGAAGGATTGTGCGGATAGTTGATGATCAGCAGCTTGGGCTTCGGGTAAAAGTGCTGGCAAGTGTATGCGATGTTCTGCAAGAATTTTTCGCTGTCCGCAACTTCGAGCGCTACCACATTGCCGGCTGCGAGAATGACGCCGTACATGTGAACTGGAAAGTAAGGCGCAGGGATCATCGCGGTGTCGCCCGGTCCCATCAACGACAGACACATGTGACTGAAACCCTCTTTGCTGCCCAAGCACACGATCGCTTCGGTCTCAGGATCCAGCCGCACGCCGTACTTGCGAAAATACTTGCTCGTCAACTCGCGGCGCAGGTTCAGTAACCCGTTCGACTTGCTGTAGCCGTGATTGCGTTCGTCATAAGCCGCTTCGCACAGTTTCTCCATGATGACGCGTTCGGGCGGATCCGACGGATTTCCCATCCCGAGGTCGATGACATCTTTGCCAGCTCGACGCTTTTGGTAGAGCGTATTGTTGATTCGACCGAACAAATACGGCGGCAAGCGGTGAACGCGCGATGCGTACTCAACTCGGAAAGGCTGACCAGCGTTATCGTTGGGAACTGATGCAGAACCGTTTTGTTCATTCATGGCGGATTGATCGAAAGCGTACGAAGTCGTGAGTTTTGCAGTAGGAGTCTTATTGTCACCATCTCCTGGACTTTTCGCCAGCGGTATCAGCCCACGCACATTTATGGCAGCAACCCCTTGATTGCTAGGCCGGTTGGTGTTTTCATGCATGGCGAGATTCATTGACGTTACAGACTTCGCCAGCAAAGTTTCCACCGAAAGTTCACGAATGAGTTTGCAGAAAAGCGATTTTGGAAAGACAGCCGACGGACATACCATTTCTCTGTACACACTCACGAATAGAAATGGGCACAGCGTTCAGTTCACGGACTACGGCGCGATCCTGGTCAGCGTCAACGTGCCGGATCGAACCGGGAAAGTGGAGAACGTGACGCTCGGTTATCCAACGCTCGACGGCTACCTCACACGTCATCCGTATTTCGGCGCCACAGTCGGCCGCTTCTGCAATCGCATCGCCGCTGGCCAATTCGAACTCGACGGAACCACCTACAAACTGGCCACGAACAATGGTCCGAATCACTTGCATGGCGGCATCATCGGTTTCGATAAATTGCTGTGGTGCACGACCGAGTTCGAATCAGAGAACGGTAGCGGCTTGCGATTTCATTTGCGCAGCGCCGACGGACAGGAAGGCTATCCGGGTAACTTAGATGTCGTTGCTGAATACGCCTGGTCGAATGGAAACGAGTTAGCGTTTACCTTCAGCGCGACAACTGACAAACCGACCGTCGTGAACTTGACGAACCACGCGTACTGGAACCTTGGCGGTGCGGCCAGCGGCGATGTTTTGGATCATCGCTTGGAATTGCATTGCGATCGCTTTCTTCCAGTCGATGAAAAACTGATTCCGACCGGTCAGTTGAACGACGTCAGCGGCACGCCACTCGACTTTCGCAGCGTGCGAAGTATCGGAGAACGGATCGCTGAGTTGCCTGCGAGCAAAGGTTATGATCATTGCTTCGTCGTCAACGGTGAAGCTGGTCAGTTGCGTACAACGGCTCGCGTCGCGCATCCGGACAGCGGCCGCGTAATGGAAGTGCTAACGACTCAACCCGGAATGCAGCTTTACACCGGCAATTATCTCGAGCCGCCATTCGTTCAGCACCAGGGCTTTTGCCTCGAGACTCA
This sequence comes from Pirellulaceae bacterium, assembly GCA_041742175.1. Lineage (GTDB taxonomy): Bacteria > Planctomycetota > Planctomycetia > Pirellulales > Pirellulaceae > Aureliella. The sequence goes on from JBGSJB010000390.1 coordinate 2,195, forward strand.
GCATTACCCCGACGCCCCCAACCAGCCATCATTTCCCACTACGCGACTGAATCCGGGCGAGCAGTTTCGGCAGTCGACTGTGCATCGGTTTTCTGTTGAGGCTTAGCCTGGACTGTGCGACAAATAGCAGCTTGGCAGAAAGACATTGATTCGACTTTTCAGCTACAGTCGCAACGCGACGACAAAGCGAGGGGCGGGGCTTATGCAAACAGATATAGACTCGAAAAATGTCTTGTCAATTGGCTGCGGGATTCCTTCGTATGAACGATCTCTCACATGACGGCGCGTTGCGACTATTGCTTTTGTTTTTGCCAACCCCCTGGGACTTGCGTCCCAGCTATTGCATGTCGTCGCGTTGCCCAGGCTTAGCCCACACGACACAATCCAGTCTGGCACATGAAAAAGACCCAGCGTTTCCGCTGGGTCTTTGATCTTTTCGCACTAAGAGTCGCTTCAATTATTGAAGGTAATCGTCTTCTTTGAGCAGGTACAATTCGTTTGGTACATCACTTTGCCTGGTGCCTGGCGTCAATAGCGCTTGATAAACGTGATAATCGATTCCCTCGTCCAAGCTCTTTGTCGAACCATCTAGCACTCCAATTACCACTGTTCCTGGGTGATTAGAGGAAGGCCGCGCCGCGTCCGCGAGGCCAATTGCAGCAGTTAGCTTTTCTCCATTAATTTTGTTGACAGGTAGTAGGGGGGAAGCGTCAGTAGCAGTATTTGTTGTCTGAGTCGGATCGTCTAAACGGTACAGCCAAACCATACCGATGTGCGTTCTCGCCGAATCATCGAACGTCCCTTCCCCTGACCGCCCACTTACATATTGCCAACTGTCAGCTTGCATATTTTCAGAGAACGCAATTGTTTGGGATGTACCGTCGCGCATGCCGTCCGCGCTAACCTTATTTGGTGCATACCCAAACGTTTCAGAAGCCTTGTTCGTAAAGACACCATTCTGCTGCTTTTGAGACTGCGTCGCAGCGAGCGAGCTTGCTGGAGCGCCCGTGTAGCCACCGAGCTCTGTGAGTACACTAGGGCTTGCCGACTGCACATAAAATCCGCAGTTGGCAACATAGCTGTTCAATGCAAACGCTTCTGAGTTGTTCGTATCACTTGGACACTGAAGCAATTTGATGTTTGGATAAAACTCTTCAGCATTTGCCTGCGTTGAAGCCGGATTAAAGCTCGGAGGAGCAGCAGTGCTGAACCAACCACTATTCAGACTGGAATCATCCCAACGGTCCCGCAGGGCTTGATTTTCGATAAACGGCAGTAACGTGACAACCCACGACCCTACCTTATAGCTTCTGGTGCTCCCGGAACCAGCAGCTCCGAACTCTGACTGATACGCAGGATACTGCTTTTTGTTCGTTTCGAAGTTGACTGTGGCGAGCGTCAAGTTCTTGACGTTATTCGTACATTGTGTGCGTCGCGCGGCTTCACGCGCAGCTTGCACGGCGGGCAATAGTAGCCCCACGAGTATGCCGATGATGGCGATGACCACCAGCAACTCAACCAGCGTAAAACCGAGTTTAAAACGACGCATGCTTTTCCCTTTGCGTTTCGAGAAGACTTGAGGTTAGTGCAGAAAAGAATCCTCTCCCCGCGTCCATTGTGGCAGATCGGGACAGTGGAGTCCAGCGTTATGACCGCATTTTTCGTAACGACTGGTCGGACTCGGACACCCCAAGGGAGTGTTTATTCACACGGGATCGTTATTTTCCTAACTGCTTCTACTTCGCGCGACTTAGGATATGGGAATACGTCTTTGGTTCCCGCCGTTTAAGCGGTGTTCTTGAAGCCATGGGCCTTCGGGGCAAATTCATCGGGGTTCTACACATGTCGCGATCCGCGCGCCGCGCCGTCGGCAGGTTGGCTTGGGGTTTGGTTTTCGCAACGCTCAGCTCGCAGCCAATCCAGGTTTTCGCTGACCATCCGATCGCTTTTCCTTGGGGGCATCCAACTCATAACGCTCCCCAGTCGGCCGCTCCGTATCGAATCCTAAGTCCCGCGACGACTCACCATCGACCCGCCACCCCGGTGCAAACAGCGGTTCCCAAAGCCGGCTATGCCTACGGATGGTTTGGAAGCAACTCGAATCCTCAATTCACTAGACACCTAGGTTATCACCAGAATACGACGCAGTGGAAAGTGACTCCGTAGTCCGCCGCGAGTGGACCTACTCCGAAGGAGTTGCGCGCGTCGGATCTACTCCAAAGGAGTCGCGCGCGTCGGATCTACTCCAAAGGAGTCGCGCGCGTCGGATCTACTCCAAAGGAGTCGCGCGCGTCGGATCTACTCC
>JBGSJB010000391.1:0-8457 GCA_041742175.1 Pirellulaceae bacterium
AAACCTTGAAAATCAGTGAACCATAGCAATCCTTCATTGATCAAAACGTCAAGCGATCCAAACGACTGACGCACAAAAAGTGCGATTGGCAGTGGCTGGCCAACGGCTTCCACCGTGCAAATTCCTAACGTGGGCATCCCATCCGCCAGTCCATGACCGTTGTCCTGAGTGATTCCATCCAGGCCGAGCCACCGCCAATCGCGAATGCTATCATCCCGATGGCTGTGACACGTTAGGTCACAGCCGGGAAGATTTTTTCGGAAAAGCCGAAAGTACCGTCCGGCAATTCCGTCTCCAGATCGTTTCGCCAAGAAATTCGACTATTCCTCGAGATACGCTCTGAGCCCGGCGTCATCAAACTGCTGACGGATCTGACGCAGCCAGTCGTTGATCGTCGTTCTCGGGATTCCCATTTCCCGCGATACCTCAGACACATTTTGCGTTCTGAGCCGGCGAACAATCTCTTGGCAAACCGGTGGTAGCTTCTGGATTGCTCCTGACAAATCCAATCGAATGTTCGCTTGCTCTTCATCACTTCGAGCTGTCTTTCGACATAGCCTTCGGTCCTGGTCTTCCTGCCGCAGTAGCTGGTAAAGCTCGCAGGATTCACCGTCAGCGCCGTGAACAACCTCGCTCAAACTGCACCTGCCGAGCGTGTGACGCTTGCCTGTTGACCTTTCCCGAAAGATCTTTGAGGCGATACGTTGGATCACCGTACATAGGAACGGATAAGGATGGCCTATCGCTGGATCATAGGACTGAATGCTCCGCATTAATCGTAAATGGATTTCTTGAACTAGATCATCAACCTCGCTTTCGTTAAAAATTGGTGCCCGAGCCAAAAGCAGGACACGACGTCGAATCACCGCAAGGACAAACACGTCATTGTGAAAATCAAAACCATCAGCCATTGCAAAAACTCCTCGCTGGCTTGGAGCTTGGCGTGGGCTAACGACGAGCGGTCAATGCAATGCAGCAAAACAAAGAAAGCGGCGGCAATGCGAGTCGAGCCATGATCGGCGTCGCCCACAATTGCCTCCGCTTTGCGGCCAGCTAAATGTCAGGGAACTAAAAATGTGAAAACTGATTTTTGGGTGCCCACTCCGTGATTAGGCTGGCACCTCATTGAGTTCGACAATAAACGGAAGGCCATGCTTGATCTCAATAAGATCAAGCTCACCGTTCCCAACTCTATCAATCAAGCGAAATAGCTCGCATACCTCTTGCTTCAATGAAAAATCAGCGATTACAAGCTCCGGTCTCGGACCATTCTCGCCCTTCAGCTTGTGAACGCTCCTGGCACTTTTGATGGAACTGAGAACTGGCTCACCATTGACGACCTGAAGACCTTCGATCCGTCCAAAGTTGATCCGCTGCATCAACTCAAGCAGTTGCATACAGTCATGGGAAAGGTCTCGCTTTTGTACATGCGAGGTGAGCTTGCACTCGCCGCCTCGCGCAGACAACGCAGAATCCATTTAGTCTCTCCTTCGTAGATGAACGACCGCAATTTACTGCGGCTAACGAAGAAGATTTTGAAGAGGGTCGCTGATCTTTCGTTGTACACAACGCTGAGAAATCGCTGAAACCGGAGCGTTTTTTGCCGGCTAGTTTAAGATGATCGCGTAGTGATTCCTGTTCTTGCTACCGTCGATGACTAGATGTTCAAAGCCTTGCGATTTTAGTTTTCGACGCAGGTTTGATATGGCTCGCTGAATCGTGTTTTTCTCGGTATTCTCATCCTGCCAGACTGACGCACGAATTTCATCCACAGATACATAAGTACCAGGCCGCTTGCAGATGCGTTTAAGCAATGCGTACTCTTTGGTGTTTCTCAACTCGCAAGATTTACCCTTGTAGATCACCGAGAAACTCCCATCGTCAAATACAACACTGCCGTTTACCGAGGGAGGGGGAACAGTAGATTCGGCTGATTTTACCGCATCAATTGATGCTGGAGCACGCCCAACGGCGATTCCAAGCAAGCAATTCGGCGGGTAGTCTTTCCGAATGACAGACTCGGATGACTTAATGACTATATTCTGCAGCGTGTGGCGGATGTCTCGCGCGTGACGCTTGAAAAGATTGAACACTTCATTTGCTGCTTGTTCAGTGGGCATTTTTAAATGCCTAAGCACTCTCGCTATTTCAGGGTATGCGGCGACAAAATTTTCTGGGCGACCCATGCCGTCTAGTTCGATGCAAGTACCAAGATACCGTTCGATCATGGTAAGATCAGCTTCTTCGCGTTCACCGACGACCACATCCGACGCGTACATTTCCGCTGGGTCTTCTTCATTCGTGAAGCCGGCCGCTAGCGCATTCAATCGCCTGTCTACGCACTGTGAGCAATAGCCACAGTGCGTGTGCATGTGCGTTTGTTCTTTTGTGTGTGTGCAACTGCTCGTACGAGCACAAAGCTTGGCCAACCCCGCGGCCTTAATCTCGCGAAGGATGTCAGCCTTTGTCTTCCACAGGTACGGGTTCTCAACAGCAAACGGCTTATCGAATGCCAGACTGAATATCTCTTCGAAGCCATTCAAGACGCGTGGGTGTGTCGTGCGAGTCGCGCGTCCACCTAACGCCTGCGGGCTCAAAGGGATATTCAGACTGATTATTCCGTTCTCATAGAATCGAATCCGATTTCGGTTGAGAGAGAGTGCAACAGCAGCAGCGAGGGCAGCGAACAAAAACGACCGACTGCGTTGGGTGAAGTCACGACCAAAATTCTTTGTCTTGTTGACCTCAATGGCAACATGCATCGGTGCAATGGCTTTATTACCCAGTTGGTCGACCAGGTCTTTCACCAAGCCCTTCTGCCTTGCATAGATTTTGCTGACCGGTCGATGGCTTACAAGAACGACCTTGCGCTGGCCTTGTATAATTTCTTGAACCGCACCGCCGAACGAATCGAGACCGCCCGAAAACAGTATGACCTCTTCAAATCCCGCATCATCAACTTCGAGTGTGTCGAAAAGATACCGGTCAACTTTTGGTGGAGTCTTGAAGCTCGTGAAGTGAAACTCATAGTCATCGTCGGAAAGAAAACCGATCGTCTGCTGAAGTAGTGAAATCATCTTTGGATCATTCCACTTGTCTGGCAGTCGCACTGGGATCTCCAATCGAAACTGCCTACGCCACTTTGTGCCGTATTCAAATTCTTTTAGCCCACCTCGACTAACCATCTGGTCTGCGGCGTAAACATATGTAGCAATCTCCAAGAGATCGATTGCGATAGCAGGAATCTGGCTGGCTAGTCTGCGCGTAATATGATGTAGACGAAGGTGAAGCTGCTTTTCACCCTTTCCTAGCTCCAGACGAATCGGCTTAGATTCTCGCCATGACTTGTTCCTCGACGAAAGCTTTGCGCCACCGCAAAGGATCAGATGCTTTTCAGTCATCTCGATCCCCCCGCACTATAAGCTCTGACTTCAGCTTGGTCAGTGCATAGTTCGCAAAGTTCTTCGCCTTCTGTGGGGTGATCCCATTCTCAAAGTTTGCCTTGGAATACCAGCCGCCAGCGAACGTTCGGACAATTTCACTTGCTTCACGGCAATGTGCCCCAAGCTTTTGAACAAAGTCTGAGCTCTCGGAAGGGTCGGCAAATCGCCCGTTCCCGCCAACATGATTGGAAAGCTCGCGGCCTAGGTGGTAGGTGAGGTATCGCTGAGTGAATCGCGAAAAGAAATCGTGAGCAAGGGTTGCGAATCCGTTCTGTGTTGAGAAGTGGTACGCAGCGTCCTGAATCTCGGCCGTTGTAGTCCCAAACAGACTCTGCGAGCGTGGACCAATCAACGAGGTGAGGCTCTCCACCGCCGCTGACTGCGCCATCTCGCCGATGTCGGTTCGCTTACCATGGCCGACGAGGTGACGGTCGACTGCTTCGCTGAAGCCGCTCACGATGTCGAACAAACCTGCATCACCAGGAACGCTAATTCCAGCGTTCTGAAGCGAGCCCGCGAAATCGTCAGTTCGTGCTGCTAGAACAAACTGCGTCAAAAGATAGACGGCGTGGCAAAGCCCTGGATCGTTGTGGGCAATATCAAGCCCATCTTGGGCTGCTTGCGAGGTTGCACCAGCGACTGCGGCGACGTCTCCACCCTCGGCCAATAGCCCAACGACTCGTCTCCAACGAGTTGTATCGGGTAATGTTCCGAGCCGCATGTGTCCCATGTGCTACTGTCTTTTCCGCTATGGCGTCCCTAACAGGGTTGAGGATGATTACCCATCGCATGGGTGTTCTAATGTTAGTCGAGATGCGCATGCTACGTCTAGTTTTCTGCGAAAACGCTGGCTAGGGCCTTCCATCCACAGGAAGGGAGTACGGATTTTCGGCACCTCACTGTCGCCGCCTGCTTTGCCTACTTTGCCCGCTTTAGAAATTTCGGAGCGAGCATCAACTAGCTCCAACGACATCGCCATGCTAAAATCCGTAGATGTCCTTAAACGATCGAGTTCGGCAGATCCAAGAGCAGTACGCTGATGGCGGCAATTCCCCAGTACCATCTACTTTATCCGGTGTTACCAAGGATAAGGTTGGACAAGTGCTTGCGCTGATCGATCGAAATACTGTAGATATGGTCGACACTGTTTATGCTCTTCTTGACGACCATAACGCGAATTTCTTTCCGAAAGCTTCGAAAACGCATCTATTCAAAGATGGGGCGACCGTAGCACATATTGGAACGCACGTTGGAATACTTCAACGCAATGCCGCAAAGCTTGATCGAGAGGGGCGAGACTACTGGCTCAAACCGCTTTGGGAGATCGGCGCGATCGAGAAGGTCTACTTCGACTCAACTACTCAACAATTTGTCCATGGCCACCCAGTTCCCAAATCTCCGAACAATGCGTATCGCCTAGCACCGAGCTTCGTCCAGATCCTGGCGATGAACGACGACTGGGAAGCTGCTTTGAAAGAATGGATCTCGGAAGATAGGAAGCGAATTCGCCTGAGTCTACAGGCAGATATGGCACAGCTAACAGCTGGCGAAATCGGATCAAAGCACCAAGAATTGATCGAACAGTGCGTCAGCATATTTTCACCCCTGTTTCTTCCGGGCTTTCGAGTCCTTTACGTCGATGATTCGGACGGTGACCGCATTCCAGACGACGACAAAGCTAAACTCGCGGATGCTGGAATCCATTTGGGGCTCTCGGATGCAATGCCCGATGTATTGTTATGCAAAGATGATGAAAAGCATCTTTGGGTTGTCGAAGCAGTGACGAGCGATGGCGAGGTGGATCACCACAAAGTAGACCAGCTCACTAATCTAGCAACGCGATCTGGCTATTCCGCGATTTCATTCACCACCGCATATCCAAGCTGGAAGACCGCCGCTGCTCGTCAAGTAAAGCATAAGAACATTGCGCCGGGAACATACATTTGGATCGCAGAAGACCCGTCCAAGCACTTCGAACTGCATGGCTCTTAGTGCCAATTCAGTTCCTCGCCAACGATTGCTTCTGTCGCAACTAAATCAATTTCCTTCAAGCGTCTTACTCGGCCACCAATCGCGACAAGTCGGTCTCTGGTCGGATACTTAAGCTTCCGAAGATCAGTCGCATTTACCTGCGTATGTCCATTAAACTGACGAAAAAAACTGTCCACAGTTACGGTGTTTAGATAAGCCGACAAGCCATACGCCAAATCCTTATCTAATGGATCGCCTTGGCAATGGTAATAGTTCAAGTGGTTCTCAATACCAATTGCCTCACACCCTAGCGCATCTGCATGCAAAACCGCCGCAACGATACGACGTTTCTCTTCTTTGGTTGTGAATCGCTTGACCAGTACATAGCATCCCGCTTTGATGAGCAACTTGCTGGTTCCATCACATAACGATATCGCCTGTGGCTTTTTTGTTTTGTCCTTTGGCCAAGCAATTCCGGACGAGCTAATGTTACACGGATATAGCAGGGGAACGGTAGTTTCAGACGGTGCCTCCTTAAGGAACTCTCGAGCGCGAAAATCAACAACGCGTCCCGTCGAAACCGATAATCCTGTCTCGTTCAGCGAGGCAGGCAATTGCTCTATTCGTTCGGCTACAGCATCCGACTCTTCATTCATCGCGATATGAATAAAAAGATCGGGGTCGTTTGGTGAGACAACCGCTTCGTAAGGAACAACTCGACTCGTTCCCTTCAAATCATTGGCGGAGGATGAAGTTGAGATCGCAACTCGATCGCGTCGACCACCACTCTTTGTGGCGTACACGATAATGTTCTCTTGCAGTACCGAATCGTCGGCGAATGCATCTTTCCTCGACTCGAATACATGTAGCCGGTCTAGGTGCATCGATCGCAGAAAAGCCTTGCGGAAAGTTTTAAAGTAAGGTCCATTACAGAAGCTTCGAGGAGTGATTGAAACGAAATGCCCGCCATCAATCAAGGCATTTGCAGATAGGAGCATGAATGCGGTGTAGAGATTGCTCGTTTCGATACCAACGCTACTGAGATGCTTCCTCGTTGCTGAACCAATATTAATCTTCTTGTACGGAGGATTCATAATAACGTGGGTGAAGCCAGGTGCATCACTGTCGAAGAGCTGGTACTTTGTTCTTGCAACCATAGATTCGATGAAATCTCCTAGCACGATGGTGCTTGAGAACTCAACACCAAGCTCACGGCAGCGTCGATTGCACTCCATTAAAGTTTGTTCCAAACTCGATTGAAGCTGAGGATCGATTTCGTAGGCGATAACTTCAATTGACCTTGGGTGTTTTTTTCGGCTGCACATTTCTTCAACGAATGCTGCTGTCAACGCTCCTACTCCTGCCCCTGGATCGAGCAACTTAACTTTGTCGCCATAAGGGGCGAACAATGACGCCATGAACTTAGCTACGGGTAGAGGGGACAGGAATTGCCCCAGCGTAGACTGATGTTCGGCATTAGCGGACTGAAGCAGCGACTTCCTGGACTGCTCAGCACTAAGAAGTGGGGAGCATGTCTGCTCGCTTGCCTTTGCCCTAGCTATTGCCATTTTGCGATGCCTCCTATTTAAGTAGATTCCGTGGCCACCAGTTTACCGCGACCAGGTGAAGTCAGCCAGCTATGTACGAATCTTGCTTGCGTTGCTAACTGCACGTGGGGGTTGCGGACGTTCTTCATCGGTCCAGGAAGGTCTATCGGACAACAGTGACTTCCACCGCTGAAGTTGACGATCCCATGCGATGTCAATGCAAATGGCTTGCAGTTGGGATAAATGACAGCCCTTACTTTGAGTGGACGAGTGCAAAAGCAGATTTTCCTGGATCACCGGTGCCAACAGCCGCAAATTCATGATCTGCGTTACGCGTGCTCGAGTAACGTGGCCGAGGCGGGCGAGGTCGGCGTAGTCGGTGACGATACCCTGCTTGATGAGGTCCTCAAAGTGGATAGCCAGAGCCATGTAGCGTGAGATGCGAGGAATGCGTTCAAGCGACTTGGATTCGCCGTTGCCCTCGATCATTTGCTTCTTTGCTCCACGCCCACGCTGCTGAATCGAAAACTGAAAGTCAACACTTACTGGCTTGTTCATGATGCGACCTCTTGTAGTTCTGGACGGCTTTCCAATGCGATCGTTTTGATGCCATCGGGATGAAAAGTGATTGTCACGCGACCGGTAGCTCCGTCGTAATCAATCTGCTTGAGAATCAGTTGGACAATGCGAGACTGCTCGCGAACAGTAAGCGACTCCCAGATCGGTTCGAAGCTGGTCAGAGCATTCACGACGTCGTCGCGAGTCAACGCCTGGGCCTGCAGGGCCTGTAGTTTTGCCGCGACAATCGTGTGTCGATGTTCGGCCCGGTGGAGGCTTTCGTGCCAGTCGGCCAGTTGTTCAAGTGATGTTGAACCTGGATCACCCGGCTTGATCGTCGGCGCGGCAATACGGATCGCTTCGTTCCAATACTCCAGCTCTGTCACAAGCCCGTCCCGTTCGCACACAAGCACCCCCAGTTCGCGTTCAGATTGGATCTTGGCTTGTTCTACCACCTCGTCGATCAGCCCCGCGTCGTGGCCAACGTGACGTATCTTGTCGACCACAAACTTCTCGATCTCGGCGGCTGGCACCGACTTCGATTTGCAGTTCTTCCAGCCACGTTTCTGAGCCTTGATACAAACGTAGTAGCGGTATCGTTTGGTGCCGTTCTTGGTGGTGTGGGTCGGCGTCATCGAACAGTCGCAGCAGGCACATCGCAGAATGCCTCTCAACAACGCACCGAACTTGTTTCTGGCTTCGACGCCGCCAGTGCGACCGTTGCGGCGAAGGAGCGATTGGACTTTTTGCCAGACCTCTGCGGTAATGATGGCATCTTGCTCGCCTTCGTTGACTTCGTCTTTGTAGCCAAGCTTGCCGATGTAGGTCACATTGGTGAGGAGCCTGAAAAGCGTTGCCTTGGTGAATTGCGAACCGCCTCTCTGCGTCCCCTTGCGTGTCTGCCAAATCTTATTGGTCCAGCCTCGCTGGTCCAACTC
>JBGSJB010000392.1:0-5101 GCA_041742175.1 Pirellulaceae bacterium
CTCACCCGTGATGAATACTTCATGGTCATGCGAGCCGACAGTTGGAAACGCCTGATGGAAGTTCATCTCGACGCCATCTACTACTGTACGAAAGCTGTGATTCGGCAAATGTGTGCGGCGAAAAGCGGTGTCATCGTTAACATCGGCTCAGGCTCAGCGGTCGTAGCGATGCCGGGTCAAGTCAACTACAGCGCGACGAAGGCTGGCTTGCTTGGATTCACTCGCTCGCTCGCTCGCGAAGTTGCCGACAAGGGCGTTCGGGTAATGCACCTAGCGCCCGGCTTCTTCAAATCAGAAATGAGCGACGTATTAACCGCCGAGTTTATCAAAGAGACCTTTCGCGTCACGCCTCTCGGTCGCTGGGGACTTCCGGAAGAACTCGCCAAACTAGTTTCCTTCGTCTGCTCTGATGACGCTGCGTTTTTGACTGGCCAAACGATCACGATCGACGGTGGACGGAACGCAGTCGAGCCTGATATTGGCTTTGTTTTGCAGTAGCCGCAGCGTACGTATCAACTTGCTAATAATCTCGAAGACCTTTGCTATTTAATTTTGTACGAGAGAGTTCAATATGACTGGGAATTCACAATTAACGGATGTTAACTCGATATCAATTGATGGGCCGACTGTCCGCCGGATCATGCCTCATGGTTACCCATTTCAAATGTTCGACAAAGTTGAATCGTATAACCACAGCACGGGCAAAATGGTTGCGATCAAGAACGTATGCCAGAATGATCCGTTTATTCAAGGCCATTTTCCTGGTAACCCAATTTTCCCTGGCGTGCTCATTATTGAAGCGTTAGCCCAAGCGGCAGGCTGCGGCTGGATCATCTATGAACTGATCGAAGCTGGTATCGCTCCCGAAGACTTTGCCGCCAATATCCACGTGGCGAACAAGATGGCGACCGTTCTAGTCGAAAGCAAGATTAAGCACACAAGTCCAGTTTTCCCCGGCGACCAAATTCGGCTCGAGGGTGTCGTCGAGTTCCGGCGCGAAGACATGTGTCGATCGAAAGTGGTGGCACTTGTCGACGGTCGTGAAGCGTCGAAGGGTCAAGTCACGATGGCACGTATTCCGTGGCAAAACTCAGCGAAAGCGGGATTGCCGACAGCATGAGCACACCACGGAAAGTTGCACTGGTAACCGGCGGCTCGCGAGGCATTGGTCGCCACGTTTCACTTGAGTTGGCAGCGCGAGGCTACTTCGTTGCGATCAATTTTGTTCGCGATCGCGAGAGTGCAGAAGCGACATTAGCGGAACTGGAGGCGGCCGGCGGTAGCGGCGCGCTGTTTCAAGCGGATGTAACTGTGCCGGAACAAGTGCAAGCGATGGTCAAAGCGATCGCAGCTTCACAGCGCCGAATCGATGTGTTGATCAACAACGCGGGCGTCACTCGAGATAGCGTCTTCATGATGATGAACTCCGAGAACTGGTTGAAAGTTCTCGACACCAACATGAACTCAGTGTTCCATTGTTGCAAAGCGGTCATACGTTACATGATCGCTCAAAAATCCGGCGTCATCGTCAACATCGGCTCGGGCTCTGGGATCTCGCCGCGCATGGGTCAGACGAACTACAGTACGACCAAGTCAGGCACTATCGGCTTCACGAGGTCGTTGGCTCGCGAAGTTGCGAATTACGGCGTTCGCGTATTAACAGTAGCACCGGGTTTCACACGAACTGAGATGGCCGACTCCGTAAGCGCTGCTGCAGTTGCTGAATCGCTGCGCATGATTCCGATGGGGCGCTGGGGGCTGCCGCAAGAAATCGCGAAAGTTGTCGGCTTCGTTGCCTCAGACGATGCGGCGTATTTGAACGCAGTCACAATCATTGTGGACGGAGGTCGTGCGGGCGCAGAGCAGGACTTTGGAATCATTGCTTCGTAAAGGAATAGAACTTTGACACAAACGGAAACCACTTTGGAGCTTCCTTCGATTCAGTTGGATGCAGATGCGATTCGAAAACTGTTGCCGCACCGCGACGTGATGGCTTTGCTCGACCGCATCGACGAATACCGTCCAGAATCGCGAACGATCGTCGCCGTAAAACAAGTTCCGATGAATGAGTTTTCAATACAAAGCCTTCGACCAGACTTTATCTACTTCCCTCCAACTCTATTGACCGAATGCCTGGCGCAAACTTCGGGCATCATGATGAACATGGAAGGATTGCAACGATTGGGTGTGGAACTGCGGAGTTTGCCGGATCCCGCGTATCGGCAGACTATTCCGGAAGTTCCATTAAGCGTGTTGGCTGAAAGCCACATTAAGCATGAATCTCTTGCCCAACCGGGGGACTCTATATATTTGCATAGTAAGGTTGCCATGCAACGAGCTGAGTTTCGTTACTTTCAAGTAAGCGCACGGACCACCGACCGCGTACTTGCAAAAGGCACGATCCTGCTCTCCTATCCGTCCTACATGTAATACTCTTACATAGTAACAGGGACGGGAGGAATCAATTGAACTTCCCCTCAGAGTCCCAAACATGCTTCGACCGTATCTCGCATTTTGCTGCCTGGCAATGTTCGCAATGCCTTCCACCGAACGCGTTAGGGCCGAAGAGCCGATCTTTGTTGTCCAGTCTTCAGGCAGTGCGCGATTGTTGCAGGTCTTGCAAGAGATTGGCTTGCCCGACCCGATTACTTCGGCAGGCTTGGATACTCAAGCCACGCTTGCAAAGATGAGTCAAGCGATTTCTTTGAATGCTACCTCGGGCGGCTTAATTTATGTAACGCCGGAACGCCCTCACTTGATTGTCTGCCTTCCACTATCGAGCGCAGGCGGATTTATGTCGGCACTTGAAGCTTTCTCAAAGAACGCACCAACTCTCGAAGCGAGCGGTGTGTATTCGATGGGACCAGAAGACAAGTTCTACGCCAAGCAAGCCGGCACAATGTTGCTACTCAGCGACAGCCCTAAATTCTTGAATGATGCTGCTAACACGCTCTCCCTCAGGCCGTGGGCGAGTATCACTGACGACATCAAACTTACCGCTAATTTCCAGCGATTACTCGCCCCTGCCAAAGCGATGCTGATGGAAGAACTGCTGTCATTGACCACCGTCGAGCCCACTTCGGGACTGTACTTTAATGCTGAATCGATGCGAGAGTATCTGAAGTTCGGATTGCAGAAGTATCTCTTCAGTTCGCTGTTCGATTGCCGAAGTTTCGAGCTTACTTTGAACATCCCAGCTACCGGCGAAGTTCACGTCAAACTCAGCACACAGGAAGATACGACCGCGCACCGCACACCGTCGATGTTCACCAATCACATCGGCTCGGACGCATCGTTCGCTTTGGACTTTACCGCCAAGCTGTCAGAAGCGAACACGCAAGCCGCACTGAATTGGGCAGCGGATTGGGAAAAAGATATTCTCGCCGCTATCGACAATGATTCCATTCAAGACAAATCGGATCTCAACCCAGCCAAACGCGTTGTTAGATTCTTCACCGAGCTTGTTAGTGAGTCTGTAGTCAACCGTAAAATCGATAGCTACGTATCGCTAAGCACAAACCAAGCCAATGAGTACTTGGCGGCTGCAGTCGTACTGAACGATAGCGCGAAAATCGCATCGCTGCTAACCGATGCACTCAGCGCAGCGCGACCCATCGGATTAACTTTCACCGACCTTAAAGCCGCCGGCCAGTCGTCGGACGCCCAGGCGGACTATCTAATCGACTTGCCCTCAGGTTTACTGACTCTGAGCGCAGGCAGTGAAAAGAACTTGCAGTTGCATGTCCGCATCACCAATCAAGCGATTTGGTTGGGCGTTGGAAACGAAGGTGAACGACTGCGACAACTCACCGGCAACAAACCCGACGGCGGCACGTCGCCTATGAGTCTCTATTGCGACATCAAGTCGACTGACGCGTCTAACGAAATTGAGAATCTGCTGCCATTGAACTTTCGCAAACTGAAGTTGAATGTTCAAGTCAGCGATGTCGGCAGAGTTTACGATGCGGTACTCAGCAATCCCGGTGTCAAACCAGCAACACCAAGCGTTTCCGCGCAAGCAGCAGCTAACTAAACGGTACAGCACTGATTGATGAACGGGCCTGACGGCGAACGGGCCAAACTAGCGTACGGGGCTGGTTGCCGTTGTGACGTTGTTGACTTCGATTGATGTAGGGATAATGAATTCCGAACCAGGAACAATTTGCATTCCATCCATAGGCGCAAATCGATTCTGCTCAAGCAGTGGACCGTGCATTTGCGTTACGCGGTCCATATTGATTTGCATCCGCTGCATTTCAATCGTCTTCTGAACTTCTGAGTCAGCGTCGCAGATCACCAACTGCGGCGTTAAGAAGATGAGCAACTCTTTGCGTGCCAGCGAAGTCTTGTCATAGCGGAACAACCTTCCGATCAGCGGGATATCTCCCAAGAAAGGAACCTTGCGATGAATGTCCTGTTCTTCTGTGGTGATCATTCCACCGAGCACGATTGTTTGTCCCGCGCGAGCTGAAACAGTTGTTTGAGCAGTGGTGAGATCCTTTATCGGCGCTTGAATAACGGTGCCGGTCTTAGCATCCGCAAACACAGGCACTCCACTGCCGGGCGCTAGGCGGAATGCGCTTTTTTCCGCTTCCACTTTGATCTGAATCAAACCATCAGGACTGGTCCGCGGAGTAACACGCAGAATAATACCTGCGCGATCTTGTCGGATGATTGGATTCGCGCTGCCGACCGCTGTAACTGTGACACCGTCAACAACAGGTACTTGCTGTCCGATCTGGATCATCGCTTCGTTGTTATCGATCGTGCGGATTTGAGGCCGACTGAGGATATCTGTCTTGTACTTCGCCGCTAAGGCTCGCAGCAAGAGGCTGACGGAATTCGAACTTGCCGAAAGCACCATACCGCCGAATCCGAGGTCGCCGTTTACGCGACCAACGCCGAGCGACGAGAGTCCCTGCGACCCGATTGTGTTCGGCCGAATAGCGACATTGTTGCCCAGCGACGGCTGATTGAACGCGAATCCCGGCGCTGCGGTTTGCGAAATAATGTTTTGATCGGTTGTTTGCACGCCGTTTGGCGCTGTGGCTGTTTGTGAAAGTGTGACGAGGTTATCGACGACACTGCGATCGAACAGCAC
>JBGSJB010000393.1:0-1817 GCA_041742175.1 Pirellulaceae bacterium
AGCGGCAAGTATGAAAAGAAACGATCGATCGTCGCCACCGTAGCGTCTGATATTGATGGAACGAGCACCAACGCGATGGTTGGCGTGCCCGCTATTTCGGAGTCGCGAGAGCAAGTTGAGCAGCGACTGGCTGCGATGCGAGCGCGTAAGCCGCGATTGCCTTTAGCGAGTGTTGAAGCGACTCGCGTTGCGTTTGCTAAGTCGATCGATTCGGAATCGATGCCGGCTTGGATGCGCTTGTTGGCGAACTTTCCAAACGAGAGCTTGCGACGCATCGACAGTTTGCTGGATCGTCCGGTTGGGGATGAAGATCTTTCGCTGCTTGACCGCGCGCGGGTGAGTTGGGTTGTTGCGCGTCAGGATCGAGCTTGGTATGCGGTCGCGCACGCTCAGCAGCGATTGATGGAACTGGGCCAAACGCTCGATCAGGTCTTCGCGCTCGATAACGACCAATCTTCGCTTTCCGAGGCAGAGCGAGCGATCCTGGTGATGGCTCGTAAACTGGCAACTTCGCCGATAACTTTGCAAGACGATGAAGTTGCGAACGTTGTCAAACTGTCTGGTCCGCGACGGACGACTCAGTTGATCAACTTCGTGACTAGCCGCGCGTACTTTAACCGCGTCACCGAAGCCGCGGGCCTGTCGACCTCTGATGACCAGCTGTCGGAAGGCCAAAGCCCGAAATAGGAGAACGCGATGCATCGGAAAAGCAGTACAACAAGTGAAACCGCGTGTTCAAGACAGCTTGCCGGGAGATTTCTCGGTTTGTTGTTGCTTGCGACCGTCTTCGGTTGTGGAGGCGGAGGCACAATTGTCGCAACGGGAAGCGAAGAGCAGGTCAAGCAAGCCGTCACGCTGATGCTGGACGCTTGGAAATCGGGTTCAACGATCAACGATTTTACGACGGCTCATCCGGAGTTGGTGGTTGCTGACGAAGAATGGCAGGCGGGTGCGAGTTTGATTGCGTACAAGTTGGCGGAGCCCGCGCAAGCTAACGGCAGCCATTGGCGTCAAAAAGTTGAGTTGCAAACGAAGGTGGAGACCAAGTCGAAACCGACGGTTGTTTATTACGCAGTGACACTTGGCGAAAAGACGAGTATCCTGCGCAGCGATTTTCAGTACTAATCGAGAATCTAGAGATCGTACGAGAACAAATTATGAGCAGTGGGACGGATGTACCGAAGGACCTTTCACTCCTGTTGGATGCGCCCAAAAAGGCGAAGCCAGCGCGGGTGATCGGTCCGCGATTGCGAGTGCTGTTGGTGATCGTGTTGGCGATGTTCAGTTTGCTCAGCGCTAACGGCATTTACTTGACGATTATCACATGGACTCAGCATTTCACTGGCGAAGTTTACGAAGACTTGTTTTATCAGTACATGTTCTTGGCTCACCTTGTCCTCGGTGTGATTCTGATTTTGCCTGTGGTGATTTTTGGGTTCGCTCACATGTGGCTCGCCAAGAATCGGCGAAATCGGCGCGCGGTTCGTATCGGTTACGCGTTGTTCGTGATCTCGATCGTGGTGTTGGTTTCAGGAGTGCTCCTGACGCGACAATTCGGGTTTGATCTCAAGCAACCGTTGGCTCGGTCGATTATTTACTGGGCACACATCGTTGCACCGCTCGCCGCGATTTGGTTGTATTGGCTTCATCGGTTAGTTGGTCCACGAGTTAAATGGTATGTCGGCGGTCGCATCGCGCTCGCGACCGCTGCCGTCGTGGGTGTGATGGTTTACTTTCAATTTCAAGATCCCAGGCGATGGAACGAGGCTGGACCAAAGGAAGGCGAAAAGTATTTTCAACCGTCGCTAGCGCGGACT
>JBGSJB010000394.1:0-20188 GCA_041742175.1 Pirellulaceae bacterium
ACTGCTTCGAATCTGTAACGGTCAATTGTCCGCGCGATAGAGTACGGTTAAACTGCTGTTTTCCGCCACGAAGCTTCGGAGCCACCTGATGACAACGACCGCGAAACCCGCCAACGCCACTGTGGGCAAATTGACCTTGGACGGAAAAGAAATCGAATTGCCGGTCGTTGTCGGAACGGAGAATGAACACGGACTTGATATCTCAAGCCTGCTGAAACAGACCGGACACATTACGCTCGACGAGGGCTACATGAACACCGGCAGCACGACGAGTGCTATCACTTACCTCGACGGTGATGTCGGTATCCTGCGTTATCGTGGCTACGCGATTGAAGAGATCGCTGAGCATTGCGACTTTGTCGAGACGTCTTATCTGCTAATTTACGGCAAATTGCCGACGGCGACGGAATTAGCGCAGTTCCGTGAATCGATTCGTCGGCACACGATGATCCACGAAGACATGCGATCGTTTTACAACGGCTTTCCCAAAGATGCGCATCCGATGGCGATCTTGTCCTCGGTGGTCGGTGCGCTATCAACCTTCTATCAAGATTCGCTCGACCCGCACGATCCTCGACAGGTGGAAATATCCATCCATCGATTGTTGGCGAAGTTGCCTACTATCGCTGCGTACAGTTACAAGAAGTCGTTCGGTCAGCCTTTTATGTATCCGCGCAACGAACTGAGTTACTGTCAAAATTTCTTGCGATTGATGTTCGGGGTGCCGTCGGAAGAGTACGAACCGGATCCAGATTTTGTCGAAGCGCTCAACTTGTTGCTCATCGTGCATGCGGACCATGAGCAGAACTGCAGCACATCGACTGTGCGTATGGTTGGATCGTCGAACGCGAATCTTTTCGCTTCGATCTCAGCAGGCATCTGCGCGCTGTGGGGTCCGCTGCATGGCGGGGCGAATGAAGCTTGCGTGAACATGCTTCAAAATATCGTGGCTGATGGTGGCAATGTTCAGAAGTATGTCGACATGGCCAAAGACAAATCGGCGAACTTCCGTTTGAGTGGCTTTGGTCACCGAGTTTATAAAAATTACGATCCACGTGCGAAGATTATCAAACGGGCTTGCGATAAGCTGCTTGCGAAACTGCAATTGAACGACCCGCTGTTCGAAGTTGCTCAAAAGCTGGAAGAAGTCGCGCTGAAGGATCCGTACTTCGTCGAACGCAAACTCTATCCAAATGTCGACTTCTATTCAGGCATCATATACCGGGCGATGGGGTTGCCCGTGCAAATGTTCACGGTGTTATTCGCCATCGGTCGATTGCCGGGATGGATCGCTCATTGGGTTGAGATGCATCAGTCGCCGACGAAGCGGATTGGACGCCCAAGACAGATCTACACCGGACCGACTCAGCGAACACTGATTCCGATGGATCAGCGGTCGTAACCTCGGTACGCAGGTTGTCGGTGTGCAATGAGTTCATCAGTTAGATTTCTTTATGTGAAGCGACGGTATGTCATCGATCATCGAAGAAGCGATTGAAATGCTCGCCGAGCCGTTGGAGCATCCGGTAGAGCAATTGAGTTTGTTGCGTCAGTCGCTGCTGTTTGCTGAGCTATCGAAGGTCGCTTATTACCGTCCAGACATCGTGAATGCGGCGCTCGCAGCGGCTGGTTTCGAGAACATCGAATACTTTGACCGCGACGGGGCTCAAGCTTACATCTTCGAGCACCAGCATGATTGCATGGTGGTTTGTCGCGGCACCGAGCCGAATGATTGGAATGACATCAAGGCTGATGTGAACGCTTTGACCGTGTTGGCCGAGACAGCCGGTCGGGTCCATCGCGGCTTTAAGCGCGAAGTTGATGACTTGTGGCCGCGACTCGAGCGGGCGTTGAAAGATAACGACAAACCATTGTGGTTCGCTGGTCATTCGCTGGGCGGTGCGATGGCTACGATTTGCGCAGGCCGCTGCAAACTGGCTGAAATACCCTCCAACCCAACGGGACTATTCACATTCGGAAGCCCACGTGTCGGAACCACGCGTTATATCAACTATGTGAAGATTCCACATTATCGCTGGGTGAATAATAACGACATCGTCGCTCGCGTCCCGCCAGCTTGGATGGGATACCGCCACAGCGGTCGTGAGTTGTATTTCAATGCGTTTGGTCAATTGCGTCGTTATTCGGCTACGCGGCGGTTTCGTGATAGCTGGTATGGCTTCATCATGTCGCTGCGGAAATTCAAAGTGGATCATTTAGTCGATCATGCAATGACGGCGTATCTGGAAAACATCAAGCAAGCGATTGCGGATGAGGCTGCGGGCCGCATTAAGCCTGTCTTAAAGACTGTTTCACCGAAATAAATTGCAATTAGAGTTGCATAGGCGGTTCGAGCATGATGCGTTGATTGAGCGAGCGGGCTGATGGACGGGTTGGTAGCGGGTTGCAATTCGCCTACAATTCTTCGACCAGAATCACTAAACCACTAGACTTGGGCCACGCAGTTAAATGTTGGAACGCAAACCTCTTTTCCCCAATGTCATTGAGCTCAACTTTCAAGCTGGGCATGTCATCGGCTGCAATGTCTATTTAGTGTTCGACGCTGATGAGTGGATCTTGATTGACGTGGGATACGAGGATTCGGTCGAAGAGTTGATCGAGCTTATCCGGGAACTCGATTTTCCGCTTTCGAAGTGCAAGACGCTCGTTGCGACGCATGCCGACGTCGACCACGGTCAGGGTCTAGCCGCCGCGAAACAAGCGTTGAAGACAACTGTGTCGGCGCATCCGCGAGCGGCAAAGTTACTAGCGAGCGGCGATAGACTGCGCACCTTTGCGGAAATCGAAGCTCAGAACATCAAACTGGATATGCCCGTCGTTGAAACGGAAAATATCATCGACGAAGGTTCGGTGATCGAAGTCGGCAAGTTAAGGCTTGAGGTCTGGTCAACTCCTGGACATGCGGACAGCCAGTTGGCATTTCGCATGGGCAATTTGCTGTTCAGTGGCGATAACATTTTCCGAGATGGTTGTGTTGGAGCGATTGATGCTCACCACGGCAGTGATATTGCGGCTTTCGTACGTTCATTGCAACGGATTCGTGCGAGTGATGTGGAGTGGCTATTGCCTAGCCACGGTCCGATCTTCCGCAAGGACAATGCGTTGATCGACAAGACAATCGCTCGTTTACAGGGCTACCTGCACATGGCGGACTTCGGAACTTGCGCGATCGATTGGCCTCTGATGGACCAGTGGGAAGAAGAGATTGCGCTCGGTAAACTGCCGCAGTAAGTTCTGCCTGGTGAATGCATGCCTAGTGAATGCATGCCTGGTGACTGCGTGTCTACAGATCAGTCGTATGTAAACGCAATCAGGCAGCTCAACTCGTGTTGAACTGCCTGAAGGAAGTTGACTCGTTTCGGTCCGCGTTAGTTATTTCCGCTGAACAACTGTTGGATACCGAAGGTGAAGAACGTTCCGACACCGAAGTTAATCGCTTCTTCACATGGCTTGAACTGAAGGATCAGTGTATCGCCAGGTTGGATGATCGGTCGTTCGCGAGGATCGTTGATCGAGCGAGCTAAGTCGACTTCGATTGCGATCTGACCTTTGCAAGGAGTCTTGCGGAGGATGTACAGTCGACCTGGAGCGACACCTGACAGACCACCTGCTAAGTTGCCGAGACCACTACCCGCTTGATTTCGAGACGCTAGACCACCGCCAGCCATCGCCATCGCCCCCAGAGCATCGAGGTCGTAGTCGCGAGGAATCGGCCATTGACCAGCTGGCAACAGACCTCCTGTGTAGAAGAATTCGGTGTCGCGTGATTCGATCAACACGATATCGCCTTCTTCGAGGATCACATCTTGAGGACGGATACTTGGCAGGACGCCTGCGGGCAAACGCAAGGGAATGCGGAGCACAGTAGGATCTTCAGGCATTGGTGGCGGGCATCCGCACGGATCACAGTGGTTTGCGATGATCGCGGCGTATTGTTGCATAAAGGCCATACGAGCTTGTTGATCGGCTTTGCTGCTGCGCAGAATCTTGATCTCATTCTTTGCGCTAACGCCAGGCAGACCGCCAGTTTCAACGAGCGCGTTGAGGATGTCGTTCTTGTATGCGTCAAGCTTCAGCACTTGGCCACTCGCACTGTAGTCAGTGGAGGCAACACCTCGACCTGTTTGGTTGAGCTGCTGATTCATTACCCCGCCTTGCGGCGCCTTATCTTGACGCAGCACTACGACGTTGACCTGCCGCTTTTTGATCACTGTCACAATCGGACTGATGCGACGCGTGTCATCTTCTTTGAGAATCTTCGCGTCGATGTAAGTCTTGCGGATCAGATCGCGAGCTTGATCTTCGGTCAGACCAGCCACTTTGATCGGCTTGACCAGCGGCAGCGAGATCATGCCGTCTTCCAGAACAGTGATTGGAAAGCCAGTCGCTGGTGGGAGGTCGCTTTTCTCGGTCGGGAAGTGCACCGGCGGTGGTTCAGGCACCGTGTCAGGTTCTGCGTAAGGCAAAATTCGGTCGACGGTGATACCGAGGATATCACCCGGGCCTAGGATATATTGTCGTGGAGCTTCCTGAGCCAGGAGGCTGATATCGATTGGGACGAGATCGTTCTTCGTCTCTTGGAAGAACTGTGGCGGCAGTCGGCGAGCGGGTATCCCGTCGATCGGCTGCGTCAGAGTCGTGCAGCCTGTCATCGCGGAGCTGCTTGCGACAGCCGCGCCGAGCAGAAGAATTTTTCGCCAGCCGCGGACCAGTCGATGCTGGACTTGAGCCGAGTCATGTTTTTTGACCATGTTTAACATCCGTGAACTCATGGCACTTAGCCTCGTTTACTCTGCGACCGCCGAACGGAAGCTCGGCATATCTGAATCGTTGGACAAATTTTTCGCGTGACTGGGTGAGCGATGATTCGCTAAACACAGATCACAGCAACTATGGATCGAACTGCGAGATTTAGTTCCCGCTCATAGGCATCGGGACGATTGTGGGTTCGCCCATCATCATTGGAACTGGTGTTCCGTGCATTTCCATCGGAACAGCGTTGGGAATGACCTGCGAACCATCCATGATTGGATAAACATGAGGTCCGGCAGGCAGTACGCCCACTTGCTGGTATTGCGATTGCAGACCGCTGGAAAGTTGCAATTGCGAGTAGTGACCGATGCCGTCTTCTTCGGCAGCCCGAGCTCCTTGCGGATAGCCCGAGAACCAAGCGGATGTGCGTGCTTGGCCTTCGCCTGACTGAAACTCCCAAGTCCAATAAGAACGTGGCGGTGTCACAGGCGTGCAGCCGTTGCCACCGTTGGCGACGTCTTCGTATCCTTGGCGGAAGCCGGCGGCGAAGTCGGCGCTGTAGCTCTCATTGCAAAAGTGGTGTTTGCGTTTATGCCAAGCTTTGGTGGACAAATTGCGATTCCGCATCACCAAAACGGCTTCATTCCATGAGTCGCTGTACGTCAGTGATCGGTGGGCGTTGTGCACCATAGTGCAGCCCGACGAACACGTCAGCACAGCGATCAGGGACGCAGCCAACAGCTTCCCTCGGTGCAGCCGTGACTTTGCGCGATGGCAAGCCTGCGGCGAAACATTCGATGTTAGCAACATCGTGTCGACCCCCTGAATCAATGTCTAATTCTCATGCGGCGATGTATCGGAAAGCTAAAGCTTTAGCCGATTGCACTATTCCTCACCGCCTGAACGCCAAGTCTTGGATGAGGCAACTCCGCAGTCGGAGCCACGTTTTGCGTAGCCCTTCCATAGCGGTGTTGGTCTTATGATCGATCAGTTGGCTGTATCGAGTTGAGTAATTCTGCCGTTTATCGTAGTCAGAACAGTAAAACTCATCTTGACAGTTGTCTCGATTGCTTGGCGACCTATGCTTTAATCATGAATTTGGCGGCAAGTACCAATTTCTTAAGTGACGAGCGTCACCTAACAAGTAGCTATGCTAGCGTTGACGCCCGACGCTTACCGATCTGAAGAACCGCGCGGCAAATGCAACAGTTGAGAGAGTTGAACCGAAAGCTGAAACATTGAACGCTCAAGAAACAACAACTTCACAACTGTGGAGCGAACGGCTGGCTGAGTTTCTGTTCTGGCCTGCACGCATCCTGCTTCTCGCGACCGTCAGCGCCAGCCCCTGGTACTACGGCTCGGTAACTTGGGAGGCGCAATCCTATTTCGTTCCGGTCGCAGCCTTGGTTTTTGTGCTAGCGATTGCTGGTGCAACGCTCCGCCGCGAATCCGTTGCAAATCCATTGGTATGGTGCATCACCGCATTGTTAGTACTTGCCATGCTGCAGACTGTGCGATTGCCCGAGTGGCTTTGGCAGACGGTTGCGAGCAGCGCAGCATTTGAGCGAAGTACCGTGGGAGCGTTCGACGAGTTTCAAGCGGCTTTGAGCTCCAAGGAAGCAGCGACTCCGTCCGATGCGATCGAAGTTCAAGCTATCCCGCGCACGCTGAGTATTCACTGGGTCCAAACGCGCGCAAGCGCCGTGACCTTCGCCGCCGCTCTCGCGTTTCTAATCTCGGCAGGCATTCTTTTCAAAACTCGCACCTGGGAACTCGTTGTGCTGTGTGTTCTCGCCGCTGGTGGACTCGGGTTCGCCATGATCGGACTGCTGCAGTCGGTCGCTTGGAACAAGTGGACACTGCTACCTATGCCAACCTCTTCTTACTTCGCAACGTTTGTATCGCGCAATTCTGCACCGCAGTATCTAAGCATTGGACTGGGCGCGGTCTTCGGTTTGCTCGCTTGGTGGAGCTCCACTAAAAGCGATGGAGCTGATAAGAAGTATTATGTGCGTTACCCAGCGATCAATGCCGTGGCTAGGTTGCGGCGACGCATGGAAGAACTACTAGCGGATCTCGATGCCATCTCGTTGCTCTGCATTTTTTCTGCAACCCTAATGTTCGTTGCGGTGTTAGCGGCCAGCAGTCGCGGCGGGATTCTTGCTTGCTTCGCTGCGTCGATATTAACACTCTGCGTTTCGCTTGGCGCAAAGCAGAGCTACGTGGGAACGGTTGGATTGGTATCGGTGATGGCTTGTGGTGCACTGCTGCTGCTCACCACGCTTGAGCTGGACACTGCACTGCTCAATCGCATGGACTCGGTTAACGAAGAAGCTTATGAGCTGGATAACGGACGCTTCTTGGTCTGGAAGATGATTCTAAGCGCACCATGGATTTGGCTGCCAGGTTGTGGTATGGGCAACTTTCACTTTGCCATCTTGCCAACTTACGTAGAACCCACCGCTTGGTTCTACCACGCGGAAAACATCTACCTTGAAGTGCTTGCTGAATTTGGAGTCATCGGTTTCGCGATAGCTATGTGCGGAATCGGTTGGCTGCTGTGGCGAGTTCGTTGCTGTGTAACCGAGGGACGGCGAGCCGCACCAAGCTTCATCGCCGTGGTGTTTGCTGGGGCTGCGATTGGGTTGCAGGGCTTAGTCGATTTTAGTTTGGTTCTGCCCGCAGTGTTCATACCGATGGCGGTTCTTGTTGGATGTTTCATCGAACGAAGCTACTCCAGTGACTTTGGCAAGAAAGCAAATCGCAATTCCAAGCATCGACGAAAGTTGCGAGATAGCGCTGACCCTATTGTGGCACTACCAATCCCTGCATTTCGTCAGACTACATTGGTCGCAGCACTCGCCATTGCAGCAATTGTATTGGCTGCGATCGGAAGCGGATGGCAATCATTTAGCGGGTTCGTATTCGCAGAGCAAATTGACGAACAACTGAAAAACGTTTTTCAGGCTGGTGATCGGGACAAAGACATATCCGCCAAGAAGATCTTGCAAGAGCTTGATACTGCCCGCGTTGCAAAGTTTGTGTCTCACCCCGAAGTGAACTTGTCGATCGGTAGAGTCTATCAACGGTTCGCTGCGGAATCTTTTGAGCGACACCTAAAGTGGCCTTCGGAGTTAACCGCTTTAGCAAAGTCGTCGTTATCGGAACCGGCCAGTGTATCCGCGGCTTTTCGCGCAGGAAATGCCGAATCCTATTTGGAGCAGTTACGCGACTTGACACTCGCACTGCCTCAGCAATTGGAAGCGATTCGTCGAAGTGCCGTGCGCATGTCAGCGGCAGCAAGCGTCTGCAATTTCGATTGGCGCGGCGAGTGGGGACTGGTTCGTAGCGATTTAAATCTGTTGACTGTGGAGTCGCGGGCTCGAAACTATGCACGTTTGCTGAACGGGACTTTGCACAGTGCATCGATTTCAGCGCGCGTCGGCGGCGCCGCCCTCATGGCGAATGAGAAAGCTGTTGGTATCCGTTTTTTCCATGATCTGGTTGAACGCGTGCCCGCCAGAGCGATTCCAATGGCGGCGATTCTCGTCCAACATTTTCCGCCGGACAGCCCGGGAATCGAAGTCGCTCACGAAATCGAACTAATTCTTCCCGGCTCCGCTCTGCTGCGCGTCGAAGTAGCCGAATATTTTTCAAGGTTCGCTGATCGAGGCTCGATCGCGAAGCAACTAGCCGCTGGTGTGGATTTGGAGCAATTAGTTGCTGAAGCGAAGCTGCTATCGGACAACAATGCGGCAGACACAAAGTCGTGGCTGCTCGTCTACTGGCTAGCGAAAACGCGCGCCGACATTCCTGCACAAATCAACGCTCTAAAGAATGTAGTCATTGCAGATCCGATGAATCATGCGATGCGGTTCGATTTGGCAAAATTGTACTGGGAACTTGGCGATCGCGGAGAAGCCCTTCAACAGGTCGAACGCGCCTCTCGATTAGCTCCAGAAAGCCGCCCTTACAAGAATCTTTTGGAGCGACTTCGACCCGCTGAAACGATTCCGGTGCCGCCCTGAAAATTGCAAGCCAGATGGAGGGTGGCGGCTTACCGCCCCAGCGTTATGTTTGATTGTCAGGGTACATAAAGGCGGCCTAGTCGCTATTACTGCAAACGCATGTGGCAATAATTTTGGGTTGTGACGACTTTTCGGTGAATATTCGGTGAACCTCTGGTCGAACTGGATCCGTTTGTTTCAGAACTCTCCCAAAAAACCCGCAAGAACTTATACTTGTGCCTGACGAACTCCGCTATGCAGTGGTACGGACCTCTCCCTTCAGCCTAAATCGAAACAGAATTATGTCGCAGGTAATGGAAAATCCACCAGTCAACGGTTCACTCGTTAGCAATCTGCCGAATCGAGAATTTGCGCTCGCGGCGGGTGAGCAGCAACAGGGGTTTGATATTCTCAAAGTTCTGTGGCGTTGGAAGTGGTTGCCGATTCTCGGCGCAATGATCGGTACCGGGGTGGGTTACTTGTATTTCTCCAAGCAACCCGCTGAGTACCAAGCTGCGGCTCTGGTTCAAGTTATTAGTTCTTTGCCACCAGCTACGCGCATCCAATCGTTCGACGCACCCGAGCTCGGCCTCACTCGTTCCGACGAATCAATGGTCATCAAGAGTCAACGAGTGCTTAAGCAGGCTGTCGAAAAAGGAAGATTGACCGAGCAGCCCGCGCTCAAGGGCATGAACGCGGACATGATCGCGGTGATGTTGGCTGGCAAAGATTTAGTCGTTCAACCGGCTGCTAAAGATGCGAATACAACGTTGATCCAGATTACCTACAAGTGTAATGACGCCGACCTCGCTGCGGCTGTGGTAAACGCAGTCGTGGACGGCTATAGCGACTACCTGAGTGCCGAATTCCAGTCCAACGGATCGGAAATCTACAACCTCGTCAAGGATGCTCAAGACAAATTGGCGCAAACGTACAAAGACCTGAACGCCAAGAACTTGAAATTCCGCGAAAGCGCACCGAACGTTATATGGTCCGGTGACGAAGTGAATGACCCTTACTCCGACAATTATAAATCGATCAATGCGGATTTGAGTGCGCTTCAATCCAAGCAGAAGATGCTCGCGGGAACGCTCAAGCATGTTGAAATCGCCCGCAAAGCCAATCGCTCACCCGAAGCAATCCTATTGATGCTTTCGGCGGATGCTGAGCGACATATAGCAGACGACCTGTTCTCAGCCGCATCTTCCACAGCCCAGGCTGCTGCTCGCCGCATTGAGATTCCGCGAGAAACGGAATCAGTCAGGCTTGCACGAACAGTTCTGTTCGACTTGGAAGGTCGCGAGAGGATTATCTCGAGCACTCTTGGGGAAAGCCATCCTTCAGTTGCGGACATTCGCCAACGCATCGCGATCACTCGAGAACAGATTGCGAGACTTGCACAGAGCGAAAAGCAAGAACGTCTTGAACTCGAACGACTTCAGAAAGAAGCTGACGAAGCAGCGAAGTCTGAATTGAAAGTAGACGGAGTCAGTGTTGAACAGCGCCTCGCGATTCGCGTTCAAGCGATGCAGGAGCAGTACGCTTCAATTAATGTCCAGATCGATGAGCTTACCGAACTAGCTCATCAGAACCTCAAGCTTTCCAAAGAGCATCAAACGGTTACCAGTGAAAACCGCTTACTCAATAGTGAATTGGCGTCAGTGCAAACGCTGCTGGACGCCTACACCGAGAAACTGAACGAAATCGAGTTGTTGCCGCCGGCCGGCCAGCGAACTCTAAAGGAATTGAACCTGCCTTCGAACGGCTATTTCTATGGTCCAAGACTGGCTCCCTACCTACTCGGAGGCGCAGCCGTCGGATTCTTGATTCTGTCCGGCATGGCTGTTCTGATGGACTTGGCGGACCGCAGCTATCGCAACCCCGATGAGATTTCCAAAGACCTCAACATGCCGGTGCTCGGACACATCCCAGTTATGGACCTCACGAAGATTGCTAAAAAGGTTGAATCATGCGATGCGTCCTTAACCACCATTCACCATAGCCGCGGTCAAGTCAGCGAGGCTTATCGCGCCGTACGAACGGGATTGTTCTTCAGCAATCGCGGCGGCGATTTGCGTGTGATCCAAGTTACCAGCCCAGTTCCCGGTGATGGTAAGTCGACGCTCTCATCGAACCTTGCTGTAACAATGGCTCAATCGGGCCGCCGCGTGCTGCTGATCGATGCCGACTTCCGTCGTCCGCGTATCGCCAAGATTTTCGGTATCGATGCCGACATCGGTATGGCCGCCGTTGTCGCTGAGAAAGCGGAGCTGGATCAAGCGATCTACGCCAGCCCTGTGCCAAACCTCTCAATCATGCCTGGAGGCAAGCGTCCAAGCAATCCAGCCGAATTGTTGAGTAGTCGACGCTTCAAACACCTGATCGATCTGCTACGTGAAAAATTCGACATGATTATCATCGACACGCCACCTTTGTTAGCAGTTAGCGACCCGGGCGCGGTGGCTGCTGTCGTCGATGGCGTTGTACTCACAATGCGTCTGCGTCGCAATGTAAAGCCGCTTGCAACACGTGCAACCAAGATCCTCGAGTCTGTTGACGCACGCTTGCTGGGAGTGGTAATCAACGGTGTGTCTTCCGAAGCGGGATACGGGTACAGCTATGGATACAACGACTATCGATACGCTTACCGATACGGCAGCAACTATCGCTATGGTTACGGCAGCAAGTACGGTTACGGTGGTCGCTATGGATCCTACTCAGCCGGATACATTGAAGAGCCACACGACGTCGAACAAGCTCCACCGCCTGCGCGAGACGTTTGACACCTTCGTTTGCCATGCGTAAAGCAATGAGGCGGTCAGCTCTTAAGCAGATTGAACCGCTCTGGTTGCAAACAAGGATTTGCCGCTTGTACCCGGCGCTTCAATCGAAAATTGCGAAGTATGCGAGACCCACAGCTTCTCGCATACTGAGCTCAAATTTTCGCCTAAATGGCTTGAAATGTTGCGATTTTGGAAACGGCTAGGAGTCGGCAGAATTTGCACAGCGCGCGAGAATTTGCTGAATCTGTTCAGGTGCTGCCGGTTTGACGAGGTAGTCATGGAAGCCAGCGTTTTGCCCGCGCTTCTTGTCCTCAGCCGCGCCGTAACCGGTCAATGCAACGATGCGGGGCTTGACGGAAGCTGACATCAAGTTGATCTGTCGGGCAACTTCGTAACCATCGATTTTTGGCAGTCCGATATCCAGCAGAATTAGATGTGGTGCGTAACTTTGAGCCAATTCAATCGCTGCGGCGGCACTGAACGCAACCTCTACTTCATGCTTCCACAAACGAATCATCATCCCCATCGTGCGAGCTGAATCTTCGTTGTCATCGACGACAAGTACTCGTAATGAACGGGTCTCGATCGCATTCTGTTTCGAATCCAATGCAGTGGTTCCTTGCGAAAGCGGTTGAAACACCGGCAAGTCGACTTTAAAAGTACTACCCTGAGCGACACCGGAACTAAAAGCGAAAACTTGTCCGTCATGCAGTTCGATCAACTTCTGCACAAGCGTCAAACCGATCCCTAAGCCGCCTTTGGTGCGATCTAGTGAGCTGTCGCCTTGCACAAACAATTCAAACACATACGGGATCAACTCAGAGTCGATGCCCGATCCATTGTCGGTTATGGTAACTGTGCAGATCGAATCGACTTGTCGTAAGTCAACCGAAATGAAACCACCAGCGGGCGTGAATTTGTTCGCATTGCTAAGCAGATTACTGAACACCTGCTCAAGCCGCACGGGGTCGCCGTGTACCAGCACCGGTTGACTACCCAATGTGACGTGGATGCGTTGGTCGCTCGCGTCGAAAAGTGATTTCCACGTTGCGCAGGTTCGTTGCAGCAGCTCGCGAAGATCGATCGGTTGCTTTTGCAGTCGAACTTTGCCTTGGCTGATCCTTGAGATATCGAGCAGGTCATCGATCAACCGCGTCATATGCATGAACTGTCGTTCAGCCATCTCCTGCGCTTGGTGCAATGCGATGCTATCGCCGCTCGGCTGACTCATCACATGCAACGCATTGCGAATCGGCGCGAGCGGATTGCGCAGCTCATGAGCAAGCATTCCGAGGAACTCGTCTTTGCGTTTGTCCGACTGACGCAGCGCTTCTTCGGCGCGCTTCTGGCTATCAATATCGATCGCTGTTCCACACCAACGACGTATCGTGCCATCGTCGTTCCGAACGGGTGCTGCGCGAGCCACGAACCAGCGATACGAACCATCTTTGCCGCGAATGCGATGTTCGCTTACAAATGACTGACCAGCTTCAATCGCTCGTCGCCAATCCTCAGCAACCTGCGAACGATCGTCGGCGTGTATGGTTTCGATCCAGTTGAACCCTTCCGCAGCAAACGGTTTGTCAGCTACGAATGGCTCGCCGGTGTAGGCGTAAAACTGCGGGCTATTATAGTTGCCTTCACCCGTTGCGCTCGCGGAGAACAGAATTCCGGGAACTGTTTCAGCGAGCGTACTGTATTCAAGTTGGCTTTCAGCAAGCGCGAACTCCGCTTCACGCCGCTGGATGAACAGACCAACTTGACTTCCGATTGTATCCATCGCGCGGAAGAAGTCGGGATCGTGATCAAACTTCCTTCCATCGAAAAACTCAATCGCGCCCAGCGTCTCAACTCCATTGCGAATTGGAAACGCGAGCCCACCTTCGAAACCCGCTGCAGCGGCAGCCGCGAATCGCTCGGGCGACATATCGCTCGCTAAATCAAACGACCACAGCGGAGCGCCCTGATCCCAACTGCGGCCCGGTATTCCACTTCCTTTGTCCAACCAACTGTCGCGCGTCACAGCATCAAAGCTGGCAATCTTCTCATCCGGTTTATGCCAAGTTTCCACACACCGCATAACTTTGCGACTGGCATCAATTCTCCACAACGCGCCCCATCGCAATCCAAGCGACTCAGCCAGCGTTCCCAGCAATCGCGAAGCAGCGTCGGGCAGGTTGTACGTCTCTGCAAGAATCCGAATCGTCGTATGCTGCAGCTGTTGGTACTTATTGGCTCGACCCGCCAGGCGGTGCAGCAGCTCTTGCTCGATAACGAACGCGGTATGCGCCACGGCGACCAAACGTTCGGGAGTGCCTTCGTTGACACAGGTATTGACTGCAATCGCCCCGATGATTCGCCCATCAGCGGCATGGATTGGCGCACCTGTGCAAGTGCAATCGTCGATAGGCAGGCTGATGTGTTCCGGTCCAACCACCGCAACGGGACGATTGTGAACGATCGAGCTGCCCGCTCCATTGGGGCCCATCTGTTTTTCTGACCAGTCGTAGCCAGGAAAGAGCGCGAAGTCCGCCATCCGCTCGGAATCGTTCCCTGTTGAATGAAGAACGATTCCGTCCACATCAACGAGGAACACGACGTGGGGAATGCCCAGCAGCGTTGTTGTAATCCAAGACATATGCGGAAGCGCAATCGAAATCAGGTCTGCGTTGTTATTAAGTCGCTGATCGAGATCGCTAGGAGTGACAGCGCGCACATCCAGTCGTTCACTAATTGGCGATGCTGCGTCTCCGGATCTCCACGATTGAAGTAGAACTTTGCCAAGTCGACCTTCAGGCGGCAAGGAATCTAAAAATCCCTTCCAGTTCGTACTTCGCATCGTAACTTTCTAAATTTTCCAGTTGGAATTGTAAGATTGGCAGCGCTATCTCTGATCGAAAATCCACCAATAAGCACTGAGATCGAACACGGACTGATTTCAGACAGAGCACCGTTCAAGTTTGCGCAGTGTGGCACCGCAAAGCACATCGCGCGCCATGGACCATTTTAAAATTCAGTCGCTTAAGAGTCGTATCGGATTTATACACTTTAAGCAATTGATGCTAGACTCATTAGTGACGTATTTGAATCGGTTCGAGACTGTATGGTGATCGCCTTCGTACACTTCAGCGAGCGGTTCAGTCACTAGCTATATAGGAATGGTATGGGGGACGCTTTCATCAACGACAGGTTCGAGAAACGATGGGAATCGGCTGACGATGAATTAGCACGAAGCGAACAACGGTTCCGCGCTCTTGTGGAAGCCTCGCCACAAACTATCTGGACTTGGGGCTCCGACACCTCCGACGTGAATCCGAATCAAGCCAGCCAGTGGTGGCAGGAACTGACTGGTCAATCGATTGAACAGCAGCTGCTGCACAAAGACGCTTGGCTGCAAATGGTACATCCAGAGGATCGCACGCGCGCGGCTTCAGCTTGGTCGACCGCTCTCGCAAACGGCACTACATTGAATTCTCAATATCGAGTGTGCGCAAAATCTGGTGGCTGGCGACATGTTCAAGTCCGCGGAGTGCCGGTTCGCGATCGCGCCGGGAAGATCTACGAATGGGTCGGAACACTGAACGATGTCACGGTTCAGTTTGAAGCTGTAGTCGAACGTGAGCGACTGCTGGCTGCTGTCGAGGCCGAACGTCAGCGGTTGGAACAAGTGTTCCAATTTTCGCCAGCGTTCATGGCAATCTTGCGCGGGCCAACACATGTCTTTGAACGAGTCAACGATCGCTACCGCAATTTGATCGGCGGTCGCGATGTCATCGGCCTGACCGTTTGTGAAGCTCTACCAGAGATCGATGGCCAAGGTTTTATCGAGCTGCTCGACCAAGTGTACAGCACCGGCAAGCCTTACATCTGCGATGAATCGAAAGCGCGGCTTAGCAATCCATGCGGCATAGAAGAGGTTACTTTGCAGTTCTCTTACCAACCGATGTTTGATGCAACAGGCGCAGTCATCGGCGTAGTTGTGCAAGGCGTCGACCTGACGCATCACCGACAAGCGGAAGCGGGGCTTGCTAGTTTGACGGCCAAGTCCGAATGGCAGCAACGTTTGTATGAGACTCTGCTCTCGAATACATCCGATTTTCTCTATCTGTTCGACCGCAACGCACGCTTCACTTACGTTAACAAAGCTCTGCTTGATCTGTGGGGCAAGCAGCTGCCGGAAGTGTTGAATCTGAATTTCTTCGAACTCGATTATGAACCGGAGCTGGCGTCGAGGTTAAATCGCCAAATCCTCGAAGTCGTCGCGTCGGGCACCTCGCGTCGCGATGAAACACTCTACACCAGTTCAAAGGGAACGCGCGCGTACGAGTACATCTTCATGCCTGTGTTCGGTGAAGATGGGAACGTCGAAGCCGTCGCTGGTTCGACTCGCGACATCACGGCTCGCAAACAGACCGAAGACGCGTTGCGTGAAAGCGAGCAGCGTCACCGCGCACTGATCAACGCCACGTCGGATATCGTGTATCGTATGAGTGCGGATTGGACGACGATGCAACCCATCGATGGCCATAGCTTGGTGTCCAGCAACGATGTTCCAATCCAAGATTGGATGGAAAAAAACACGCCGAGCTCAGAGCACCAGCGTATTCGTACCGCGATTGCAGAGGCGGTTTCGAGTAAGTCGCAGTTTGAACTAGAACATCAAGTGATCCGCTCGGATGGCTCCATCGGCTGGAATGTGTCGCGGGCTATTCCGCTTCTCAATCCTCAAGGCGAAATTGACCAGTGGTTCGGTATCGCCAGCGATGTCACGCGCCGCAAGCAAGTGGAAGCCGAGTTGATCGATATTCGGTCGCGGATGGAAGCGGCTTTGGAAGCGGGCGCGATCGGCACTTGGAGTTGGGACGTAACGGCAGACAAATTCTTTGGGGACACCAGTTTCGCTAAGTTGTTCTCACTCAACCGCAGCGATGTGTCCGGCGGACAGCTGCGCCAGATCGTTTCGTCATTGCACCCTGACGACCGCGACCGCGTGATGGAGGTGATAAGTCACGCGATCAAGTCCGGTGAGCGTATTGAAGCGAGTTACCGCGTCTCGCAAAGTGAAGGTGGCTGGCGGTGGGTGACCGCGCGCGGGCAGGCGATTCGTGAAGCGGACGGTCGCGTACGATTCCCTGGTGTGATCATCGATATCACGGACCGTGTCAAAGCCGAAGAGGAACTAGCGCGACTTACCGACGAAAGCGGTCGACGCACGCGGCTTTACGAAACGATACTTTCGAACACGCCCGACTTGGCTTACGTGTTCGATCTCTCGCATCGGTTTGTCTACGCCAACGAAGTGCTGCTGCAGATGTGGGGAAGAACCTGGAATGATGCGATCGGCAAAACCTGCTTGGAACTCGGTTACGAACCCTGGCATGCAGAGATGCACGATCGCGAGATCGAAGAGGTCAAGACAACTGGCAAAGCGATTCGGGGCGAAGTGCCGTTTCATGGCACGTTTGGACGCCGTGTCTACGAATACATATTTGTGCCCATCTTCGATACGTTCGGCAACGTCGAAGCCGTCGCGGGTACGACTCGAGACGTGACGGAACGCAAAGCGGCTGAAGAAGCACTGCGCGATGCGGATCGCAAGAAAGATGACTTCATCGCGCTGCTCACACATAAACTTCGCAATCCGCTCGCTCCGATTCGCACCGGCTTACAAGTAATGCGACTGGCCGACGGCGACGGAGCCATCATCGCGGATGCTCAAGCTGTAATGGAGCGCCAACTCGCGCATATGGTGCGACTCATTGATGACTTACTGGACGTGTCTCGCATCACTCGCAACAAAATGGAATTGCGGCTCAGTCGCATCAAGCTGGCCGACATCGTCGAAAATGCTGTCGAAGCTTCCTTGCCGACAATTAAAGAGCATGATCACAAATTGTCAGTTGAATTGCCTGAGGACCCAATCGAGCTGAACGCTGATTTAACGCGCCTCGCTCAGGTCTTCTCGAATCTGCTCACGAATGCGTCGAAGTACATGGAACGCGGCGGTCAGATTTGGCTTTCCGCGCAGCGCGCTAGTGACTCAGTTGAAATAGCGGTGCGCGATACGGGCATCGGTATCCCGAGTGACGCGCTTCCGCTGATCTTCGATATGTTCAATCAAGTTGACCGCAGCGTCGATCGCAGCAGCGGTGGACTCGGTATCGGATTGGCCCTGGTCAAGGGACTCGTTGAAATGCATGGCGGCACCGTCACCGCAGAGAGTATCGAGAATCAAGGGAGCACGTTTACAGTTCGCTTGCCATTGTCCGAACCCTCCATTGCCGCATCGCCATGGAACGATGAAGCGAAGTCAACCGCTCGCATCCGCCGTCGGGTACTGGTTGTCGACGACAATCGCGACGGAGCCAAGCTAATGGCGATGATGCTACAGATTATGGGCAGCGAAGTTGAAACGTCACACGATGGATTGGAAGCGGTCGAGAAGGCTCAAGCCTTTCAACCTGAGATCATACTGATGGACATCGGTCTACCTGGCCTGAGTGGGTTGGATGCCACGCGCCGCATTCGCGAAATGAACTTCGATTCGCGTATGACTATTATCGCGTTAACCGGTTGGGGGCAAGAAAGCGATCGGTTGCAATCGCATGCTGCAGGCTGCGACGGTCACCTCGTCAAACCCGTCAACATCGCCGATCTTGAAAAACTGCTAAAAGAAGTTCCCGACCGCTAACGCGGCTTAGAGGCGACCTGCTCTCATCAGATATTCGACACACCGTTCTAACCATCAAATTCGCTCGTCCTACTCGCCGACTCCGTGTCCGCTACAATCTGTCGAATATTGCCAAGCCACATGGTCGTTCTCCATAGGCTCGAAGGCATGGTATCACTCAACTCGGTCTGCGGATTTTGTTCATGCAACGACAGTTTATCTCCAACCTTCAAGCTCGCGATCAAGTCGACGAAATTTATCGTGTTGTCGACAAACAAGTCCGCGCGAACCGGCAAGGTGCGGACTACTTGCTGCTGCAACTGATGGATCGCACCGGACAGATCAGCGGCTTGCGCTGGAACGCGGGGCAATCGCTGTACGAAACGTTTTCAAAAGGCGATTTCTTGCGAGTCGTCGGTGGTACGCAGTTACACAACGGCATGTTGCAGTTGATCGTGCAGGATTTTCAAGTCGTCCCTGTTGGCAAAGTGAACTTGGAAGATTTTGCGACCAGCAACCCGGGGCAGATCGATCAGTGGTTCCAAGAACTACAAGAGCGTTTGACGACGCTCGGCAATCCCAATCTCGTTCGATTGATGGTCGATTACTTCTCGGACGATACGATTATCGATAAACTCCGCCGCGCACCTGCTGGCGTGAAAACACATCACGCCTATGAAGGCGGATTGCTGCGGCATGTTTTAGATCTAGTCCGCATCGCAGACGCCGTCGCGCCTCATTATCCGCAACTGGACCGCGACCTGCTACTCGCTGGCGTGTTCCTGCACGACCTTGGCAAATTGGATGAGCTGAGTTTCGATGGCGAACTGACTTACAGCGACGCGGGGCAATTGCTCGGTCACTTGGTGCAGGGGGCTGTTGAGTTGGAAGTGCGCGCGAGACGCATCGCAGCTACAACTGATCAGCCGATTCCACCGCAGTTGATACTGCGGTTGCAACACATGATTGTCAGCCATCACGGTCAACTCGATCACGGCAGCCCAAAAGTACCTATGACCATAGAAGCGATTGTGCTTCACTACTTGGATGACATGGATGCCAAAGTCAACGCAGCCACCGAGCTGATCGATTCGGATCGCAACTCCGACAGCGTTTGGACCGCATTTCATCCAACGCTTGGCCGCAAGCTATACAAACCATCAGTAGCCACTTCCCCCAAAACCGCTAAATAGATTAAGAGACCGTTAGCCGCCTGAGCCTTTCAGTCTCTAATGAGCACAAGGCACTAGCCGATTCCAGCCATTGAAAATTAGTCTTTCAAAGTTCGTCCAGCAGATCCTTGACGTACCGACTTCACACTGCCAGTCTTCTGACCTGCGGACGCTTGAATTCTTCTTGCCTGAAATCCAAGGTAAGTATCAGAATTTGAAGGCTCAAATAGCGTTTCGACGGTGCGGTAAACGAACAGGCTTGAAATTTATCGACAACACACGCGTTGCACTTGCCGCCTTACTTGAGCGCACCCTGCCGCAATAGATGCTCGCGATTGATTTCCAATTCGGACACGGACTCCGTCTGACCGTCTGGCCACCGTATCGAAACTTCGTCAATCGCAGTCACCTTACCAAGTCCGATTGTTAGCGGCAGTTCGCATTGACTTAGATAACTTCGCGCTGCAGTAACGTATCGGCGATGAGTAACGCCGCCGGCTTTAACCGTCACAAGCGCCCCCGCCGCATCGCGATTCGACTTGCCGGTGCCTTCCAGTTTCAGCCGCAGCCAGTTGTTCTCAAGCTTCTGATCGTTGCGAAGCACTCGAGCTGGTCCCCCATTGCCTACCAGCACGATGTCCACATCGCCATCGTTATCCAAGTCGCCGTACGCAGCCGCGCGACCAACCATCTTCTTCAGCGCTTCGTCACCAATCTCAGTCGCTCTCAAAGCAACCAGTTCGCTACTGCCTGTCGAACCCGCGTTCCAAAAATACTGGGGCG
>JBGSJB010000395.1:0-3307 GCA_041742175.1 Pirellulaceae bacterium
CGGTTGAGAATACGTGCATGGATCTTTCCAGTCGCTTCGCAGACGGGAGCTTTGGCGACTTTCTCGCGATCGCGGCGCTGGAGCCCGATGGCAAGTTGCAGTACGAGCAATTCTTGAAGCTTGAATCTTCGTTGCGCTCGTTTGACCGCTTCGAGATCAGACGGTAAGTGAATGTCGTGCAGCGCTTCTGCAAGTGTGGGAACTTCCAGTCGGCTGCGAAGCGGATCGGGAAGAACTTCGTCGACAAGCGGTAAAAGTAAGGGGACGTTTTGCTGCAGCATTTCGCGAATCATCGGCTGCTTGAGACCGTCGGTCAGCGCGTAGATGGGCAAAGGTTTTTGTTCGGGTGGAACTTCGTTGGGTCCGAGAGAAACGATTTGCGGCTGCATCATTTCCCAATTCAGCACCGTCGACTTCAGCACTCCGGTTGCGACCAAACGAACTCCTGGGCGCACATCGTTCTTTCGAAACGGCTGGTTGAACCACATTAATCGGACGAATCCGCCGCCCTCAGCAGCGACGACTGCGCCGAGCATGTGCTTGCCGCTTTGCGAGATGCGTTCGTCGATTTCTTGGACGGTTCCGATAAAGCTGACGCGAATATTCTCTTCGAAATCCCCCACTCGTTGCAGCTGCGCAACTTCTTCGTAGCTGCGTGGGAAAAAGAACAGCAGATCCATAGCTCGACGAACATCCAGTCGCTGCAGCAGGCGGGCTCGCAACGTTCCGACGCCCGGCAGACCTTCCACCGGATCGGAGAGTCGTCGCGTCGGCTCGTTTGAGAGTCGCGTTGATTCGGCCAGGCTTGGGTGATGATCCATGGCGGGGCTTTGGTCGGAAATTTGCTTAAAAGTGAGAAAGTAAATGCAACTAGAACGTCAAAATGATAGATTCTACAGCATTCCAGCCCCGCGCGGATTGGTAGGTTGCTGCGGGTAGTTTGAGGTTAATGGCTCGTCTGCAAGCCGAGGACGCCAGAGGCTTTGAGGTTGGCAGACTTAGTGGAATGGCCAATTTAACTGCATTTGCAGGTGATTGGTCTTTATGATGCGCGCACGCGAAACTTTTTCGAGAAGCTGTGGTTTTAATACTGGGTGAAAGCTAAGTAATTGGAGTCTTGCGATTTTCCAGTCAACTTAGGTGCGAAATACGGTGCCGGTTCCTTCGCTCGTCACTTGGAACGGCCAAATCGATCTAGCGATTCCTTAAGGAGTACCCCCATGAAGAGATTTTCAGGTGTGTTGTCGCTGATCATGGCCTTGTGCCTGATTTCCGCGACAGCGATTGCTCAAGATGAACCTGGTCAGCGCCCTGGGCGTGGACAACGCGGCGGGGGTGGCGGTCCGGGAGGACCCGGCGGTTTTGGGGGTGGCATGGGTCGTGGCATGGGCATGGGAGGTGGCGGTGCGATGCAATTGCTCGGCCTCCTGCGCATGGAAGAAGTCCGCAAAGAAGTGAAGGTATCCGACGAAGCGTACGAAGCGGTTCAAAAAGCTCAGCGTGACGCGTTTGCCAATATGGGTAACTTGCGTGACGCTAATGAGGAAGAACGCACCAAAGTTATGAAGGATATGAATACGAAGGCTC
This sequence comes from Pirellulaceae bacterium, assembly GCA_041742175.1. Taxonomy (GTDB): domain Bacteria; phylum Planctomycetota; class Planctomycetia; order Pirellulales; family Pirellulaceae; genus Aureliella. The sequence continues at coordinate 1,588 of JBGSJB010000395.1, forward strand.
AGGACTTGTTAGAAGAAGCGGTTGATCCGGCGGGTCAGAAGCGTTTAATGGGTTTGCTTCTTCAACAGCAAGGCAACTCCGCGGTCATGAATGATTTGATTGCGAAGGAAGTTGGGCTGAGTGAAAGCGATGTCAAGGCGCTTGGTGAAGCGGTTGCAAAGTCGTCCGAGGAAGGTCGTGCTAAGATGCGTGAAGCATTCCAAGGCGGTGGCCCACCTGATCGCGAAAAGATGACTGAGATGATGGCCGAAATGCGAAAGAAATCGGATGCGGCGATCGATGAGAAGTTGACTGCTGACCAAAAGAAAGCTGTGGAAGCGTTGAAGGGTGAGAAGTTTACTTTCCCTGAAGGCGGTTTTGGTGGCTTCGGTGGGCGCGGCGGCGCGCCCGGCGGTGGTCGGGGTCGACCATCCAGTGATAACTAAGTTTTTGTTTTGTTGATTCCGAATAGAGCAGGCTGAGCGAGCTTGGCCTGCTTGACCGGGGGAAGTAAATGCTTTCGCGATTGGCTCTATCGATTGTCATCCTTTTCTGTGGAGCGTTTGCATACGCACAGGATGAGTCTGCCAAGTCAGCAAACCTGCAAGAGAAGTCTGAGGAAGCGCGTCCTCAGGAAGCGAAGGAAGCTCGTTCTGATCGAGAAACGCGTGAGATCTTCTTTCGAACGCTCAACGAGTGCCGAAGTCGAGGTGCTCAAGAGTTTGGGTTTCTGCTATATCAGAAGTCGGTTCGCGAAGAGATTGGACTAGACGACGCCGGAGCGAAAGTGGCTCGTGAAGTCCTATCGAAATCGCGTAGTAACGCTGACAAACTTTACGAGCAACTGAAGCATCGCAAGATTACGGAAGAGGAACTAAAAGCCGAATTTGTGAAAGTCATGGCCGAGGCGGACCGCGATATGTGGAAGACGCTGACCGACTTCAACGCAAAGCGGGATCGACTTATCGGACTGTATGTCCAACTCCACAAATCACCGGCGGTTCTTAACAAAGTTGTTGCTGAAAAAATCGGCCTGGACGAACTGCGACGGATGGAAATGGTAGCGAAGAAGGAAGTGCTGGAGCGCAGGTTGATCGACGAAGCTGCGAAAGAAAATGAAGGTCGCGAAGATCGTATGCGTTCGTGGGAGAAGATACAGAAGAAAGTAGACTCGGCGATTGCGGATATGTTGAGTGAAGAGCAGCGTTCGAAATTGGAGGCGCTTAAGGGTGATCCCTTTGTGTTTGAGCGATTTCCATTTCCGCCACCGGGTTCACCTGGGCGAGGACGCGAGCCGGGTCGTGACAGAGATCGGCGCGAGCGTGACAATAATCGCGACGAAAAATGTCACGACAATGAAAAGTTTGCGGACGATCGCTAGTCGCGCGGATGGCGTTTGGATTATTTATTTCAGTGCAGTTTCGACGGCGGGAATGATATCGGATTCGTAGCTGAGTCCATCTTCGCCGCTATTTGCTTCGGTGAACTTCTTGATCAGCTTGCCATCGCGATCGAAGAGCATGATCACTGGAATCGAGGCGATTTCCAGCTTCTCAAACACATCTGAATCAGCTTCGGAGCTGATCAGGTTAATCACGTTAAATGATTTTTGCTTTGCGAGGAAACCGCCGACTTTGGGCAGGTAACTTTCAACTGGTTTCGACTTTAGGCCGATGTAGTCGACGTTGTAGGAGATGCAAACAACTTGGTCGGCGAATCGCGAACTGAGCGCTACCAAGTT
>JBGSJB010000396.1:0-3506 GCA_041742175.1 Pirellulaceae bacterium
GCTTTGAAGTAAGGCACCGCCCATTTGACTCCAGGCACTCCGCGGACACGAGCCAATTCGGTGTCGCGCAGCGGAAAGATCGTGTCCAGATTCTTCACTCCTGGATCCATCACCCAAATCGACGCTTCCGGCGTATCGTCAATCAGGCTCCCCGAGCGTGAAATCAGTCCCACAAAGATACCGCACTGTTGATTGATCAGTAGCGTCGAGAATGCAATCCCAAAGATGAGCCCGATATATTTCGCCCGGTCTCCAAAAAGCATTTTCAGGGCGATTCTAAACATGAGGACAAAGTCGATGAGGTTGATGAGGTTGATGAGATTCGTGGTTTCGCTAATTGACTATTGTAGCAGACGCGTCAAAGTTCAGCTCATTTGTTGTAGCGCAGCGTCGTCACCGACTTATCGTTACATCTACGCCAGCTACATTGACGAGCCGGTGTTGCGATTCAAGCCAAGCGGCTCGGAGTCGCTTTACTATCATCGCAACCAGCAATACTCAGTTGTTGCCTTAACCAATGCATCTGCTGCAGTCATCGAGCGCTATGCTTACACCGCTTACGGATTGCCGACGATCACCAATGCGTCAGGTACGTTGCTGCCGGTTGGGTCCGTTGACAATCGCTATTTGTACACTGGCCGCGAGTGGGATCAGACGCTTGCCATGTACCACTATCGAGCTAGAATGTACGACAGCCAGTTAGGGCGGTTCGCGTCCAGAGATCCTATCGGGTATCGCGGTGGAGTGAACTCATACGAGTTTGTTCGAAGCATGGCGCTTAGATCAGTTGACCCGTCGGGGCTTAAGCTAATCGAGGTGCAGTTTAATGCATTCATCTCGAACCTCCACGACCCCGATGGCGATGGATGGATACCCGAGAACCCACCGTGGATGAATTTTCTCGGATTCTATGTAAACACCAATAAGCGTATGGCGGGGCAAGCAGGAAGCTCTAAGATCGCGCTCACAGTTTCTATAGATTCATGCGACGTAGGCAAGTCGCCACCATCTCGATCATTCAGTAGTTCTGGAAGTAGACGTGGCACGGAATGGGCGCCGGGTAAGATTGTGGAGTTTCAGTCTGCGAGCGTTACCGTACACGCGAATGATGGTGTAGGTATTCGTAAGCCCTGCCAGTCCTACTGGTCTGGAATATTGGAAGCTGGCTATCCATTCCTTCCGTCGCCTAGTATTCGAATGGGAGGTGAGATCAAGTTCGTTGCGGGCAAAGACAAGGTCGATGTGGTCTACTCTTTGCATCACACTCACTTTCCCGACTTCGAAGTTATCGTAACCGCTGGAGGCGTAAGAGAATTAATGGATCCTAACTATTCCACATACTCGCATCCAGCGTATGGTCTTCCTTGGTATTCATCCAAGGCAACTGTTGGAGCAGTTTCAATAGATGCGAAAACGCAATGTGAATGCGGTGGAACATGCAAGTAATGACTATGATCAAAGATTTTATGCCTCGCTCTACGTTATTACGATGGATTATGTCCTTCACAGCGGTTGTTGTTGCAGGATGTGGCGATGGACAAGTAGGGAGATATATTGTTACGCGTAATGAAAGTGGGGTATCGGCTGACGGCGTATTCCAATACGAACTTCTGTACGGGGCAGAAGCTAGAACAGGAAGAGAAAGATTGCTTCTCGCCGTATTCTTCCTGCTGCCCGAGTCGGAGAATTTCGGTGCGGTTGAAATCGGGAATGGTCGGCAAGTTTCAAAAGTAAGGGCAACGTGGCAACTCCCAACTGGCGTTTCTTCCGCCGAATTAGCATGGAATCGAGTAGACGGAAGGATCGTTATTGGCGATAATCTGTTCCAATTATCTGAAGGAAATTTGTTTCTGCTTTTGCCAGAAAGGCCTGTTGTCCAAGCGTGTCAACTAGCGGGCGTTCGCGAGAGCGTTAATGATGCCGACGTCATAACTGAATTGAAAGCATGCTTGAAAAGAACAGTAACGGAGCCGAGTACTGGGGAAGTGGAAGAATAGTTTCCATGCAGTTGGTTGTTACGGTATGCGATTGGCTTAGAGGTTTAATGGGCTATTTGAAGGTCACTAATGACCACGAGCCCAGTTGATGTCGCGATTGTTCGCGCGAGAGTGCAGTTGTGTGCTGGTTGAATCGAGTCGAAAGAACGGTTTTGGACTGCAAATTGGCCGCTGATACAAGCAGCGAGAGCGACGCTTGTTAGTGCATCTCGTTTTTCCTTGTGGAGATGTGTTGGAGCTAAGCAACATGGTTGAGCTCCAGTTCTGTAAGCCCCTCACCCTGACCCTCTCCCCTGAGTACAGGGGCGAGGGAAAAAAGAGAGGTTGAGGGTGGTGGAATGCCGCTGGTGTGCTTCCGTTTGTGCAGCTCTTCATCGATAAACGCTTCAAGTACTCCGCATTCAATAGAGGTGAGCCGAACCCTATCGATGAACAAATCACGAATTGGTTGTGGCAATCGTTTAGGTGTGAGCCACGCGATGCGCAGTTGATACATGATTTCGGCGTAACCAACTTCGGCTACTTCGGTGAAGAACGAGAGCATGCGAAACACAATCGCCTGCGCGAGACTCTGCATCGCCTTCGTCTCAGTACCCTTCAGCCTTCCGAGCAACTCCAACTCACCTTGGCACGTGCGACAACAACCAGCCGCCCGCGGCACTTCAGTCTCTTCAAAGTCATCGCTGGCTGGGTCCTGCTCATCGTCGGACGATGTCGCCGCGGGAGCGATCGCTGGTGTTGTAGTCGTGACATCCTCAAGTTGATTCTGAGTAATCAACTTACTGCAGTGAGCCAAACACGCTTCGCGTCCGCGGGCAGTGAACAGTCCCGCGTAACGCAAACGCTTCGCGCCTCGTGGCTGGATGTGCATCGCGAAACGCCTGACGAACTCTCCGCGTTCCAATTTGAATGTTTTGACATCACCAGCCTTGTAGTCCTTGAAGCGAATGGTCACATGCTGGCCGTCGTAGTCGATGATGCGCGCGTCACTGATCACATTGCCTTGCACGTAGTTTTGAAATTGAAGCAACAATAAATTATCTTTCAATCGTTGAGCACTTAGGAACGCTCGCTTCTCCCCTTCGCCCCGTACTCGGGGAGAAGGGGTCGGGGGATGAGGGGCCCAGAGATGGTAAGACTTTTTCGGTTGATCTGAACTGGAACTCAACTTGTATCGTCTCATCTCGCTTACTTGTAATTCGCAGTACACGTATGCTTTCGGCGCCATTGCACTGAATTGAGCTATTGGTTTCATGGCTTTAGTCTCCACTCGATTCAGTACTCAAGCTCCTCATCCCCCGACCCCTTCTCCTCAGAGTACTGAGGAGAAGGGGAGGCATACATTTCGAGATTTCCCTCATTTCAATCGAAGTCTTTCGCTTGATGCTTTCTTGTCATAGCCAATTTCGCACTAGCATAGATCAGTGGGTTGAGTGTATGCGGCAAGGTGAAGACAACATGAAAGTACTGGCAGCCCAGAGTCCAGTCGATCATGCTTTCGCGCCACTG
>JBGSJB010000397.1:0-4202 GCA_041742175.1 Pirellulaceae bacterium
GCTGAAATGGCAACTCGCCGCCGAGTCTCGATGCTGGACGCGTGCCGCATGGCGGTGCAATCGAACAGCTTTACCAAACGCGCGAGTTCGGCGATCGCCGCCTTCTTGAAGATCTACGATCAACTCTGCGCCGATTCACGCGGTTCATTGCTGGAACTCATACAGTCGACATTCGAACTGACCCAATATCGCGAATTCTTGACGAAATCGGCCGCGAGCGAATCGGATGCGCAGGAGTTGGTTACGAACTTGGATGAGTTGCTGGCTGATGCGCATGAAGTTGACCAGAACACGGACGACGATCGACCGGCACTGGAAGTGTTCCTGGAATATGCCGCGCTGCAAGCCGATACCGATCGTTTAAAAACTGATAGCGACATGGTAACGGTGATGACCCTGCACGCTGCTAAGGGACTTGAGTTTCCGATCGTGTTTGTGATCGCTGTGGAAGAGAACATTCTTCCTCATGCGAGAACCAAAGACGACCCAGCCGCGATTGAAGAGGAGCGACGATTGCTGTTCGTTGGCATAACTCGCGCCAAGGATTATCTGCAGTTGAGCTGCGCGAAGAGTCGCGGATTCGGCAATCAAGGTACGGGCGTTCCAAGTTCGTTTCTGATGGAGCTGCCGCGCGGCGAAATGTCCGTGATCGACCATACCGAGAATCTTGAAGAGTATTATCACGGTGGTTCCGGCTTCGGGGATGATGCTTTCAGCCAAGAGGAGTTCAGCCAGCTCGACGGCACCGATGAGTTCGCCGAAGGTTCGATCGACTTCGATGATGCGTGCCAATTGCCCGCCGAAGAGTTGAAGAATCGGCTGGCAAAACTCGGCAAGCGAGTTAAGCTTGGTTCCCAAATCGCCGACAACTTTGGCGATGCCATGAACGGATTACGCAATTGGGCAGCTTTCAAGCCGAATTGCGTGGTTACTCATCCGCAGTTCGGAAGCGGTCGCATCACGGAGGCTAGCGGTAATGGACCGAAGCGAGCTGTAACCGTTGAGTTCTATTCGGATGGCTCACGCCGCACTTTTCGACTCTCTCATGTAAACCTGACTCTTGAACAAGAAACCTAGTGCATACCATGGCGGATACTAAATCACCCAAGTACGTGAAGGTCGCTCAGCTAAAAACGGTTGCGAGATTTCGTGAACGGTTATCCGAGTTAGGAATTTCTCTGCCCTGCGATGACCATTTGCTATCCGCCGCGGAGAGTTCACCGTTAGCCGCACCGATTCAACTCGGTACCAAAACCGTGGGCAATCGCTGGTGCATTCATCCGATGGAGGGCTGGGATGCGAACACGGATGGATCGCCAACTGAGTTGACCGTGCGTCGTTGGCAACGTTTTGGTGAGAGTGGAGCGAAGTTGATTTGGGGTGGCGAAGCGGCTGCCGTGCAACCCGATGGTCGCGCCAATCCCAACCAAACGCTCGCACTCGAAGCGAACGAAGCTGGCCTGCGCAAATTGTTGGTAACTTTAGAAGAGGCGCACCGCGAACAGGGCTTCGACACTGACGATTTGCTGGTCGGTTTACAGTTGACGCATTCTGGTCGTTTCTGCAAACCAAACGATCACAAGAAATGGGAGCCTCGGATCGCGTACCACCATCCGCTGCTGGACGCAAAGTTCAAGATCGATCCCACCAACGACTCCGTAGTTTGGACCGACGACGATCTGGAACGCTTGATCGATCGCTATGTCGACGCTGCGAAACTAGCACAGCGAGTTGGCTTTGAGTTCGTGGATGTGAAAGCGTGTCATGGTTATCTGTTGCATGAATTTTTGAGTGCTCGAGTTCGGCCCGGCAAATTTGGTGGCGACTTGGCAGGCCGCACGCGAATTCTGCGAACGGTGATTGAGCGCATTAAAAGTGAATGCGCCGGGCTGATGGTCGGTGTTCGGCTGAGCATCTTCGACATGCTGCCCTATCAACAATCGACGGACGTTGGCAGCCCGATGGCATGGCCCGCAAGTCAACCTTATCTATATGGTTTCGGGAACTGCGATCGTGATCCGATGCAGATCGATTTGACGGAACCGCTGGAGTTGTTGCGATGGTTGCGCGATCTCGGCGTGATCGCTGTAAATCTTTCGTGCGGCAGCCCGTATTACAATCCACACATTCAACGGCCAGCCATCTTTCCGCCAAGCGATGGCTATCAACCGCCCGAAGATCCGTTAGTCGGTGTCGCTCGTCAGATTCAAACTGTGGCTGAGATCTAGCGTCAACTGCCCGACTTACCATTAGTTGGAACCGGATACACATACTTGCAAGATTACTTGCCGCTGGTCGCGCAAGCCGCGGTGCGCGAAGGCATGGTCGACATCGTTGGACTCGGTCGCATGGTCCTGTCCTATCCAGGCATGCCAGCGGATTCGCTGGCTGGCAAGCAACCTGAACGCAAGCTCGTATGCCGCACTTTCAGTGATTGCACAACTGCGCCGCGCAACGGCATGGTTAGCGGTTGCTACCCGCTGGACGAGTTTTACAAACAACGCCCTGAGCGAACCGCTCTCGCAGATTTGAAGAACGCGTAGTCGCGATCTACTCAAACATGCAACCGGAGCCGCATTGGGGACGGCCGCAGGTTTGAGGCGAGGAAGAGGCAACGGGTAAGCTCGCACCGCCGATGGCGGGCGCAGCGCTGACGCTGAGCAGCTTTTCCATCTTCTTCGATCCGCAAGCTGGGCACTCGGGTTGCTCGCTTCCGCGAACCAACACTTCGGATTCGGCCTGACATTCGTTGCATTGATATTCGTAGAGTGGCATATACTGGTCGAGTTGCGAAAGGGTTTGTGAAACAGGTCCATTACCAGTTCGATGATAAACCGATGACTCCTGTAAGTACAGTCTGGAATCAGTTGCAACAGCGTACGTTTTCGGTCGCGCAAATTCGCGAAGTGGATCGCATTGCAGTCGAGCGCTATCGGATGAGTTCGCTGGTGCTGATGGAGAACGCTGCGATTGGTTGCGCACAGTGGCTCGTTCAGCGTTTTACCAGTAGTTGCGATGCTGTCGTGTTGTGTGGTCGCGGAAACAATGGCGGTGATGGTGTTGCCATCGCGAGGCACCTTCGGGTACTCGGTTGGAGTTGCCGAATCGCAGTGCTTGGTCCAATCGACAAGCTGTCATCTGACGCGCGAGCCAACCTTGACATCCTGCTCGCTGGCGGCGGGAAGGAAGTGCTGCTGTGGAATCGCGGCGATGCAACGGCTGAAAGCGCTGAACATCAAGAAAAGCAGGAACTGGAACGTGCGCAATTCGCGCAACTACAGTCATGGCTCGCTTCCACCAAAGTTGTGATCGACGCGATGCTTGGGACGGGTGCGACCGGCGAACCGGAAGAACCGCTGAGCATGTGGATAGCACTCGCAAATCGATCGTCCGCTCACCGCATTGCCATTGATATTCCAACGGGTTGGAACGCGACAACGGGTGAAGCCAGTCAGCGAACATTCAAAGCCGATGCGACCTTAACCTTCGTAGCTCGCAAACCGGCAATGGACTTTTCAGGAGCTTCGAACTTCCTCGGGGACCTAACCGTGCTACCGATCGGAATCCCAGAGGAGCTGATCAAAGAACTACTGCTTGCACCGAACGCTTAGAACCGACCGCGAGGTCCGTAATAATGATGATAGTGGCCATGGTAGACAGGCACGGGTCGATAGTAGGTTTCAACGACCGGCGTGCTGTAGATCACTGGTTGTTCGCGAACGATAACCGTCGAAGGCTGCGAGACGGGCGTGGCGTAGTGAGCGATTTGCGTGGCCAGCGGAGCGGACTGCAATGCGTTGATGACGTAATCGCTGACGCCCTGCTGATGCAGCGAGATAATCTCGGAGACTTCCAAGCGGCGCTGAACGCCTTTGGTATTGATTTGGCTGATGATCAACGATTCGCTCAAGCCGCTGCGCGACATTGAAACCACATCGTTAGTGGAAATTCCGGGTTGCACAACCGCTTGCTGCTGCACGTAAACGCGTTGGTTGTACGCTTGCTGTTGGGCATAGCGCTCGCGAGCCATGTTGTCTTGGTTGCGACCGAGCAAACCACCGGCGATCGCACCAACGGCACCACCGATTAAAGCGCCTTCGGGCACTTCATCGTTTTGATGTCCGATAATGCCGCCAATGATCGCACCCGCTGCACCGCCCACTGCGGCACCTTGCGTGGTTCGCTGCTGAGCCGAAGCGGAT
>JBGSJB010000398.1:0-2143 GCA_041742175.1 Pirellulaceae bacterium
CTTGGACGCACAGGGGACTTGGTTCGTGCGATCCGCACCGCCAGCGGAACCGCTCAGCAATGACGTGACGTTGTTTGCGGAAGCGGTTGCGATCGCTGAGCTCAACGACATGACGCGAGCTTGGCCACAGCAACTGAGCAGTGAAGGCACCGACAATTACAACTTTACAGGCTATCGTTTAGACGCTGCTGGTGTTCCAACCTTCTTGTATCGATTCAACGATGTTGACATTGAAGATCGGATTGGACCCAAAGAAATCGATGGCGTGTATGGATTGCAACGTTCGCTGACATTACGAAATGTATCGGAAAACAGTGACACGAAACGCATGGTGATACTCGCCGCAATGGGTAAGCGGCTTACTCGAGTTTCTGATCGATCTATCAAGAACGAAGCCGGTTTAACGACCACTCTAAACGATCGACAAGGCACACTTCGAAGCAGCTCGGGACGCGACGAATGGCTGGTGCCGATCGAGCTTGAGAGTGCACTGACAGTGGAGCTGCAGTACCAATGGTGACTCTGCTGATGCGAAATGTTTATTGTTGTGTCGTAGCCTTGTTCGGCGTGCTCGCTCTTCCTGACTTCGCAATCCTCTGTGCAGACGAGAACGACTACTATCGAATAGTCTCAGTTGTCGTTGCAAAGTCGAGCGTCAATTCACGTGCAGAGAATTGGACTCCGCTGCCGGACGATTTGGCATTGGAAGTAAGTGGCATCGCGGTGCTAGATGAAACAAGTATCGCGGTGGCGATTCGCAAGGGTGAAGTCTGGATCTTGGATGGCGTCTACGACGATCCGCCGAAGAATGTGCAGTTTCATCGCTTTGCAAGTGCGTTGCACGAACCGCTGGGACTATTGGAAGTAGGTGACGAGTTCTACAGCGCGCAGCGTAGCGAATTGACAGCGATGCGTGATACCGATGGTGATCGAATTGCCGACGAGTATCGAACGGTTGCCAAGGGTTGGGGAGTTACGGGACATTATCACGAGTACGCTTATGGCCCAAAGGCGGACAGCGCGGGCAATCTTTGGATCACGCTGAACATCGGTATGGGGCTCGCAGGTTCGCAACTCGATCGCGTCGTGCCGAACGCACCCTTCGGCTACAAGCAAGGTCGATGGCGCGGTTGGGGTATGCAGGTCAAACCCGATGGAAGTTTAGTGCCAGTCGCAGCAGGGATGCGTTCGCCCAGCGGACTGGGAGCGAACTTGGCGGGCGATATGTTCTACACGGACCAACAAGGCAACTGGGTCGCCACGAACTCGCTACATTACTTGCGGCCAGGAGTTTTCTATCATCATGCAGAGGCTTTGGCTTCGATGAATTTGCCTGGATCGACAATCAGCGATGTCAAAGAAGTTCCCAATGGCTTGCCGCTAGCTGATGCGATGAAGAAATTTCCGGAGTTGAAGCCGCCGGCGGTTTGGTTTCCGTACAAAAAAATGGGGCAGTCAACGACCGACATCGTGCTGGATGCGAGCAACGGAAAATTCGGCCCGTTTCATGGCCAGTTGTTTATCGGAGAATTTACGCAAGCCGCGATGCAACGAGTGTTTCTCGAGCGGATCGAGGGTGAGTATCAAGGTGCTTGTTTTCCGTTCCGAAGTGGATTTGCATCAGCCGTTTTGCGACTCGCGCAGGGCACTGACGGTAGCATGTTCGTTGGCTTAACCAATCGCGGCTGGAGCAGCCTTGGAACCGCTTCGCATGGATTGCAGCGCTTGATATGGACTGGCAAAACACCTTTCGAAATCCAAGAAATGCGAGCTCGACCGAGCTGCTTTGAATTGCTGTTCACGAAGCCAGTGGATCGTGCGACCGCTAGCCTACCCGAGTCTTATCGCATGCGCAGTTACACGTACCTGTTTCACAGCACCTACGGAAGCGACGAGATTCAACTGAAGAATCTGCTGATTAAGTCTGCAACGGTTTCAGAAGATGGCTTGCGAGTGACTTTGCAAGTTGATGGACTGCGCGAATTGTTCGTTCACGAACTGACTGCGCACGGCGTCCGCGATGCAGTGGACAAGCAACCGCTGTTGCATGCGGATGCTTACTACACACTGAATCGAATTCCAAAGCCGTAATTGTGATGTTCGATGCGACTTAGAAAGTCAATTCAGCCGTCAGATCAATACC
>JBGSJB010000399.1:0-4764 GCA_041742175.1 Pirellulaceae bacterium
GCAGACCATGGCGTTTCGATTCGACAAACTGACTGTTAAAGCTCAAGAGTCTGTGGCGGATGCGCAGAATCGCGCGCTCGCCCTGGGCAATCCCGACTTGGATACACTGCATTTGCTGGAATCTTTGTTGCAGCAATCCGACGGCGTCGTGGTTCCGCTGTTGAAGAAGTTGGGTGTGAGTGTCGAGCAGCTTCGAACGTTGGCTGGAAATGAAATCCAGCGTCTGCCAAAAGTAAGTGGTGGCCGCGAACCTCAACTCAATCCGTCACTTCGCGCAGCTCTCGATGTCGCCGCGAAAATTGCGGACGAGATGAAAGACGAGTTCGTGAGTACGGAGCATTTGTTCCTCGGTCTGTTGCGCTCGGACGGTAAAGCTCAGAATCTGCTGAAGCTGAACGGCATCCAAGAAGCGGATGTGTTGAAAGCGTTGCAAGCGTTCCGGGGTTCAGCGCGGGTCACGGATCAAAACCCTGAAGGCAAGTTCAACGCGCTGGAAAAATACGGTATCGATCTGATCAAGCAGGCTTCGCTAAACAAGCTGGATCCGGTGATTGGGCGCGACAATGAGATTCGACGCGTGATCCAGGTTCTTTCGCGTCGTACAAAGAACAACCCAGTGCTAATCGGCGAACCCGGTGTCGGTAAGACGGCGATCGTTGAAGGTCTGGCACTGCGAATTGTTGAAGGTGACGTGCCGCAAAGTTTGAAGAACAAGCGCGTCATCGCACTCGACATGGGAGCTTTGGTTGCGGGCGCAAAGTTCCGCGGTGATTTCGAAGAGCGTCTCAAAGCTGTTTTGCGGGAAGTGAAAGATGCGGATGGAAGCGTGATACTTTTCATCGATGAACTGCACACAGTCATCGGCGCGGGCGCAGCCGAAGGTAGCAGCGATGCAGCAAATCTACTCAAACCCGAATTGGCTCGCGGTCAACTGCGATGCATCGGTGCTACGACTCTCGACGAATATCGCAAGCATATTGAAAAAGACGCTGCGCTCGAGCGACGTTTCCAACCGGTTTACGTTGGCGAACCTACGGTCGAAAGTACCATTTCAATTTTGCGAGGACTCAAATCGCGCTACGAATCACATCATGGTGTCAAGATTCGCGATTCCGCGCTTGTTGCGGCCGCGAATTTATCGAATCGCTACATCGCGGATCGTTTCTTGCCGGACAAAGCCATCGACTTAGTGGATGAAGCGGCGAGTCGTTTGGCGATGGAGCGCGAAAGTGTGCCCGCTGAGATCGACGAAGTCCAACGTCGACTCCGGCAACTTGAGTTGGCGCAGCGTCAACTGGTCGAAGAGAACGATGAATCGACCGACGATCAACTGCAGGATATTAACGGTGAGATAACACAGCTGCAGCGCGAGCTGGCCAGTCTCCGTGAACAGTGGGAGTCGGAAAAACTTGGTATGAGTGACGTGCAATCGGTGCGCAAACAACTCGATCAGGTTGAACAGAGTTTTAAAGCTCTTGAAACCCAGATTCGCGAGAAACAATCGGCGGGCCAGGCAGTAACGGAATCGGACTATCAAAAGTTGTTCGAACTCGACAAGCAACGACAATCGTTAACGACCAAGCTTGAGCATGAGGAGGAAGAACACAAACCGATTCAAACTGAAAAGTCAAAACTGCTGCGTACAGAAGTAACGGCTGACGAGATTGCCAACGTCGTTAGTCAGTGGACCGGCGTTCCGGTCAGTCGCATGCTGGAGACTGAGCGTGCGAAGTTGCTGGTGATGGAAGAACGTTTGCATGCGCGTGTTATTGGACAGCATGATGCGGTTGAAGCGGTCTCGAATGCGGTACGGCGGAGCCGTAGTGGGTTGCAGGATCCGAACCGTCCAATCGGTTCATTTCTGTTTTTGGGGCCAACGGGCGTCGGCAAAACCGAACTGTGCAAAGCCCTGGCGGAGGTCATGTTCGATGACGAGCAGGCGATGGTACGGCTGGACATGAGCGAGTTCATGGAGCGACACACGGTCAGCAGACTGATCGGTGCGCCTCCGGGATATGTCGGTTACGAAGAGGGCGGGAAACTGACCGAAGCCGTTCGTCGTCGACCTTACAGCGTGTTGCTGCTAGACGAAATCGAGAAAGCGCATAGCGATGTTTTTAATGTGTTGTTGCAGGTGCTGGACGATGGCCGCTTGACCGATGGCCACGGTCGTACGGTCAACTTTACAAACACGGTGGTGGTAATGACCAGTAATGTTGGCAGTCAAGTGATTCAGAAACTGACTGACGAAGGTGCGGATGAAGAAGAGTTGCAAGACGCCATGAAGACCGCTTTGCAAGCGCGATTTTTGCCGGAGTTTCTGAATCGCATCGACGACACGATTGTGTTTCATCCGCTGCAGCGTCAACAAATACATAACATCGTGCGTTTGCAATTGCATCGATTGGAAAAGCAGTTGGAGCAAAGCCAAATTCGCATGCACGTGACCGAAGCCGCAGTCGATCACATTGCGGAGTTGGGTTACGACCCAGCGTTTGGCGCGCGGCCTTTGAAGCGAGTCATTCAGCGCGAGATCCAGAACCCGTTAGCGACTGAGTTGCTGAAGGGTTCGATCGCTGAAGGGGGTTCAGTTTCGATCGACTTCCGTGATGATCAGTTTGTGTTCGAACCGATCCGAACGCCGGCGGAAGTGGTGTAGAAGCCTTTCCTGCAGATATTGTCTCGCGAGCATTCTTCTTCGTACTTCCATGCATTGGGAGAATTCGCCTTAGAATCTGTATCGCTTTTTCAGCTCGGCTGCGAGCTCGTAATCTTCAGCCTCAATTGCTTTCTTTATCTCATACTCAGCTCGCGTGCGACTACCAACTTCCGTGAGCATTTCCATTCGCCGCGATTTGAATGCGGCGAGATGGATTTGCATCGTTCGATAGACGGACAAAGGGGTCATCGCAACTGTATCCAAGCCCTCGGGGACAGCAGGCATTTCCGGGCAATTTTCGATGAACTTCTCCAGAGTCTCGACGAGGTTTGTCGCTTCCTCGATAAAGTGATCGGCTTCTTCCAGGGACACGAATGAATTCGCATGCTGCTCTGCCGCACAGCGAGCGCACAGTAGGGTAGCTCCAGATGTCGGAGTCACCATCATGAGCGAAGCCAAGCCACTCAACCCTTGACCACATTTCAAACACACTTTGTTACCCGAACTGTGTGAATCGTTCATGCAATCGCCTCATCGACAAAACTCATAATGCATAGCATTCTAACGAGTTTCCGTCAGCCGATGGTGACAGTCACGGCGATCCGCGGATCCGCAGATCCGTCTAAGCGGCGGACAATGTTCCCCCTGATCGTCGGTTTGGTAACATGACAACTGAATCGATTCGTGGGCGAACAAAGTGGCATGGCTGTGGGAAGTGCTCGACCACGGATGAACGCACAGGCATCATCCAAAATACAAAAGAGGTTGGCGACACATCTGATCGCCAGCAACTTCCAATAGAAAAAACCCAGTTCGCGGGTGTGCGAACTGGGTTGTTGGAAACCGGTGGAAGTCGGTCGAAGTGCTTAGCGGTTCAGAGTCAAACCGAACGTGAAGCCCGCCATCTGAACGTCTTGGCTATGCTCGTCGACGTCGCCAAAGCCGGGATTGGCTCCACGCCAAATCCCTTTCGCGAAGTCCAACACGTCGATGCCGCCTCGGATGCTGAAGTACTTAGTGATTTGGTAAGCTGCTTCAGCACGAGCTTCGAAGCCCACCACAAATTCACTGTTGCTGCTGTTAACGACCGATGACCCGCTGGTGTAGTCAGTTGTGACCACGTCGGTATCCAACCCTAGCCCGTCGTACTCGGTCGTTTCGGTTCTTTGACGATACTGACGGCTTTGAAAGTTCTGCATACCGAACGCTCGTAATTCGCTAGACAGTGTCCAGCGCTTGTAGTAGTTGAAGTAGCGGAAACCGAGTTGTCCACCGACCATACGGTTCTGAATCGATGTCTCGTTGGAGATCAACGTTTCGACGTCTGTTGTGGTTGATACGGTACCGGGAGCTGAGATTAAGTTGACGCTACGGTTGTAGGACTGATTAAGTGCAAAGTCCTTGAACGTCGTGTACCGCATACCCAACATCGGTTCGATGACGCCACCGTAACGATACGGTTCGCGACGCCAAGTCTTGTTGATTTCGAAGTTCGACAGACCAGCCACGTTGAGGCTGTCGCCGAGGATGTACACGCGTGTTCCGTACTGTGGATCGTTTTGATCTATGAACGGAATGACGGGCGTCGGGTTAAGCGGGCCGGTGTCATCCAAGTCGGCACGATTGATGCGTTCTTGATAGATGTTTTCGTACGCGCCTGGACCACCGATGTGCTTCATACTAAACAGCCAACCCGAACGGTCGTCGGTCATGAAGCCGAGATCGTAACGGTTGCCCCAAGTGAAGTCACCCTCGGATTTCGATTGTTCGACTTCTGGGCGCGAAACCCAGGTGTACAGTCGATCGTATGTTCCGAACCAACCTGTGTTGGCTCGCTTACGGCTCGGCAGTTCCATGAGCAAGTCGGTGTCGACAGGCGCAAAGAATTGCCAATCCGGATTGAATTCCAGCGGTTCAGCGAACGGGTGATACACCTGTCCAAAGACCGACGGGCTGACTGCCATTAAGGCAACGATTGCGATTAAACGCTTGAACAGATTGAGCACCGACATAACTACCTTCCACCGTAGCAAACGGAATTGCCCCCACGGCACCACCCCGACCAAGAGGTGATGTTCCGCGCAAACTTCTGGTTGTGCCGGTAG
>JBGSJB010000400.1:0-5236 GCA_041742175.1 Pirellulaceae bacterium
ATCCGCCTCAGCCGACTCATTCGCTTCCGCACGGTCACTCTTTCCGCCAAGCTTGCCTGCACCGGCGTCGCGTTTCATCAAACCGTTGTGCATCCAGTAGCTGACCATCGGTGCGCCGTGGCAACAGCGGCTCTGCGCCAACTCATTCTCGTGATGAGGGAACACCAAATCCAAACCACCTCCGTGGATATCAAATGTCTTACCGAGAATACTGCGGCTCATCGCTGAACATTCAATGTGCCAACCCGGCCGCCCTTTGCCCCAAGGGCTATCCCACGCCGGTTCGCCTTCCTTCGCCGACTTCCATAATGCAAAGTCACCTGAGGAACGTTTCTTCGAAGCCGCTTCGCCACCTTCACCTTGCTGGCTGTCCGCGGTCCGATTGCTCAGTTGTCCGTAATTTGGATCGCGCGTGACATCAAAGAAAACATCACCTCCGCTGGCGTACGCAAACCCCTTTTCGATCAATTCGGCGACGAACGAAATAATTTCGTTCATATAATCCGTCGCGCGCGGCAGATGATCGATCTGGTTCACTCCCAGCGACTGAAGATTCGCTAAGTAGTCCATCGTCATCTCAGTTGCGACCTGGGACATCGTAATTCCGCGCTTCCGACTTGCAGCGATCAATTTATCGTCAACATCGGTAATGTTGACCACCAACGTGACTTCGAAACCGCTGTATACAAGATAGCGTTTGATGGTGTCGAAAATGACTGGCCCCACCATATGGCCAATATGCGCTTCGGCATAGACCGTCGGACCACACAAGTACATTCCAACTTTGCCCGGCACCAAAGTCTTGAAGGGCTCTTTCTGACGCGTCAAAGTGTTGTAGACGCGAATGGCTGTCTGCTTGTTTGCGGCAGGTTCGATGGTCGAAGTGGATGGGGCGCTGGTCACCGGGATGACTCCTGTAGATTTCTCTGTCCGTGCTTGGCTACGCGAGCGAAGCCCGGAATTATAGAGCCAACCGGCCTTATTGGGGAGAGCGATCTGTAGTGGTGAAATCCCGCGGGCATTGAAGTGACTGCCGAACGGTACGTCTGGGATTGAGCAGACAATACTCCGAAGGAGTTTCGTCCAATAGCCCAGGGTTGCTCGCACCGCGAGCTACCCTGGGACGCACACGCATCAACCGCATCTACCGCAACGCGGTTGCGTCATGAAATCGCACGCCATGACAAAACCCCGACGGGGTAAAATCGCATTCCAAACGACTTGTCCCAGGGTAGCCCGCTGCGCGACCAACCCTGGGCTGCAAGGCAAAACCCCCGTGGGGTAAATCACGTACGACATCAAATCGAATTCGACGAACGGTACGTCTGCGATTGAGCGGGCAATACTCCGAAGGAGTTTCGTCCTATAGCCCAGGGTTGCTCGCAACGCGAGCTACCCGGGGACGCACACGCATCTACCGCAACGCGGTTGCGTCATGAAATGGCAAGCCATGACAAAACCCCGTTGGGGTAAATCGCATTCCAAACGACTTGTCCCAGGGTAGCTCGCTGCGCGATCAACCCTGGGCTGCAAGGCAAAACCCCTGTGGGGTAAATCACGTACGACATCGAATCGAATTCGACGAACGGTATGTCTGGGATTGCGCATCGGCAATACTCCGAAGGAGTTTCGCCCTATAGCCCAGGGTTGCTCGCACCGCGAGCTACCCTGGGACGCACACGCATCAACCGCATCTACCGCAACGCGGTTGCGTCATGAAATCGCACGCCAACGCTGTGAAGCATGTTTTAGTGGGACTCGCCAGAGTTCTTGCTTCGGTGGTCATGCAACGGAACTCTGGCGAGTCCCGCTACATTCAAGAACTGCTAGCCGTTGATCTCGTAACCTTCGCGGTTCTTGCGTCCAATCAACTTATTCGCTTCGTCGTCGCCATCAAATTTCTGCGCCACTGGATCAAACTTAACGCCACGGCCGGTCACCAGCGCAATATTTGCCAAGTGGCACGCATTGACGGCTCGCACGTGATCTTTCACGTTCGCGACCGGTTGCTTGCCGCTGCGCACACAATCGAAGAAGTTCTTCATGTGCCCAGTCGGTAATTCACCACCGTACAGTTTCGCCATCAAGTCTTCGATCTCTTGCTTGGCTTTCGGATCCGCATCGATTTCTTCGACCGGCTTGCCCGTCAAAGTTCCGCGATTGACGCGAATTCGGCCAAGTTCGCCGGAGATCAACAACTGATTTTCACCGCTGGTAATCTTGATCGTATTTCCGGTCGAAAGTTTGACGTCGACATCGAATGTATAAGCCACATTGAACGCATGCGGCATCTCCTTCGGCGGAATCTTTCCAAGCAGGAAATCGAGAACTTGCGGTTGCTCGACACCCATAAATCCGCCAGTTCCCTTCGCCTCGATCGCTTGACCATCCGCACCCGCAAGCGCCCAAAAAGCGATATCAGTGTGATGAACTCCCCAGTCGGTAACTTGTCCGCCAGAATACTCGAACCACCATCGGAAATTCCAACCGATCCGCTCGGGACAGAATTCAACCGCCGGAGCTGGACCCAACCACAAATCCCAATTCAAATTTTCAGGCACTGGAGCCGACTTGAAAGGTCCGAACGGCTTGTCTTTGTCAGGACTTCGCGAGGCGGACTTGCCAACCGAGCTGATCGCTTCCAGATTCTTGCCCAGTCGACCGCTTTGTGCGATCGCTACAGCTTTGAGAAAACGCATATCGAATTCGCTGCGCTGCTGCTGTGTTCCAACTTGGAACGTCTTGCCGTACTTCTTGACCGCTTCTTGAACAATCTGCCCTTCCGCCAAAGTCAATGTGAGCGGTTTTTCGCAGTAAACATGCTTGCCAGCCTTCATCGCTTCGATCGCGATCTTGACGTGCCAGTGATCCGGAGTCCCAATCGTCACGACGTCGACGCCGGATTCCTTGTCGAGCATTTCGCGATAGTCGGAGTAAATCTTGCACTCGCGGCCTTTCTCTTTTTGCTGCTTCGCAAAACTCTCCGCGTTCGGCGCATTCACATCGCAACAAGCCACCAATTGCCCCAGATCCGCCGCTTGACCGCCAATGCCGCTGCCACGACCACCAACCCCGATGCAAGCGACCGCCAAGCGATCGTTGGCAGAATCCTGAGCGTACAGACGAGGCAAAATTGTCGGCGCAGTCGCCGCGCACATGCCAACCCCCGCAGCCGTCTTTACAAAACTTCGACGCGATACCTGTGACTTTTGCTTACTCATCGAGAAACCTTCAAGCTGAGACAATTGCTAAGACAATTTTCGAAACCATGAATTGATCTATTTCGCCGCGATTGGCAGATCGAAATCGCCTTCCATATCGCGCCATACGCAATGGATATGATTCGCTGGATTGCCAGCCGCATCCGCTTGAACGTTGATGAACTCAATCACAAACGTCGGACCTTGAACGCGATAGTAATGACCAACACCCAAGCGATCTGCGCCGGACCAAGCGAACGTCACTTTGTCAAAGCCAGCTTTATCGATCAAATCCCAACGTCCCTTCGCGACGCCCGGACGCATCTTGGACGTGTAAGTCGTCATCAGCGCTTTCAACATTTCTTTCTGCTCCGGCTTCATTTGCGCAGCAGCCAAGCCGACCGCATCGCTGGTCGGCGGTTGTGGCTCGCCCGCACCACGAATCTCCTGCGGCAACTCGCCGGGCAACGTCGCTTGCTTCTTCTGCTCCGCATCCAAACTGGCCAACAAGTCGAAGCCAGACTGCTCTTCCTCTTTCAAAACGCGTAAACCTTTTGAGTAACCTGGCAGGTAATCCTCCTTTAGCTCAGCCGGGTTGGTGGCAAAGAACTGCGGAGTCGAGTCGACAATCTTGTTGCCTTGCATTACAAAGTTCAACGACAAGTGGTGCCCTTCAACACTGACTCCCCAATGAGCTTGCGGTCCAACATCTCCAAAAACGGTGAAGTAGTATTTCTCGGGGTTGCGTCGGCCTTCACTGGTCGGTCCTTCCAACTTCCGCAAAACCGCTTCCAGCCCCATAATCTTCGTCGCTTTTTGGTAGCCGACGGCGCTTACCAGGGTCTTCAGCAGCATCATCGCCGCTTCCTTCTGCGCGGGCTCCATTTCCATCAGCGGCAATCCCTTGCGCGAGTCCATCGGAATAAAATGCCACTTCACGCGTTGCTCAGAATCGTAAGCCACCGAAACTTGTGCCTTCTGCTTTTCGTCCAGCGTGGCGAGGAACTCCTTAGCCGTTTTGACCACCGGATTTCCAGGCTTCTTGCCATCTTGCAATGTCTGCAACTGGCCATCTTGTTTCAAGCCATCTTCTAACCGAGCCGTTTCAACAGGCGAGGCAGGCCACATGAGACCACAGACAGAAAGCAGGACCAAAGCTGTTATCACGAAACGCATAGCGAAAAACTCCATCACTGGAAGGTAGGCGACTCAAGGTGGGAAAATCGATCCGATTTTATTGTCTGCGATAGCGCAAAAATGGACTTACGGGCGGTTAAACCCCCTTCAAGCTTCTGCGCGGGTGCTATCGCGAACATGTGATCGAAGGTGTATGGTACACCCGAGTTCACCCTACTGCAAATCACCGGCTTTCCGCTAAAACAATTCGTCGAAAATACCGTTTTACAAGCCTCCCAGCGCACGTCCACTCACAACCTGCACCTGCAACCTGACTCCGCCTCTCAACTTTGGGATCAAACGCATTCATGACCGCTCAAATCCTCGACGGCAAATTGACCGCTGACAAACTCCGCTTAGAAATCGCCGCAGAAGTCCAGGCGTGGTCGGCCAGCGGCCATCCAGTTCCAACGCTAGCCGCTGTGCTCGTTGGCGAGGTTCCAGCCAGCCAAGTTTACGTGCGCAACAAAGAGAAAGCCTGCGAAAAAGTTGGCATGCGCAGCCGCTTGATTCGCCGCCCAGCCGAAACGACCACTGCAGATCTGCTCCAGCTGCTAGGCGAATTGAATGCGGACGTCGAAGTCAACGGAATTCTCGTGCAGTTGCCTTTGCCGCCACAGATCGATGCCCAAAAAGTGCTCGACGCCGTCAGCCCACTGAAGGATGTCGATGCATTTGCGCCTGAGAACGTAGGCCTGCTGGTTCAAGGTCGACCAAGGTTCCTACCCTGCACGCCTCATGGTGTGATGCAGATTCTCGCTCATTACGGTCACACGGTCGCAGGCAAGCACGTCGTCGTCGTCGGTCGCAGCGATATCGTTGGCAAGCCGCTGGCGAATATGTTGATGCAGCGCGATATC
>JBGSJB010000401.1:0-2507 GCA_041742175.1 Pirellulaceae bacterium
CACATTCATACCTTCGCCGATGCGTTACGAAGGGCCGGGAGTGACAATTCGTTTACCAGCCGGTTCGCGCGGCGTTGTCAATTATCTGTTAGACGATGTTGAAAACAACGCAATTCGGCCCGGTGAACAACAGGTGTTTGACGACAAAGGCAGCTATGTCGTGCGCTACTCTCGAGGCGTTACCGCCGACGGTCAAACGTTCGGCGAATCACGTTACACGGTTACCGAAGGAGCTTACCGTTTTGAACTAACCCCTACCGGCTGGGAGCTCTACCGCGAATCCGACAGCTCCAGCCAACCGCTGCCGCCGAATCGACTGGATATGGAACTAGCGGATCGCTCGTTCACGGAAGTGCCCTCGCCATTTGGTCGCGAGGCGACAAATGAGTCGCTAGCAACTGAATTGCGTAGAGCTGCCGAAAACGCATCGGACCTGACTGAGCCGAATGAGGAAGGGTCAAACTTAGCGCAATCCAGTGAACTATCGCAATCGACGACTGAAGACCTACCGGCTGAAGAGTTGCCTGCGCCGCGGCCTCGATCCATTCTTGAAAAATAAACGGTCGCCCTTGTTGCCCGCCCGCGAATTCTGTATTGAAAACCGTTGATCGATCGACAGCGATTGATGAAATGGAGTTCATATCGGTCCGGCTGCAGGTGAGCTATGTCAACAGTTGTTGGGAATTGCGTCCCGCTCGAACGATTAAAAGAGCTTGTGTCTGATCCAGTCGCCGCGAATCAGCAATTGATCGCGGTGCTCTTGACGATGCTCGATGAGAATGAAGAAGTTCGCGCTTGGGCTAGCGATGTAATGTCAGCGGTTGAAACACCCGCGAGCGAGTGGGCTCCGCAGTTGGCTGCACTGACGCGACATGTGAATGCTTGTGTTGCGAGTGGTGCCTGTAAGTTGCTGGGCAAGTTGGGCGCTCATGCGACTGCGTTCCAATCCTCACTTGCAGATGCACTTTCGCAACATGCATCGAAGTCGGTCCAGCAATCGGCTGCAAGCGCATTGCAGTCGGTCCCAAATTTGAATTCGGAGACGATTGAGGCACTAAGGGCTGCTGCGAGGGATTCTGATCCTCGCCTCAGTCGCTTGGCGACAGCAGCGTTGACCGAAGGTAATCAAGCTTGATCGAAGCTTAACCAAACTACTAGCCATGCGTCGCACGAAGCGGCAATTGGGTAGCGCAATTCGATCAAACTGAAATAGTAATTATTCGTTCAAAAGTTTTCCCAAAGCATGGAGGCGATGGGATGCGATCGATACCGTTCTATCCACTAGTGGTTATTTTGCTCGTCGGACTCGGCGGTTACTTGGGTTGTGATCCCAATAACATCGAGATTCCCGCAGGGCTCGCACCGACATCGAATGCGACCAATGAAACCGCCAGCGGCAACAGGCTGGGTAGCGTCGTCAATGCGTCGGCCACCATGCCGCCGCGGACGGTGAACACGATCCTCATCGGCAGCTTCAATATGCAGCGACTCGGACCGAGCAAACTAGCGGACGCGTGGGTGATGGAACGCTTCGCCGAGATCATACGCCAGTTTGATGTGATCTCGTTGCAAGAGATAACCAGCATCGATCAACGAACGCTGCCAATCCTCGTCGAACTCGTCAATCGCAGTGGAGGCCGGTACAGTTACACGATCAGCCCTCGCATCGGTCGCGAGGCCTCGGGTTACTATGAACAGTACGCGTACGTTTACGATACCACTCGCGTCCAAAGCTCCCCGGAAGTTTGCTACGTTGTAGCCGATCCAGGCGATGCACTTCATCGCGAACCTTACTGCGGTCGATTTCAGACAATAACACCGGGCTTTCAACCGTTTAGTTTTACTCTGATTAGCGTTCATACCGATCCTGACGAAATCAGCCACGAACTCGATGTGCTGGCTGATGTCTATCGCAGCGTGCGTCAGTTTGAGTATCCGGAAGATGACATCATTCTGCTCGGCGATCTCAACGCGCCGCCAAAGGGCTTTAAGTCGCTGGGACAGATTCCCGATCTCGTGCCGCTCATTCAAAATGTCTTCACCAATACTCGCCAGTCCAAAACGCTGGACAATATCCTGGTGGACCGCGTTCAGACTCGCGAGTTTACAGGTCGCGCGGGCGTTATAAGTCTCGAGAAGATGTTCGGCTTGCAGTTGAAGGACGTCGAACGCATTTCCGATCACCTGCCCGTCTGGGCTGAGTTTACGATTACGGAACAAGCAAACTCAAGCGTCATGATGGGCAATAACCCCAGCACGCTTGTTCGTTAAGCATGCAAGTAAATTTAGCCCATGAGCCGCGTTCGCGTGCGCTCTACTCCGAAGGAGTTGCGCCTTGCAGCCCAGGGTTGCGAGCGCAGCGAGTTACCCTGGGACTAAGTCGGAACACTCGCCTTACCCCAACGGGGCTGCGTCGCCTCGCATTCGGCAAGCACAACCCCGTTGGGGTAGAGCCATGGACCGGTGGATACCCAGGGTAGCTCGCTGCGCTCGCAACCCTGGGCTTA
>JBGSJB010000402.1:0-7643 GCA_041742175.1 Pirellulaceae bacterium
ACGACAAGCCGCTTTGTGCAAACCGAATATCTGCATAGGTAACACTGGAACCTGGAACTTCGTCAACTTCTGAAAGGCGAACTTGCAACTGGTAGCTGCCCTTCGACAAGCCAGCGTTTACGAAAGCCGGATCTGTCAATCGACTTGCCGCATCCCCTGGTCGCAAGTTGCTAGAACGCACCCGAATGTGATACAGGTTGTTCAAGCCTACCTGGCCAGGCAATCTGATGCGTAGGCCAGCGTCTTTTGGGTTAGTGCTGAACAGATCTTTCGGAGCACCCAAAGCGCTTTCAAAGTAAAACTCCTCCGTGCTCTTGCGCAGAGGATTAACGCTCTGCGCTGCCAGTTCCGCTGCTTTAAAGAGCAGAGTCGGATCTGCTTCTTCAAGCAACGAGTCATTCGACAGCGCCAATGTTCGGCCATTCGCATCGACCAACTCGACAACTGTATCAAGCGAGTTCAATGTGCGATCGATATCCAACCAAACTTCGGTCCCAGCATTCGCGCGGAAGCTGTACACATCGACGTCACCGGGTTGCGACAGAACCCCTTGAATTTGATAACCGAGCCGTTGATTCTCATCGCCGGATTTTTCATCCGGTGCCAAACCACCCAAGAACTGAGCCTTATCGGTGGTGTTGTTCGAAGATGCGCCCGAGGCAACCGGATTTTCCAATTCACTCACAACAGCTACGTTGCGATCATTGCTGTAGGTGTCCAGCAAAACGCTCCGCCAATCGCCAGGGGCCGCCAAGCTACCACCGGCTTGCAACACGATCGAACTCACCATCGCATTACTGAAGCTGGTCGCAGTATTGCCACCTTGCGAAATCTGGAAAATATCTCCCACGATACCGCCCGTAGCGAACACCATGTCGGCATAATCCGCGATCGTGTTGCCAGTCCCAAACAGGAATTGACCGTTTGGTGACGTCGTGAATCCACCATTGCCATCCTCAGTGTAAGCCGTATTGTTCGCATCCAAGGCGATCGCGGTGTTAAAGTTCTGGTCAACAATGAAAGTGCCCAGAATGCCTTGCAGATTGACTCCTTCCGCTCGAAGATCGCCCAACACACTCGTGAACGTCAAACTTGGCGTAACAATATCGCGAGGCTCGTCCGTCACCAGAATGATAAATTTTTGAGCGTTCGGACGGAACGCATAATTTTCCAAAGCGTGATCGATGCCGTCGTATCCGTCTTCAGTCACGCCGTTGATCGTCAGATTTGCGACTGCTGCACCGTATTGGACCGAGGTACCAAACAAAGCACCATTTGCATCGAGGGGAACCGAACGACCAACTTCGTTTTGGTCACCGAAGCCTACCAAACCAAAGCGGTTTCCACCCGCCGCAGAGGATCCAATACCAGACCGCAACAAGGCCGCATCCAAGTCGGCAATCATACCGATCGAGAACTGCTGAGCACCAAACATGCTGCCCGATTCATCTATCACCACGATCACGTCCGCGAAGGCCGCGCTGGAAGCGACCGGTCCGCACAAACCGGAATTGTGCGTATCGTTCTGAGCCGCACCGCCTGGAGTAAAACCTGCACCGACTGTGCAGTCTTCCAAACTCGACAGTACTACAGGGTAGCCAGGGTTACCGACCAGTTGCACCGAGCCGCCGATTCGGTCAGCATTGTCCAGCGGTACGCCGTTGGCGGTAAAGCCAGCGGTCGCTCCAGCCAACTTGACAACCAAACTCTCCGCTGGCGAACTCGTCAGACGCAAACCACCGTAGGTGTGATAATCGGGAATAACGATTTCCGACTGAACCACATGCACGATATCGGTATCATCCCAGACTCCTTCAGTCGTCAGATTCCCACCGCGCACAACGACCCCGTTGATGTCGTTTCTGTCCAGCCGATTGCCAGAAATCAACGCCCCACGATTGCCTACGCGATCCGTATGGAAATCGGCGCGACCGGTACTGCGACCATAGTCATTCACCAGCGTCGAATTGAGTGCGCTAACGTTAATACTCATCGCTGGTCCAGAGCTGTCGACGATCTCGTTGTTCACGATAATCGGCTGTGCACCGCGAACGAAAACGGTACCAGCATCATTCGCCAAACGTCCGCTACGCTCTGGATCAGTCGATGTTTCAGAACCGCTACCGTTGAATTCCAAGCGACTGTTTGTTAAACGCAAGTCGCCTTGCTGAGCTTCGATGGCATTGAAGTCGGCAAAGCCACCTTCGATGCGCGTTGTACCACCACCATAGGCGACGACTGCGTAATCCAAGCTCGCCTTCGAAGTGTGACCAACATAAATACCACCCCAATCACCTGCCACCGCGGTCTGCGAGCCAGCACGGTTGGCCGTATCGAAAGTTCCACCCGCTCCGTAGCGTGCATCCACAATCGAAGTGAAAACAACCGGCAGATCATCGGTGCCTTCTGCAATTAATTGCCCACCCAAGCTGACGTCGATGCGCGATCCCTGTGACTTAACAATCACACCCGCATCGATTGCCAAGCGTGCGTCCAGCCGACTGACGACCGAAGGCGTTGCATCAGAAAGAACAGTTCCCAGTGACGTTCCACTGTCAACATAAGTCGATGCAGACGATGGCAGCTGCGTAACCAATGTGTACGGACCAGCCCCGTCAGGACCGCTGCGATAAATGCGACGGACACCTTGAGGCAAATTGTTCAGCCTCACAGCGCTGGTGCCAAGGAAGAGGGTGTCAACAAAGATGCTGGCGGAAGGTTCAGACGCTGGACTCTCAACCCCAGCCGCATCGAGGAACGTGAACCGATAGTTATACAGCCCTGACGTCAGCGTACCGCCAACCTGTCCAGACAATGTAACTGGCGCACTTGCGGGCGCTGCAACTCTTTGGACTGCACCACCAGCCGTACCAGCGATCTCAAGGTTTTCTGGAATGATGTGAACGATGTCGAGATCGTCAAAACGACCCTGCACAGTCATCTTTTCCAACTGCGTACCGGAGCCGGTTCGCAAACGGATTTGCAGACCATTGAGCGAGTTACCAGTCAGACGATTGTTGTGAATGTCCGGCCCGACGCGGTCGTAGTCAACCGTGAAATTAGAAGTCCCCTGCTCAAGCGGCGAATGAAAATTGGTCTCCAGGAAACTGTTCGGAGTCGCGCTCATCGCAGCATCAGAACTGTTCGTGATCGTCGAGAAAGCGATCGTTGGCCGCGCATCAACCATCTGAATCGGCGTAACCACTTGCGATTGTCCATCAACGACCACTTGGCCACCGCCGTATCGCAAAACCGCGTGGCTAACCCAATTCAAGAACTGACCAGTCGCTTCAAGGTTCTCGCGTGCAGGCGTTGAGGCATCAATGCGATTGCGGAAGTCCAAACCACCCCAATCACCCGCGCTCGGCGTCGATCCAGCAACCGCCGCATTCGCATTCCTACCCAATGTCGTGTCGCTGAGCGAAGTCATGTACACGTCGCCTGGGATGTTGTTGCCCGCGGCATCTTTGATCACTTGCCCAGAAGCGTTCAATAAAACAGGAGTTCCAAGCACCATCAAGGTGCCGGCGCTCCGATCTACGTTCGTCGAAGTGCTTCCCACGCCAATTCGTGCTCGACGAAGCTTGAGAATCGCACCTGCATCAATGATGACAGCTACATCCTTCGGCACATCAAAAGTCGAACCGTCTGGCAACGCGGTGCCGGTGGTCGTGTTGAATCCGATCTCATATGCCAAGTTGTCTGCTGGCGTACTCACCAATCCATCTGCACCGCCGTTGCCGACAATGCGAACGACATCGCCCGCTGCCGCAGCGGCCAACGCATCTTTGATAAAGCGGTAAGGTGTTGCCGCAGTTCCGTTGCCTGCGCCCGTGCCCCCCGCAGCCTTATCAACAAACTTCGTGTTCGATGGTCCCGATGGTCGGAACCAGAAGTTGAACGCGCCACCGGGTGCTCCATCTGCATCGCCATCGAAGGCAGTGCCAGTGCCGTCGCGCAAAATCCCCTGTGCCGGCGGCGTATAATCCATGCGCAATTGATAACGACCTTCCGAACGTCCACCAATTCCACTGTCAGCGATCGTTGGATCGTAATCCTTATTACCCGATGCACTCACACCGATAATGTAATTACCCTGCTGCAATTCCAGTTCGATCATCGAATCGGAACTGAAATAATCATCGTTGAACGCGATCTCATCCCAACCGCCGCTAAAGTTCTGTTGATACAAACGCAATGTCGTATCCAGCAAGCTCGCTTCGCTCATCCGCTCTGCAAACGCTTCAATCGAAATGCGACCTGCCGCAGGCACAGAGAACTGATAAAGATCGATATCTTTGCTATCTGGACGATACAAGTACTGACCATGAACGATGTCGCCATCGCCCGGCAAAATAATCTCAGTTCCAACGCCAGGCACAAATACAGCGTTATCCGACTGAATCGTCAGCGAAGCCAACTCGTCCGCGTTGCCAAGCCCTAACAGACGACCGATCGCCTGCATGGCCGCTCGCATGAACGGGCCACCAAATTCGTTGCGAGTGGAATCGCTGAAGTCTTGAATGTCCAGCACTGCTGCCAATTGATCGTTCGTCAGCAACGTTCCCGCTTCAAACGTAGTGAAGCCAGGACCATTCAGCTCGGTTACGCCCGGAGTCGTGCTGTTCGGCAAGTCAGGAAACGGAATTACTGAACGCGTATCGCCAACTGCAATCGTCAATCCTAAATTGCTGCTCTCGACAAACCGTACACCCAAGTAGTTTTCATAAAGTGAAAACACTTCGCGAACACGCTGCTTCTGCTGATCCGTGATCGCATTCGAAAACGTCAAGCTGCCCGATGTTCCAAGCGCACTCTGGAAGTTGTAGAAGATAATGCTGGTGCCATCGATCGCATCCGCGGTACCTCGCAAGTTGTCCTGCATGCGAATCTGACGATTTCCCGGTTCATCACTGCCGCCTGGAAAATCAAGCACAAACGGCGAAGTGTTGACAATACCCGAGTTGATCAACACCGATTGAGAACCCGCAACACCCGGTGTCCAACTCGCGTTGAGACTGGTAGCCGATGCAAAGGTGTCACCAGGGTCCGCCGCTGGTGTGACCACAACCGGTGGCAACGTTGCCGAGTCGCTCGTGCCAACTCGTAGACGCAATTCACCCATCGGCAACAGCACGTTGGCTGCATTGACCAGCTCGTCTAGGTTACGAGCGAAGTTGAGCACGACGCGATCTGAATCCGGAAAGTAGCGCACTGCGTTTGGCAGAACGCGCGTGTCGTCGTTCGTGTTCAGCGTTCCAGCAGTGTGGAATAACTGATAGTAGTTCACATTGATGACGCTCGTTGAACCAACTGCGCCACTCGCGAAAACGATGTTGTCGCCATTTTGAAAGAACAGCGGATTGCGCAGCGTCCGCAGATTATTTAGCGAAATACCATTGACCGAAATGATCTGCGTTGAATCGATCAAGTCATCATTGTTGAAGTAGATTTCAATCTGGTTGCGTTGATGAACAAGCGCGCCGGTACTGCTGCGAGTGACCGGTTGAGGAACGATCGATTCAATCTGTGCGCCCAAGTCCAACTCGAAAGCGACCGAGCGTGAAATGCCCGAGTTGAACGCCTCGCCGTTTACGTTGCGAAGGGTACGTACACCCTGCCCGAGTATCTCGATACGATACTTGTCGTCAGGCAACGCTTCCGCGAATCGGACGATGACATCGCGGCCATTATCGCCCAATCCGACATAAGCCGGAATGACTTCGACATCTAAAACACCACTCAGCGTTAGCGGTGAATAACTGATCGGCAGCGAACCGAGCCGAGTTGATCCGGAACCGCTGATCAGTGCCGCACTCACCAAGCTGCTGGTTTGAGAATTGGTGTTCAGAGCATTAATAAACTCTTGCACCGTAGTCGCGAATCGCGAATTGGTATTGATCTCAACCGTGATCGTTTTGCCGCTCACCGAAATGATCGGTAAGCCTGCACCGCCACGATCGCGGCCAGTGACGACTACCGAAATTCCCAAACCTGAGTTGCCGCTTTCAACCGACGTCAAACGAACTTGCAGCGTTGAACTCTGACCAAAACTGGTTGTCAACTTCGCTGAGTTCGCACCACTCAAAGTTAGGGCACGAGTCGTATCAGTCGACTGACCAATGTTCGCGGTTTGCGATCCACGCAGCCGCAATGCGTACACAAGCGACGTTGCTGTTGTCGGAACATCTGGGTTCAATGCCTGCAGCAGATCCTCGACCCGCGTCTCCAAAGCAGGATTCGAATTCAACTGGATAGTGACAACGCGCCCGCTGTTCGTTATGACCGGAGCTCGGCTGTCAGTGCGACTGACCTTGGTAAAACGAACTTCAATTCCATTTCCAGCTTCGCCCAACTGCTGCGAATAGAATTCAACCAGCGTCGCGCCGTTGGTACTGAAATCGGTCGCCATGCTTGCGCGCTCGAACACACCATCATCGCCGCTTCGGATAATTCGAATCCCACCCAACGTCGCAGGATCAATTCCCGCTGCATCATCAAAACGCAACGTGAACTCGCGCGGCGAGATGCTCAGCACCTCTCCGTTATCGAGCAGTTCGCCAGAATTGGGTTGAATCCCCAATAATTGCGGTCCAACCGCCATGAGTTGACGCGACTCGAGAGTTTCAAGCAGGATGCGACGAGCGCTCGACCGCTTTTGTAAACGTCTGCGAGCCAACAACTTACGCGATGAGGACAAACCACCAATGGCCATGAATTAACCTCTCGACGGAGAGCTGAAGAGAACTGATAGCAAGTAGCCAAAACCACTTCAAACCGCTGCCAATAGCAAACTTAACAAGCCAACAATTAGGCAAAACGGGTCGTTTGGGGATTCTGGGGAAACAAATAGCTGCGACTTGGATTGTAATTGGGAACAGGCGGAATTCAACGAAAACCTCAGTCATCCGCAGGCTCAAGCGACCTCGAATGCGGATTGAGCCGGTCTAAACGACTTTGCGACTCTGCGACTGGCGAGCTCTTTCGCCCCGCTGCAAACCCAATTCAACCTCAGCAGACGATGGGTTGGAGTCTAAATCGATCGCAAAAGTTCCCCAACCTGCAAGAACCGGCGCCTGGTGAAACCGTTCCAAGAGCGCTGCGACGGCCGCCTTTCCAAATTTCGCTACCAGTAGAGTGCCGCAACTATGTGGTAGTTACGGAAACGAAACCTTGAAGTGGAACGGGTGCAGTCGATCGCCACGCTGCCGCGCGTCTTCCAAAATCACATCTACATCGGACGCCACGTCGAACTTTTTGGCCGAGCCTTTGACTCGAATCAGCACCGGTTGCGAAAAATCGACAAGATCTGGAGAAAGCCATATCCAGGTTGTCGGCGACGGGTTCTTGCTAACGGTTATGCCGTTTTTCGCTAACAGACTGGCTTCGATCCCCATCTGGTCGGGCTTGAATCCGAAGCTATTGTTGTCGGTTACAAAGTCAGGAGCCTCGATCCAGTAAAAGAAGCGGTCGCTGGGCCGCATCATTGAGGCCTTGATTTCCTTAGGATTGCGGACCCGTCGGTGGCTGGAAAGCTGCATCCACTCCATAATCCGCTCGGTTTCCTCGGGGAAGAATCCACCCTCGCGGCCACGATAACAAACCGCCAGTGCGTCGTAACGGAAACTTGAGATGTACTTGTC
>JBGSJB010000403.1:0-2019 GCA_041742175.1 Pirellulaceae bacterium
GCATGCGCGCGCTGCTGACGCTGTATCTCGTTCAGTATTTCTTTTTCAAAGACGAAGTCTCCTCAGCTCTCTATGGTGCGTTCACGGCGCTCGTCTATCTCACTCCGCTGTTTGGAGGTTTGCTAGCTGATCGTTACTTGGGCTACAAAAAGTCAGTCAAGTTTGGTGCGATCCTGATGGCTTGCGGCTATCTTGGCCTGTGCTTTGGCGACAATCGCGCGGATCCGATCGCGAAGCTGAACGGCGAGACCTACATCGTCGAAATGACCAAGGAAAAGGTCACTACCGAAACGGGCACCAAAGCGGAGACCGTCAAGTTCATAACGATCGACGGCAAGCGTTACAAACTAGCCGGTCAACAAGATGCGTCGCTGAAGCTGATTTCGCCCGACGGTGATGCCTCAGCCGATCTCACTTTCGCGAAAGGTACTTACGACTTCGACGGCAAACGCAATCCGTTCTGGGTCAATCTGATGTTCATGTCGTTGGCCGCAATCATTATCGGCAACGGTTTTTTCAAGCCCAATATCTCCACGATCGTGGGCACGCTCTATTCGCCCACCGATCCACGCCGCGACGGCGGTTTCACGATTTTTTACATGGGCATCAACCTCGGCTCAATGTTCTCGCAATTGATATGTCCGTGGCTTTACGAAGAAATTGGTCCCTGGGCAGGCTTCGCCCTCGCTGCCGGTGGAATGCTGATTTCCTGGGCATTGTTCCAATTCGATGGCGGCCGACTGAACGGTTTTGGAGAGCCACCAGCGACTGCGACGCTCGGAAAGAACTTGATCATTTACGCGTGTTCGATTCTCGCAATTCCAGCCATCTGGTGGTTGATGAACAACACGCTCGTTTCTGCTCAAACGATCGCTGATATGTCCGAGTCCGCGAAGGGTGAGTCCGTAGGCGCGATCACCTATCTGTTGAACTTGCCACTGCTCGGCAAAATCATGTTCGTGCTGTTCTTTGCAGCGATGATCGGCGTTCCAATATGGGCTGCTATCACCGGAACGCTCGTCGAATCGCAGCGGATGTTCGTGGCCGTCGTACTGGTTGTGTTCTCAGTCGTGTTCTGGACGCTCTTCGAACAAGCCGGTTCGTCGCTCACACTTTTCGCTGATCGAAACACCAATTTGAACATTTTTGGTATCTACAACATGCCCGCCGGCCAGACGCAGTTCTTCAACGCGTTGTTCATCGTGGTGTTCGCCCCGATCTTTTCGATGCTGTGGACCGGGCTTGGTCGCCGCGGTCTAGAACCCTCTACACCGGTCAAATTTGCTCTCGGCCTGATCTTGGTTGGAGCCGGGTTCTTGGCCCTTGTGTATGGTTCGCAGTTCGCCAACGCTGACTTCCGAGTTCCCTTGTTCTGGCTCGCTTTCGCTTACCTCATCCATTCGGTCGGCGAGCTGTGTTTGTCGCCAGTTGGTCTTTCAATGATTACCAAGTTGTCGATGCCCAAAGTTGTCGGGCTGATGATGGGAGTTTGGTTCCTGTCGTCCGCGATGGCTCAGTACGTCGGCGGGATCGTGGCACAGTTCGCTGCGGTGGAAACGGTCGGCGGCGAAGTGACCAACCCCGAACAATCGCTGGCCGTTTACGTCGGTGTCTTCAAGACCATCGGAATCTGGGGATGCGCGATCGGCGTCGGATTGCTGGTCGTGTCACCGCTGCTGAAGAAGATGATGAACGGCATCAAGTAATCTTCGGCAACGACTCCGAAGACTCAGCGCCAGCAACGTCCGTGGCGGCGCTAACTGGTCGAGTGTTTATATAAGCGATCGCAGCTCCAGCGATCGCTCCGAACAGGTGACCGTCCCAGGAAATCCGCTGATCTAGACTCGGCAACACGCCGAACAGCAGCGTCGATCCGTAAAGAAATCCAACCAGGATCGCGACCCCCAGCGGCACGAGTCGCTTTTCAAGCAATCCAGCCACAATCAAGAACGCGATCAGACCGTAGATCAACCCGCTCGCGCCAACATGCGTCGAACTTGATCGGCCCAGCAACCACAG
>JBGSJB010000404.1:0-8533 GCA_041742175.1 Pirellulaceae bacterium
GATTTTTCGCTGGGGCACGAAAAACACCGGCTACCGACCGCAAAGATCTTCCCAAAAATCCGGGGCAGTGATTTCTGGGATCCGTATTCTGCGTCTCGCGGGTGACTTAAAGTTCAGAATCAGGGGCAATGGTTCTGAGCCGGTCACTCGCGTTTCGCAGTTACGAAAACATACAGCGCATTTGCGCAGTGGCGGTTTGCAAATCCAATTTTCGCAGAAATAGACCGCTCCATTTCTACTAGCGGCAGGCGAAACGTCGCCTTGGTCTGATTTCGACGATTATGACGTGCGATTGTGGGGACCTACATGCCCGGGAGTCTTTGAAGCGGGGCGGCGCTCGCCTCGCAGCTTGTTGCACTATCTCGAGATTGGTTTATTCCAAAGTCGAAATTTCTG
The DNA here is from genome assembly GCA_041742175.1 of Pirellulaceae bacterium. GTDB lineage: Bacteria > Planctomycetota > Planctomycetia > Pirellulales > Pirellulaceae > Aureliella. The sequence goes on from JBGSJB010000404.1 coordinate 397, forward strand.
CTATCATCTTGGTTTTAATACACGCTTCTCCGAGACCATCCTGGATGTCTTTCGCCGCCTCAAGCTCGCCGAAAATCAACCGTTTTGACGTAGCTCAAATCCCCGTGCCAGCCATTGCCAAGTCAGGTCGTAGTCGACTTGGGAAACTAACCGGAATCGAAATTGCTGCGACGGGCAGTTACGTTCCCGATTTGATCGTTGCCAATGAGGACTTATCGGCCCTTGGGTGCGACAGTGATTGGATTTTGCAGAGAACCGGAATTCTGGAGAGGCGCAAAGCGGCGCCGGATCAAGCGACCAGCGACTTGGCACTACTCGCGGCTCAGAATTGTCTTGAACGAGCGGAAGTGAGCGCCTCGGAAGTTGATCTGATTTTGGTCGCTTCCATTACACCTGACCACGCTTCGCCTTCGACTGCTTGTCACTTGCAGCGACAACTTGGATGCGTTGCACCGGCGATGGATATCAACGCCGCTTGTGCGGGGTTCATGTACGCACTGGTTACGGCTGGTCAGTTTGTCAACTCTGGTGCATCGACTTGTGCATTGGTTGTAGGGGCGGAGGTGATGAGCCGCACGATCAATCCTGAAGACAAGAAGACTTATCCGTTGTTCGGAGACGGAGCAGGTGCTGTCTTATTGCGTCCATCGAAAGATCTGTCCAAGGGCCTGCTCAGTTATACGTTAGGATCTGAAGGGTGTGGCGGTCAGATGCTTTGCATTCCAAGTGGTGGAAGTCGATTGCCTTTGACGGCTGAAGCGTTGGCGGCTGGTGAGCATTATTTGCGAATGGAAGGTCGATCTGTATTCAAGTGGGCTGTGCGAGTTGTAGCAGACAGTACGCGCGACTGTCTGGCGCATGCTGGGCTGACTGTAGATCAGATCGATCAGTTCATATTGCATCAGGCCAATGTTCGCATAATAGATTCGGCGGTTTCCGACTTTGGAATTGATCGCGAGAAAGTCTTCGTCAACTTGGATCGCTATGGCAATACGAGCGCCGCCAGTATTCCGTTGGCGCTGGATGAAGCGATCAAGGGCGGTCAAGTGCGGTCTGGAGATCGCGCTTTGCTCTGCGGCTTTGGGTCGGGGCTTGCCTGGGGCACGGCCATAATGCAGCTTTAGCAGTTCGTTGACTGAGGCGTTTGTAGCTGACCGTGTGCCCGAATTTTCGCGTGGGCGACGTGTGTGCAGGTTCAGTTTCGGAGTTGTCGCATGAGCCAAGCTGAATTCGAGTATCTCGGTCCTTATCTAGTCGAAGGCGTTCTCGGGCGCGGTGGCATGGGGACGGTCTACAAAGGCGCTCATTCACGCAGTGGTGATAAGGTAGCGATCAAGGTTATCGCGACAGGTGTTGCCAATCAGAGTCGATTTCGCCGCAGATTTGTCGCTGAGATCGATACGCTCCAGCGATTGAAGCATCCGCATATTGTCGAATTGATTGGATATGGCGAAGAGAAGGGGCTGCTGTTTTACTCGATGGAGTACGTGCAGGGACACTCGTTGCTCGATCATATGCGGCAGCACAAAGTGTTGCCTTGGGAAGATGTGCTGCAGATCGGAATTGAAACTGCGTCGGCGCTAAAGCATGCGCACGATCTCGGAATCATTCATCGCGATCTCAAGCCTGCAAATTTAATGCTGACCGATAAAGGGCAGGTGAAGCTAACTGATTTTGGAATTGCGAAGCTGTTTGGTTCGAACGATATGACAGCGGTGGGAGCCGTAATTGGTACGGCTGACTACATGCCACCTGAACAAGCAGAAGGTAAGACGGTCACTACGCGGAGTGATCTCTACAGTTTGGGTTGTGTGTTGTATGCGCTGTTAGCTGGTCGAGCGCCGTTTGGTGGCAAGAGCGTGCCCGAAGTGCTCTACGCGGTTCGCTATAATGCAGTCCCCGATTTGATTGCACTCGCTCCTAGTTGTCCGCCTGAGTTTGCGGCGCTAATCACTGAGATGCTCGATAAGGATCCGTTGAAGCGACCTCCGACTGCGCTGGTTGTTGGGAATCGCATGAAAGCGATTCAAGCGGGGATGCGCAAAATTACAGGTGCGAATCCAAAGTCGCATTCCGATAGCGGCACGAGGTTATTGCAAGACAAGATAGGCACAGAGCTCACGTCGTTGGACTTGTCGGACGCCGAAGATAGCGAAATTCGCTTGACGCATGCTGAGATTTCATCGACGCAAGATCAACCGACGATGCTCGCCCCACGGCCGGATTCGAATCAACCCACCAACAGCTCATTTGTGACCAATGAAGAAGTGACATCCATTGTCGCCAATGGCCAGATGCCAGCGATTGTTACCGATCGCGCTCAGAAGGATCCGCGACCATCCATTCAGGCAGGGGCATCGGTCGACGATCCAGCCTCGTTTAGTGGCCCATCGCGATTTACGCATGTTTCGGAAGATCGCGTTCGTGACAGTGCTTTTGGTGGTGCGATTGAAGTCAAAGCGGGCCACCACCAGTTGTTGCACTATCTATCGATTGGATTAATGGCTGTGGCGTTGATCGGGGCTGCTGGGTTGGTCTGGTGGATGCTCCAAGTCGATTCGGCAGACGAAATATATGCTCAGATAACTGCAGCGGTCGATTCCGGCGATGAAGATATGCTGCAGTCGATGCGGCCCGAGATCGACGGTTTTGTGGAACGGTTCCCTGATGATCCGCGACGTGAAGAACTTCAGGCGCTGGCGGATGAGGCTGACTTGCAACGTGCGTTATCGAGTTTACAGCGAACAGCGGTGCGCAAGGGTGACTCGCTTTCTGCGATGGAGCAAGCGTTTCTCGATTGCTTGGTGGCGCGCGAACGCACTCCCGACTTGTATCAGACGAAATTAAAAGCGTTCTTGGCTGTTTATGGCGAACTGAGCGGACTGACAGGGCGCGAGCAAAGGCTCGTTGAGTTGGCTCGTTTTGCGGAAAAAGTAAAGCCGACTCCGAAGCTGACGATCCTCCCCGCGACAGTGCAGCTTGAGAAGTTGATCCGATCGGCTGAAGCCGAGTTGAGTGGTGAGGCGTTAAAGGACTACTACCGCAATCTCCTTGTGTTGTACGAGGGTAAACCATGGGCGACTGAGCAACTAGCGAGAATTCGCGAGCGCATCGAGTCGAATCCGGCCGATGGCAAGTAGCGGTGAATCGAAGTTGGGCCGGAGGTTGCGTGTTTTATGCTGCAGCGGATCGCTGGAAGGCGGCGGAAGCGAACGTCAGCTTTGGCAACTCGCTTCGCATTTGAATCGAGATCGTTTCGCGGCGAGTGTCTACTTGCTCTATCGACGTGGACATTACATCGAACAGTTGCCGAGCGATGTTCCGGTCAGCGCGTTTTGGGATGAGTTCGATGAGAGCAAACGGTACTGGCCAGGCCAGATCCGACGATTGCAAATAGATCATTTGGCGCGTGCGATTTCCGAGCAGCAGGTTGACGTCGTTTACGATCGAACCTTTCACATGACTTTAGTGACCGCGGCTGCGGCCAGTCGCGCGCGCGTGACTCGTGTGTCCGTAATTGTTAGCCCGCCGAGCGCGGATTTTCAAAAGAGCCACGAGCGATTTCGGTGGCTGAAGAAACGACTTCTGTCGAAAGCGTATAGTCAAGTCGGAAGTACAACGATAGCGTTGAGTGCTGAAGTAGCTGACGATGCAGCAGCGTTTTATGGGCTCGATCGGCAAAGCATTCTCGTTGTTCCGAATCCAATTGATATCAAAGCCGTTGAGGCTGCAGCGCGCGAAGTGCCGAAAGTTATTGATATGAAAGCAAGCGATGCGACGCCGCGAATCGCTGTGGTAGGGCGACTTTCGCATGAAAAAGGTCAGCGGTTTGCGATAGAGGCTTTGAAGCTAGCAATCGAGAAACTGCGAACGCCGCTTGCAATGGATGTAGTCGGTTCGGGACCAGATGCATTCAAGTTAGAGCGCTTGGCAGAGGAGCTTGGGGTTCGGCAACATGTTCAGTTTCATGGCTTCAAGGCTAATCCCTACCCGTTGATGCGAGGTGCTGTACTTGTCTGCATCCCGAGTGAACATGAAGGCTTGCCCAACGTAGCGCTGGAAGCGATGGCGATTGGGACGCCGCTGGTTGCGACCAATTGTGGAGGATCTTTGCGGGAGCTGATTGGGAGCAGCGAACGAGGGGAACTGGTCGCACCTGGAAACTCGCAAGCGCTTGCGAACGCATTCTGCAATGTCGTGAATTGCACCGACGAGTGGCTGCAACGCTGCGCTAAAGCCCGCTTGTGGGTTGAGGAGAACCATGCGATCGCGCCGTGGCTTGCGCAGATGGGTCACATCTTAGAGGCGGCGGCGCGACAGCGCCAAGTTCATTACCGCTAGAAGATCCGCATTGACTTGCCCATTCCAACAAGGCTCCAATCCTTGCTTAAGTTATTTACGGTGTTTGCACGTAGCTAATTCGACGACACGAATTTGCCGTCGCATAGATGAATGGAGGCTTAGCATGCTCATTTTGACTCGTAAGGAAGAACAATCGGTTGTCTTCCCAAACTGTGGCATTGTGGTTCACGTTTTGAGTGTAAAGGGTCGCACCATTAGATTGGGCTTTGAAGCCCCGAAAGAGATTGAAGTTGTGCGTGGAGAGTTATTGGCGGATTCAGAGCAAACGCCGCTTGCCAGGCAGCCCGCTTCGCAAAGAAAGGGTTCATTGCATGAAGAAGTTCACGACCTGAAGAACCGATTGAACACGATTACTCTTGCTATACACACTTATAACGAATTGAAGTCGCGCGGGCTCGATGCGCAGGCCGACCAGATATTCAGCATGTTAGTGGATAAGCTCGCCGAGATTGACACTTCTTGGGATTGCCAGGATATCGGCCAAGCGATGGAGACATCCGAGCTTTATATGAATTCCAAGCGTTACGATTCGCAGTCGTCATTATCGCACGACTCAGCAAGGTTTGAATTTGGTGCGATCCGCGGACGAGAGGGGCGTTCGCGCTCTGAATCCAAGAAGCCATTGCGATTGCTAGTCGTCGACGATGATCCGAACGAACGTGAACTGCTGGCAGGTGTGTTGGAGATGAACGGATGCCAATGCATGACGGCTGCGTCTGGCAATGAAGCGCTGCAGGTGATTGAGCGTTGCGAGAAATTCGATTTCGCACTTCTCGACATGCACATGCCTGATCGTGATGGTGCCAGCACTTTGCGAGCGATTCGCGCGAATGATCGCATTGCAAAGTTGAAGGTGTTTTCTGTGAGTGGTACGAGTCCCTCGGAGTGCGGGGCAACGATTGGTGGCGATGGATTTGATGGATGGCTGCCGAAGCCGTTGAATCCAGCGACCATGTGGAATCATTTGCAGGAGAGTCTGCGGCGCGAAGGTTCAGCGGTGTAAATCGCCGCCCAACACAGAACTCGTCGTCGGTCGGGATAGCGAGCCTAAAGGCAGGTCGATGCGACATCGCCGCGAATGGACTTGCGGTTGCCGGAAAACTGTTTGATATGGCATCACGCGAACGCTACAATCGCCTCAACACCTTTCGCCACTGAAAACGACTCGCAAACGTGGCGGAATAAAGCGATCGACCCAAGTTCGTCATAACGCGCGCGATTCCAACCAACATCACTCCGCGAACTGGGTGATCACAGGCGTTCGCTGAGTACATCTTTCCCAAGATGTTCAGCAGTGTGATGAACTGTTCGGGTCAGTGTTGTTTGCGAATTCCACTCACCCATTGCGTGCGGAGTCCAAACATGAATCCCCGTATTCATTACCTGAGCTGGCCAAAAAGAGTCTGTTTGAGTTACTTTTGGTTGTTCGCAGTGTTCAGCAATGTTTCGGCGTTTGCGGACGATGCTCGCGTTCGCATGACGGTCAAGCGAGACGCAAATTTGCTAATGTCTCGAGCTGTCAATGTGTATGTGTACGTTAATGGGCATCACGTTGGTACGCTTGAGAACGGCGAGAACACCACCTTCGCTTTCCCAATTTCGAGCGACGGAAAGTATGAAATCAAGTTCGACAATTGGTCCGGAATTGCTTCTTTGAACACCCTGACGGTTCACGCTAAGCCTGACGAACATATTGTTTGTTCAGTTGGAACGGAAATGGGCGTTTGGGTGCAAGGCCTTCGCGGACGAGACGCATATGTGGAGCCCTTGTATCCGGCAAAGGTCTATTTCCAAACCGACGGCCCAAAAGAAATCGTGATTGACGATAAAGTGTATCCTTTAACGGCTTCCGGATTTGTGGAACTTCCGCTCAAAACAACGGCAAGTGGGATCTTGCGCGCAGAGTTTGGTATAGCGGGACAACCAGAGCGGTTTCCGCTGTTTCTCTCTCCCTCGCATGTGCCGCTGGTGGATCTAGCCAATAAAGCATCCGCTGATACAAAATTACTGGTTAGTGAAGAATACTTGCTGCAATTAGAGTCTGCTAGGATTTTCCACTTCTGGTCGAAGAACCCTAGTGTATTCGGACGCATGGACGCGTTCATCAGCGACGCAAAATCACTTCGGAGCACTTCAGTGGGAGAGAAAGTTCTCCGCTATCGCGATTCTGAAATCGCTTGGTTGGACGCAATACGCCCGATTGTTGAGACTTCGGCTACTACCGAAGTAGCGGCAGGGGCGATCACGGCTGTGCTTACTTGCTCCGTGGAAGCTATCTTGACGAGGCAACCACCGTCCAATGCGCAGGTCGCGTGGGAGTCTTTTCAGGTTGCTTTCTCTGCCTCATACAACCATTTCTCACGAAAACGAGAGGTCCAGGAGCGGTTTAACGACATCAATGAGTCACGCTTAGCCCTTTTTGACGCTCTGCAAGTAAGTGACGAACGTCTTCGAAACAAACAATTGAATCAAGCGTTCGAAGACTGGCGTATCAGACGAACGATTGTCGGAGAATGGAGCTATACATTTCCCTACGAAAGCAAGCCGCGAACATATGTTTTTGGCGTAGCTGGGCTGCTAAAGGAGACATATGGTGATGGTAGCGAATCTCATGGATCCTATGTGATTGACAACGGTCACATTATTATTCGGTGGCCCTCTGGTTCTGAAGAGATTGCAGACTGCCGCCAACTAACGAACGACAGCTTCACCTACGAAATCGCCAGTCACTCGGGAGATCCATCGCAAAATGGACTAGCGTTAGAATTCACTCGCCGCTAACGGAGCGAAATCTTACTAACGGTTGTTCTCGGTGTTGCACTGTTCGTCAACTTATAGCGCAGCAACGGCTCGTATCGAAGCGCTAATGTGAAGCGAGGCAGATCCAAGCGTGCACGCGGAGCCGCGGAGCCGAACGATTTGACAATGGATGCATGTTCGCATGAGGATCTAAACGCATACATTTCCCACCACGCGTCCAAACCGATACAATTGAATCAAACGCGACAACGCGGAGAACAAGTCGCTGGCCGCGCGTTTAATTACAGCATCACACTCGGCAACTGGATTAAAGCAGCCGTACCGCCACGATTCTTAAATCGTACGGCACTTGGGGAGCCGCATGTGTCGGATGATGGATTGGGAGGAGTCTGAAGATGACAAAGGTCGACCAGGCGAAGAGCGACGACTTTGGCAAGCGGCTTGTTGATACGATCAACCACGCCGGCACGGCTCTGATGCTATCAATCGGCCACCGCACCGGCCTCTTGGACGTGCTTGCCGGGATGCCAGCGGTGACGACCGAGCGACTCGCGGCGGAAGCTGGCCTGAGCGAGCGGTATGTTCGCGAGTGGTTAAACGCTCTGGTGACCGCCGACATCGTCGAGTACTTACCGGACGACGCCACCTATCGGCTACCGCCGGAGCATGCGGCGTGGCTAACGCGTGCGGCCAGCCCACAAAATATGGCAGTGTCCATGCAGTGGGTTGCCGTTCTGGGTCGGGTCGAAGATGAGGTGGTCGAGGCGTTCCGCCATGGCCGGGGCGTACCCTACACGGTTTATCACCGATTCCACGAAGTGATGGCGGAAGAGAGTGCTCAGACGGTAGTCTCTGCTTTGTCGGAGCACATCCTGCCGCTGGTTCCCGGCCTCTCCGCGCGGCTCACCACCGGCCTGGACGTGCTGGACATCGGCTGCGGCAGTGGACGGGCACTGAACGAACTGGCGGCGACCTTCCCTGCGAGCCGGTTCACCGGCTACGACGCCGCCGAGCC
>JBGSJB010000405.1:0-3329 GCA_041742175.1 Pirellulaceae bacterium
CGGACGAGATCAGCAAGCGACGCGAGGGTGGATTGTTGGTCGCTTTGCGGGCGTGGCAACAGTTTTTGCGAGTGGGACCAAAGCAAATCGGGGAATCGGTTTACTTGGGGACAGCACCTATTTACATGACTCAGAGCATGATGCTGGCGGATCAACCACGATTCGATGTGCTGCAAACGGCTTGGTATGACACGGTTGCTAAATTCAATTTTCCGCAGAATTCCGGTGAGCTTGGGTGCGTGGAAGTCTTTGGTGATGCGACGGAAGATCCGGTGGAAGTTTACTTTGACAACTACCGCCAGAAAGACAACATTTCGTGGCCCGGTCGAATTCGATTGCAATACGGAACGGAACCAACTTTGTTGATCGATGTCGAAACGATTTCCTTCACGGCTGAGGAGGTCAAACCGCTATGATCGAACGTTTTTTCATGGCCTTGAAAGTGTCTTTGGCTTCAATCACCTTTGCAAGCACCTTTGCAAGCGAAACGCGAGCCACAGATGGCATTCCACCCGCGCTGGGTTCTGTGAACAACACTGCGGTGTCGACGGAATTGAAGACAGTCAAGCTGTACGGCGCGGGCGGAGTCGCTGGCTTGGACGCCTATCAGAGCGGATTTTTCATCTCTGAGAAGGGACACATACTGACGGCTTGGAGCACAGTTTTGGATGTTGATACGGTTATCGCCGTAACCAGCGACGGCACGCGTCTGGAAGCGAAAGTCGAAGGAATCGATCCGAACCTTGAGGTCGCTGTGCTAACCACTACCGAGCCGACGACGCACTACTTCGACTTAGCGAAAGCGGTTTCAGCGCAGACCGGAGATCGCGTTTTGGCGTTCAGCAATCTGTTCGGCATCGCAACTGGAAACGAGATGTCAAGTTTGCAGAAGGGTGTGGTGATGGCGACCACTGAATTGGATGCGCGTCGCGGCACTTTCGAGTCGGTTTATCAGGGTCCGATTTACGTAATCGATGCGATGACCAATAACCCCGGGGCGGCGGGCGGAGCGCTCACCGATTTGCAGGGCCGCATTGTGGGAATGTTAGGCAAAGAACTCCGCGATTCACGTGCGAACACGTGGTTGAACTATGCGATTCCGATTGCACAGTTGATCGAGTCGGTTGATCGCATTCGCAGTGGAAATTCGATTGTACGGAATACGGAGCTTCGCAAGGCTGCCGATCGTCCAATGTCCCTACAGGACCTTGGAATCGCTCTGATCCCCGACGTGCTAGCCAAAACGCCGGCCTATATCGACTTGGTTCAACCCAATTCGCCCGCGGCCGAAGCTGGGCTTGCGCCGGACGACTTGGTCCTCTTTCTCAACTCCGCTCGGATCCGTTCGCAAACCAGTTTACAGGAGGAGTTTAAGTACATCGACCAAGCGGACGAAGTGACCCTGCTCATTCAGCGTGGTACGACACTGCGTGAAGTGATTTTAAGGCGTCCTTAAGTTCTGCGTTTCAACTGTTTCTTTGACTTTCCTAAATCGTTTGTGGGTGGCACGCCACTTTCAGGTAGGCTTTTCGTGGCAGCGCCTGCTGGCAATAAGGGCACCTATTACGAACTTAGCTAAACAAATTGGCACGTCAGTTTGGCACTCGAAAGAAGGGTGCGGCTTTCGTTCGAATTTTTTTACAATGCTTCCAGTTTGCAACGCGCTTCTAAATGTTGCTTTTTTGCAGCAAATGTGAAGTTCTTCCTGTTCACTCCTGCGGCGGAACCGCTATTCCCCTATATCGGAACACGCAAAGTTTGCCAAAAATTAGCCCGCGGCATGGTGGTTGCTGTGAACCCGATAGCTGACTTTGCAGTCCAACTAATGACGGGTAAAGCGTATCGCATGGACGCGAATCTGATCGATAAAATAGGCGGGACCGGGAAACCGGATTAGCATAAAGGGGCGGCACCATGATCGATTCAAATCCAAACGAATTTGCGGGTACTACTCCGGTAAGTGACGGGTTGGCGAATTGGAATTGGTTAAAAGATCGACTGCAGACGAGCAGACTCGACAAATTGGATATTTGGGTCGAAGAAGAGCTTCTGGTGCTCGAGGGGAAATACGCGGGTTGGGTTACGAATAAAAGCCGACAACTAGCCCTGCAGAGTGAACTGAGGGACAGCAGGAGCTAAAATGCTCGCTTGGAAGCTGCTTTTGCGTTGCACTGAAATTGACGGATTCGCTTGCTAATCACCTTTCTGATGCGATCGAGTCCGTCGAATTTCTAGGTCAATCTCGCAGCCAGTCTTACTCGCTACTATCTTCTGAGCTCTTCGACTTCTTAAGAGCCTGAACTGCTACGTTGCGGGATATCTTCCATTTTCCCAGCGAATCGCTCTAGGGAGCTTGAGCGGTAGTTGTTACTATCGCAGCCATCGCCAGAGAGACGTCGTCGATAAGCTGGACGTGTAAACTGGACATGGAACGCGCTTGGAGGCTCGTTCCGAGATCTACAATCCAAATTTGCGTCAGGGAAGATGCCGATGCTAAGCCGCTTCGCCAAGCCATTCGCTGTCTGGTCGTTCGCTTCCGCAGCTGCGTTCGCGCAGCAACCAGCTACCAATCAACAATACAACAACCAGCAGCCCGGAACGAATCGTACTGGCCAACAACAGCAATTTGCCCAGCAGCAATTCGCTCAACAACCCGGCCAAGCCCCGGCGAGTCAACCGCAGCGAAGCATGCAACCGGCCGGTCAACAGCAGTACCCGCCATTGCAAGCCCAGCAACAGTCGATGCAGCAAGCCTCTTCAGCCGTCGCGCAAGGCGCGGGCGGTCCGCAGGATCGAGCTGCACTTGAACAGCAAATGGCGATTCAGCAAGCGGAGATGGCAGCACGACTTTCGAAGATGCCCTTCGAACCGCTCAACGCCGCTCAGCAAGACTATCTAGATAAAGTGCTGAGCGTTTGGGAGATGAACACCGCCAAAATTCAGCGGTACCAATGCAATTTTAAACGCTGGGTATTCGATCCAACGCAAAACACCGGCAACGACGCGGCAGCCAAGGGTGAAGGCACGATTCGATTCATGCAACCGGATAAAGGTCTGTTTCGCGTCGACAAGCTCGAGTTTTTCGCTGGTCGCGATGACAAGCAGAACGCACTCTACCGTGAAAACGAACGCCAGAAGCTTGGCGAGTACTGGTTGTGCGACGGCGAGTACGTTCACATCCTCGATCGCAATGACAAGAAATGTTTGAAAGTGGAGTTGCCGCCGGAGATGCGCGGTAACCAGATCCATTTGAGCCCGCTGCCGTTTCTCTTCGGCGTGAAGCGATTCTCCCGTTCAAACCCACACGTAACACAGCGATGCAGGATCCG
>JBGSJB010000406.1:0-3746 GCA_041742175.1 Pirellulaceae bacterium
CCGACTAGCGATGGGCGCGCGGTCTTCCATCGCTACGATCTCCCGTCGCTGTGTGGAACTGGCAAGAATGAAATGCGATTGATGACGGTTCGCAGTGAAGGCCAATTCAACACGGTGGTCTACGAGGAAGAAGATCTTTACCGCGGGCAAGAGCGTCGCGACTTGGTGTTAATGCATCCCGATGACTTCGTTCGCCTGGGACTGAAGCCGGATCAACCAGTTGTCGTGCGTAGCCAAGTGGGCGAACTGTCAGGCTATCTCGCTCGGCAATATGTTGCGATCAAACCGGGCAATGCCATCATGTACTACCCCGAAGCCAACGTGCTGGTGCCGCGTACGCTCGATCCGCTTTCCAAGACACCCGCATTCAAAGCGGTGGTTGTTACGATCACGCCAGTTTGAGTTCTACATCGCGAGTATTTCATGGCCAACAGTGTTTTAGCGATCGCTGCGCATCCGGACGACATCGAGTTCGTGATGGCTGGAACGTTGCTCCAGTTAGCGGCTCGCGGCTGGAGTGTGCATTACTTCAATATCGCCAACGGTTGCTGCGGTTCGATGACGATGGATCAAGCAACTTGTGCAGCCACTCGACTGATCGAAGCTCAAACTGCGGCGTCGCTGATCCCTGCCAAGTTCTATGCACCGATCTGTAATGATCTCGAGATCAACTACACGCCCGCGCTGTTGCAGCGAGTCGTCGCCGTTGTCCGTCACGCTCAACCGAAAATCGTACTGACGCATTCATTAGTCGATTACATGGAGGATCATCAGTATACAGCGCGGTTGGCAGTGACCGCCGCTTTTGTGCGTGGCATGCCGAGCTACCGCACTGAGCCAGCTGCTTCTGCATTCCAAGATGAAGTTGCGATCTATCACGCACAGCCGCACGGCAATCGCACTCCGATGGGCGAACTTGTACGGCCGACTTACTGCGTCGACGTCACGAACTTTGCCGCTCGCAAACAGCAACTGTTGCAAGCTCACGCGAGTCAGGGACAGTGGTTAGACGATACGCAGCGCATGAGCTCTTACGTCGACACTATGTTTGATTTGAATCGCGAAGTTGGAGCGATGAGCGGTCGGTTTGAATTGGCAGAAGGTTGGCGACGACACTTGCATCTCGGGCTATCGACCAGCGGTTTTGATCCGCTGAGCGATGCGTTGGGGACCGATTTACTAAGGATCTCAACAAGCGATTAGCGTTGGCGAGTTTCCTGGAGCTGTACGCGGTATCGTAGCTTCGATGGACTTGCAGACTAGAGATTCGTCTACGACTAAGCTTGCGTCGCACCCGCTTTGCCTGATTCGACGACGAATTCCGCTCGCGACAACGCTTCGAAGGTTGGTTGCGTCACGTTGGTTACGACGCGATAGTCGCTTAACCATTGCGTGGGAGTGATCGTACATCGCACGTAACCACGCTCGGCATTGTAGAACTTTACAAATGGATTGTCTCGCAAAACGCCCGCGGTGTCCTTACGAGCTTGCACGCCATCGCCACCGGAACTGATCGAAGTCCCAACAAACTCCGTTGCAACGGGTTGTTCATTGACATTGTCAAAGTTCGGTTTGAGATCATTGACCCAGTTCGAGTGAATATCGCCAGTCAAGACGACTGGGTTGGAGATCTGGTGATCGCGTAGCCATGAGAGCAATCGTGTGCGCGGCACATCGTAGCCAGCCCATTGATCCATGCTCATTGCAACGCCTTCTTCTGGATTGCGATCGACGCGGCCCATCATAACCTGCTGAGCGAGCACATTCCACTTGGCGGTTGACTTGCTGAGTCCCGAAGTCAACCAGTCTTCTTGCGCACGGCCAAGCATCGTCGCATCTTTGGAGAAGACTTCATCGCATAGCGGTTTGTTGCCGTCGCCGCACGGTTGGGGAGTGCGATACTGGCGCGTATCGAGCACTTGAAATTCGGCGAGATTGCCGAACACGACGCTGCGGTATAGTTGCAGATCTGGGCCGCTAGGCAATTGCGATTTTCGAAGCGGCATGTGCTCGTAGTAAGCTTTGTAAGACCGCGCGCGTCGCTGGAGGAAGTCGACTGGATTAACGTCACTCTTCTCAGAATGATCGTTCGCGTAGTTGTTATCGAATTCGTGGTCGTCCCATGTTACCAACCATGGGCAGTGCGCATGCGCGGCTTTGAGATCGGGATCGGATTTATAAAGTGCATAGCGATTGCGATACTCTTCCAGCGAATCGATTTCGCCACCAATGTGTGCGCGCAGCCGACCTTGCTGCATCGGACCTTCGTAGATGTAATCGCCCAAGTGGACAATCAAATCCTGCTCTTCAGCAATCATATCGCGATAAGCGTAGTAATAGCCGGTTTCGTAATGTTGGCAGGACGCAAACGAGAATCGCAGTTTATCGAGCGCTGCATCGCGCGCGGGAGCTGTCCGCGCACGGCCCACGGGACTGATTGCATCACCAGCTGTAAAGCGATACCAGTAAGGGCGATTTGGTTTCAGTCCTGCGACTTCAACGTGAATCGAGTGCGCCCAATCGGCGCTCGCCGTGACTTCACCCTGCTGCACGATGGATTGCATCGCATCATCAGTGGCCACTTCCCAGCGAACCTGCACGGCTTCTGGATTCATGCCGCCGCCATTTAACGGATCTGGAGCGAGGCGAGTCCACAAGACGAACCCATCATCGCTGGGATCGCCCGATGCAACGCCCAAGGTAAACGGATCTGCCGCGAAGGTCGCTTTGCGAACGATACCCAGCGCGGGTCGGGCGGCTAAACTAGCGAGACTGAACGCGCCAGCGACTTGCAGGAAATCGCGCCGATCAAGCCTTCGAATCAACTGCAATGAACTCGTTTTCATATTTGGTGTTCGCGTATCCAGAGTAAGGAAAAGTGCTTTGGCCAAAGCTTACTCCAGACGTCCGCGTCATGTATTCTGCGCGATGTTAGCGATTGATGAATTCTGATGCAAAATCCGCTTGGTTTTACACCACGTCACTGGCTGTTACTCGCCGAAGATACGACGCCACCAGGGTTTTTCACTGGCGTTCATCGGGATCGGGGCCACTGCGGCGGGCGGGCGCAGCGTCTTCATCGGTTGGGTTGCATAGACGCTTCCTTTCGGGCGCGCGTCGCGAGCTTGCGCAAATTCATCTTCCGTGGAGAAGTCGATCTTTAAGCGGAGAGCGCCGATCTGAATGATCTGACCAGGCATCAGTATGGTTTGGTGAATCCGTTCATCGTCGACGTAAGTTCCATTTGTCGAATCGAGATCTTTGACGACTAGAGCCTCGTCGAGGTTAAACGAAAATTGGCAATGACTGCGGCTGATCGATTCGTGATCAATGCAAACGCTCGAACTCGGTTCGCGTCCAACGGTTGCTGGTGGTTTTAGTGTCCAGATTTTTGTCGTCAGCCCATCAACCTGATTTTGGAGGATCAGTTTGTAGATCATGTTGCGCACCTTGATTTGAAAAGAAGTGCATAGTGGTGCAGCGGGTTGTTAGGAGGTTGCCTCCGAATGCCGCTGCCAGACGAGATGAGAGCTTTTATTCTAGTCGTTTTGGTCGCAGTTTGGGCGATTGGTGCTACGACAGCACTTAACAGCGAAGCTACTGCACGCGATTGTGGTTTTGCTGATCCAAGTCGTACATTGCCAAGTGGCGGTAGTAGACTTCGAGGCAGTAGATGTTCAGGCAGGTCGTGTAGAGCCGCCCGCCTGATGCACCGAACTGGTCTTTGCTTGGATCCCAGCTGCCCG
>JBGSJB010000407.1:0-2179 GCA_041742175.1 Pirellulaceae bacterium
GACCATTCAACACAATATATCGCTTAAGTTTCAATATGTTATCGATCGTCATTCCAGTCTTCAATGAGCAAGATAGCCTCGAAGAATTACTCACTCGCATCGAGCAGATCGCCGCACAGCACGCTTACGAACTCGATGTACTGCTGATCGATGACGGTTCGTCGGATAACTCGTGGTTAAAGATTGAGCAGCTTAGCCAGCGATTCTCATGGGCACGCGGCATTCGCTTGCGCAGAAACTTTGGTAAAGCTGCCGCGCTGGCTGCTGGCTTCGAACGCGCGATCGGAACGCGTGTCATCACGCTGGATGCCGACTTACAAGACGACCCTCGCGAGATTCCAAACCTGCTCGCGAAACTGGAATCTGGCTTCGATGTCGTGTCGGGCTGGAAGAAAGTTCGTCACGATCCGTGGCACAAGGTCCTCCCAAGTCGCATCTTCAATTCGCTGATCAGTTGGTTGACCGGTGTTCAGTTACACGATCACAACTGCGGGCTCAAAGGCTACCGTCGCGAAGTGCTCAGCGAAGTCCTACTTTACGGCGAAATGCATCGCTTCATCCCCGTGCTCGCCGCCTCTCGCGGCTTTCGCGTTTCCGAAATCGTGATCGAACACCACGCGCGAAAACACGGATCATCGAAGTATGGCTTCGAACGCTTCGTCAAAGGCTTTCTCGATTTAATGACGGTTTATTTTCTCACCGGCTACGGTAACCGACCGCAGCATCTGCTCGGTACTGCAGGCTTGGTCTCGTTTCTTTCAGGCGGACTCGGTTTGTTCGTGCTGACTCTGATGTGGGTTGTCAGTCGTTTGACGGAACTTGAAGATGTGAACCTGCACGAACGTGCGGTCTTCTACTTTTGCATCGTCGCACTGTTACTTGGCGTCCAGTTGATTTCGCTGGGCTTCCTGGCGGAGCTGATCACCGCGCAGAATCGCCCCACTCGAAAACCTTTCAGCATCGTAGCCGACACCAAAGCCTCCAGCGTCGACGCACAGCAGGACCGGCCAGCATGAGCACTACGTCAACAGCGCGGCGCAACCACACCTTAGCAATCGCTATCGTGCTTATCGGCGTCGCAGTTCAGTTTGTTCGCATTCTCCAAGTGCAGTCACCCACCGGTGAGTCGCCTTTCTTCAGCGCCAACGATCGCAGTCGCTGGTGTACGATCGCAGCGCTTGCCATCGACGGCACTTACCAAATCGACAAAGTACTCGAACTGCGCGACCCCAAAACGAAACGTCGCACTTGGTACACGATCGATCTGGTGCGACATCGCGGCGCCGACGGGGAACTGCATTACTACAGCAGCAAACCGCCGCTACTGCCGACTCTTTACACCGGCGTTTATCTCCTGGTCCGCGCGGCAACCGGTGCGACACTAATGAAGAACACTTTCTTCATCGCCAAAGTCATGCTAGTCATCGTTAACATGATTCCGCTCGCCCTGCTGTGGCTGATCATGGCTCGCAAAGCCGCGCGAGAACATGCCTCCAGCACTTGGTCCGTGGTGATACTTGCACTGTTCATCGCCTTCGGAACATTCCTTTCCACGTTTAGCAACACATTAAACAATCACTTGCCCGGCGCAATCGCCGCAGGTGTTTCGCTGTGGTGCTTGGACCGCATCATTCACGCTGGTCGAAAGCAGTGGTACTGGTTCGCACTCTGCGGACTCGCCACCAGCTTTACTGCAGCCAACGAACTCCCGGCGCTAAGTTGGTTAGTGATCATTGGTGCTCTGCTATTCTCAATCGATGCCCGGCGCACCCTGATCGCTTACCTGCCAGCGCTTCTGCCTGTTGCCATCGGCTTCTTCGTCACCAACTACATCGCGCACGGAGTCTTGCGGCCTGCCTACGCCCATCGCGACTTGGGTGCGAAGTTGTTTGAAGTCAAAGTTAACCCCGACACAACTCCCGACGACCTCAGTTCAACCATAGGGATCGTTCGCGAAGCTTGCGAAGCAAACAACGTTAAACTAGGCCCCAACGCAATCATCCGTCCAGCACGTCGCGCAGGCGTTTATGAACTTTGGGACGCAGCCAATCAGTTTCGGCTCGGGCTGAAATTGGACAACCCTAGCACCGTTGGCGTTTACAGTTGGGATGACTGGTACGACTATCCGAACAGCTATTGGATCGGAGATCGCAAGAAAGGTGTCGATCGCGGCGAACCA
>JBGSJB010000408.1:0-3129 GCA_041742175.1 Pirellulaceae bacterium
CAGGGAGTGAAGCGTTCGTTGCGTTCGATGTGCTCACAACGCAGCGAGTCGAACGAGTTTCACCTGCCGAAGCGTTCACGGGCGTGAAAGACGGTTTCATGGGTATCGCGATCGGGTCAGGCGAAGTTTTCGTCATTCGCGCTATTACACCACTTCAGGGAGACGCGACTTCGCGATTGGACCGAATGGCTTGGTCACAAGCGGACGGGTTCGGCACGGTGCTGTCCACGGCGGGACGTCTGGACTACATCAGTTCGGGAGCGCCCGACCCAGCACGGGTGACACGGATTGACCTGATCGATTTGGACGATACACCTGAGACTCGCCACGTCGTCACGCATGATCGATATTTCAGTCAAATCTGGACGATTCGGCAGTCCCCAGGAACATCTGACATCACGGCTGCAAATATTTCGGTGGAAACATTCGATATTTCATCTGGCAAGTTCTTCGATGCGACTGGCAATGGTCGTCCTGATCTTTTCAATGCTCAGGCAACCCTCGTGCTCAACCAACGAGGAACAACCACTGGTCCTGACAATCTACAATTCTTCAATGCCTTTTCAGGCGGGCTCATTGATCGCGAATCACTGACGGCCTTCCAGCCTGGTGATTTCAATGGCGATCACCGTGCTGATCTCCTGTTCGGATCAACACGCACTCTCGGTGGATACGCTGTCAAGATTGGTCTCGACACGACGCTAAACAGTTTCCAAGTGGAGCAAACGGCCAGCGGATTGACGACGTTGCTAGGCGCTGCTGCGGCAGACTTCAACGGCGACGATTTGCAAGACTTTGTTTCGTTCGGGTCGGGCGGTTCCATGTTGTTCTTTCAGGGGCTAGGCAACGGCACGTTTCTCGACCCCGTGCCGTTGGAGGGACTGCTGAACGGATTTGGTTTGGGCGCCGATGTCATTACCCGCGACTTCAATGGCGATGGCCGCGCTGATCTAGCGGTATTGCAGGAACCCCGTGCTGGCATCTTCCGAAACCAGCTTCAATTACAGATTCTGTTAGGGGCAGGCGACGGTACCTTCACCAATCTGACAGTCCCCATTGACGTCCTGAGGCTCGGTTTCGGTAGTACGGGGATTCGATTGCAAGTTTTGGATTGGAACCAAGATGCGATTCCGGACTTCGCGGTCTTGCACGGTTCGGATGCACTGAGCCAACAGCATGTAGTCTCGATTTATGATGGGAGGGCCGCGATGCTCGGTGAAGCTCAGCGGATCGCGTTCTGGAGTACGGGACAGACGCTACAGGCCAACGCCTCGACGGACTTGTTTTTGGTCGCCCAACCGGAAGGTCGAGTAGGCGGTGATGCTCCGAGTCTCATCGTCGGCATTCAGGTCGATCGAGACGGAGCACTCGAGTTCGATATTGATCTCACTGTACTGAGGCCAGGCGTTGGTAGTGCTGTCACTGCTCAGCCGGTCTCGCTACCGGTGAACGATTCTATCCGTGACATCGACTGGATCGTAGGCGAACAGGCAACAGACTCGCTGTCAGGCTTCGTTGTCACACATGAGGATCGCGTGGATGTGTATCGCGAAGCCGTGAATGACTGGATCTACACTGAGACCCTGGGCTTTGAACGTCGTGATGACAACGACAACCAGCCATTTGACTTGCGAGACACAGTCGTCGTCGCCTTCAATGACAGCAGCAATCGTGTGATGACGGCCGACATCAACGCGGGAATCATTCGATTCGCGACGACCGCCGATGGCGAATCACCACGATACGGGATCACACGCGCAGGCGCCGTGGACGTCGACAATCTCTTGGTCGGTGACTTTTTTGGGCCGCTGACTGATGCGGCTACGAACAATCCAAACGACATCATCATCGATGGGGTGAGCCTGCTGTACGGCAGCATTGCAACTGGATTTGAAACGATGGGCAATCTGGGCACCGGGCGTGACCCGATCGAGGAAGCTCAGGTAAGCGAGGTGGAACCACAGCCGGTCTTTGCGGACCTCAACGGAGACGGCATTGGCGATCGTGTAACTTTGGATGCCAACAATCGACTGCTCTTCCAGCCGGGCAGTCCAGACGATGGTTTGGTCAACCAACAGGTACTGCTGGCATCGTCAATTGCATCCTTTGGCTTGCAATCGATTCAGGTTGGTGGAGATGTCATCACGCGGCTAGTCGCGGTCGAGGATTCGAGTGTGAATGCTCCTCGAGTGCTGGCTTTCCAAAGCGTTGGAAACCAAACCCTGCCAACAATGAATGTGATCAACGTCACCGGTGCCGCCGTCACTTACAAACTGGCAACCGATGGCCTGACCGTCTTTTTGCTCGACACCGATTCCGATATGAAACGACTCGTGAAAATCGGACCGGACGGTATGATCGAGCAAAGCGAATTTGCCAGCAACATCGAACTCGACGCCTACGATACGACGATGGCTGTTTCGGCTGGAAGACTGGTGATTGGAAACCAACGCACCGGACTGATCCAAGTGTTCGATCGTGACGGCAACTTGCTCCAACGATTCAGTAGTAGTGATCAAGCTCAACACGCGGTGGGATTCGGAGGTGAAATGGAATTCGCGTTGGCCGATATCAACGGTGACGCAATCGACGACTTGATTACCCTCAATCGCGGCACTCGCGACATCGCAATTCGACATGGAAACGAATCCGGATTGTTCGGCGGAATTTCAGAGGTCATCCGGCTCCCGCACGCGCCCGAGTCGCTGGCGCTCGTTGATGCCGACCGCAATGGCAGCCTGGACGTCGTCGTAACGCTCAATGATCAGCGAGACTTTGATGAGGACGTTATCAATCCTGAGGGTGTCGAACCTCGCGTTTCGGATTTCCGAAGACTTGACGAGCAATTGGTTGTGCTGCGAAATGACGGATCGGGTGGCTTCGATATACAGGGGATGTCGGTCGCCCTTGGCTTTGCAGACCAGCCGACCCGCGTTTTTGCTGTGGATGTCAACGGCGATGGCCTGGACGACCTGCTGCTTTCCAACGAAGAAGGTGACATCATCGTTCGACTGGGAACCGGGTTAGCGGACAATCCATTCATAGTCCCACCACCTACTTTCAATCGCGGCACGGGAGACCAGCGAGTGGAACTCACGGTTGCCTCGACGACCGATCCGAACAATCCGA
>JBGSJB010000409.1:0-6114 GCA_041742175.1 Pirellulaceae bacterium
TCTAAGAAAGGTGAAGTTGCACAGTATGTTCGATGTCAAATGGCGGAATCGACAAATTGCAATGTGTCTCTTAATTCTAGGCATTGCTGCTACTGCGGTACCGAGTGCAATTGCACAGGACGCGGCAGCACCTCCGACAGTGGAGGCAGCGACAGAAACGGCCTCGGCTGAATCGGCTCCGGCGGAAACGGCTCCAGCGGAAACGGCTCCAGCGGAAACGCCGGAAGCCCCCAAGTACAAAGACCTCGAAGAGTTTGCGGCCAGCCCTGGTTACGCATTGTTCACCGCGAACAACATTTGGATGATGTTGTGTGCTGGTCTGGTGTTCATCATGCATCTTGGTTTCGCCACAGTGGAAACAGGGCTTACGCGATCCAAAAACACGGTCAATATTCTCTTCAAGAACTCGATCATTCCAGGCATCGGCCTTGTCACTTACGCGCTGTGCGGATTTAACTTGATGTACCCCGGATTCGAAGCCGGCGTTTCTCAAGATTGGTTCGGTTTCGCGGGTTGGGGAATCAAAGTCACTGACGATGTGGCTGCGCTGACGGACGTCTACAATCCAGGATACACCTACTGGACCGACTTTTTGTTCCAAGGCATGTTCGCCGCTACCGCCGCAACGATCGTATCGGGAGCTGTCGCCGAGCGTGTGAAGCTTGGACCGTTTCTGATTTTCTCGACTCTCTTCGTCGCTATTTCGTACCCGATCACGGGCAGTTGGAAATGGGGCTACGGCTGGCTGAATACCGCTGGCTTCTACGACTTTGCTGGTTCGACGCTGGTTCACTCAGTCGGTGGCTGGGGAGCTCTCGCGGGCGTGATCCTTCTCGGGGCTCGCAAAGGCAAGTATTCGAAAGATGGTCGCCCACTCGCGATTCCGGGTCACAGCATGCCGCTGGCAACCATCGGTGTGTTCCTGTTATGGCTGGGTTGGTTCGGCTTCAATGGCGGATCGGTCCTGTCCGCTAATCCAGCACTTGTTTCGCTGGTTCTTGTCACCACTTCGCTGGCTGGTTCGGCGGGTGGCATGGCTGCTGCCGCAACTTCATGGATTGTTCAAAGGAAACCTGACCTTTCGATGTTGCTGAACGGCATTCTCGCAGGCCTCGTCGGCATCACCGCCGGTGCGGATCAGATGAACGCGCTTGATGCGATCATCATTGGAGCGACTTCTGGTGTGATCGTCGTTTTCTCAGTGTTCTTCTTTGATCGCATCAAGCTGGACGATCCTGTCGGCGCGCTGTCGGTTCACTTGGTTTGTGGTATCTGGGGTACGCTTTGCGTCGGCATCTTTGGCAACATGGCCGGAACCGAACAGATCATCAAACAGCTCACAGGAATCGTAGCGATCGGCATCTTCTCGTTTGTTTTCGCATTCGTTGTTTTCTTGTTCCTCAAGTTCACGACAGGAATTCGCGTTACGGAAGAGGAAGAATTCGAAGGTCTAGACCTCGGTGAACACGGTAGCAAGGCCTACCCATACTTCGTTGCTTCGTCGGATCACTAAGATCGGTTTACATCGAGTAGCGACAACGTTTACTGCATTCAAACGCCTGAGCATAGCGACTCGTTATGCTCAGGCAAAAAGCGTGCTAGCTGCTCGCGGTTGCAACCTGACTTTGGTGAACATGTGCTGCAAGATTCTCCGCTCGCCGCACGCCCAAAACTTGAAAAATTGAAAACAGATAAAAACGCAAGGCGAAAACAATGAAAAAAGTAGAAGCGATTATTCGAACGTTTAAGTTAGAAGATGTAAAAAATGCGTTGACCGAAAAGGGGATCAACGGCATGACGGTCAGTGAAGTGCGCGGCTTCGGTCGTCAGAAAGGTCATACAGAGATCTACCGCGGAGCTGAGTATGCAGTTGACTTTGTTCCAAAAGTGAAGCTCGAAGTGGTTTGCAAAACTGAAGAACTTGACTTGGTCGTCAGCACTATTATGACTGCTGCAAAGACAGGTGAGATTGGCGACGGCAAGATCTTCGTTTCAGACATCACTTCCGCAATCCGCATTCGAACTGGCGAAACCGACGTGTCGGCGCTCTAAGCCGTTAGGATAACGTCGAATGGGATTATGACCGTAGCGAGCTCTTTAGAGCTCGCTACGGTTTTTTTGCGGTTGGATGTTGAGAGGTGGTTGATGGTTGTGAGTAATTGATTCTGCAAAAATGGATCTTGATGAGCCTAAGTCGCTATCCGATTTTTTTACGTTGCAACGATAGTAATTGTCCGTTTTAAATTGCAGATTGCAGAAAATTGAAATGCAGAAATGCAGAAGATCGGCTAGCGCCTCAGGCTCAAGAAGAATTGAAGGGTTGAAGGGTTGTTGGGAGGTTACACTATTCTCCTGTGTTTTAGCTCTTTTTGCGAAGCGTTGATTTTGTCCGTCGGCCAGTGGTGAGTCGCACCTCGCTGCTTCAGGAATTCGATCACTTTTGTTGAGTTGCTGTAAAGAACTGCCCAATCTAGGACGGCAAATCGATTCTCTTCGTCACCAAAGAGTGGGAACGTTTGATTGATGTTTGCTCCGCCGTCGAGTAGCAACTTCAGCATCGCAAGTTGGATATCGGGTGACTTCTCATGATTGATCGCAGCGATAATCGGCCGACCAGTATTCGGATCGGCGCCGTTTTCGAGGAGCCACTTGATGGCGTCGATGCGGTCATGGCTGACGGCAATCTCCAAGGGACGCGATTCTTTGGGTGACCTGAGGTAGCCGTTCGGGTCGCACCCAGCGGCTAACAACTTTTCTAAAACTTGAATGCTGCAGTGCGACTTCACAGCCTGTCCGAGCCATGTTTCGCTGCTGTACTTTGCGCGTTTGGCAAGGAAGCTAGTGTCGCTTGAAAGCAATTCGTCGATTCGCGTTTCGTTCTTCCACGAAATGGCTCCCGATAGCTGAGCTCGCTTTTGGTTGTCGTCTAACTCAGCGACAGGTGTCTCGAGCAGTTGGTGGTACGGCGAAGGCTTGGCCGTGTCGCGTTCAGGCTTTGGATTCTTGCGACGGTAGCATACGCCGCACAGTCCACCATTGTCCGCAGCAATCGTTGTCAGCACCTGATTGCGGCACTGAGTGCATTTAACTCGCTCGCCTACAAGCTCCGGTTTTGAACTTAGCCACGACCAAATTTGTCGAATCATTTTCATTCGTCACGCGGATAACTGGCCAAGTTTGCACCCAAGGCTCTCGTCTATGGCTTAGGCAGACTTGGATGTTACGATGCGAGCAACCGCTTTCATACTCGCAATCTGCAAATTTGTCGAAAATTTAGCACCCGAATTTGATCAGCCTAACGATTTTTGCGGGACGCGTTCTAGTCCGATTTCAGTAGTGGCGGTGATTTGCTAGTTACGGGAGGCGAAATTGCGGGTAGAATTATGCGAAAAGTAAAATGATTTTTGAAAAACAACCAACCAGGCACTTATGCAATCCAATCTGCTAGACATGGAACCCATCTCGGAAACAGCACCGCCGACCCAGCCCGTAATTACCTCTTTCGATCAACTCGATCTCTCGCCGGTAATGCTGCGTTGCCTTAAAAAATTGGGCTACGAAACGCCATCTCCTATTCAAGCTCAAGTCATTCCAGCGGCATTGGACTCGATGGACATCATCGGTCAGGCTCGTACGGGAACGGGCAAAACAGCTGCGTTTGGCATTCCGATTCTTGAATTGCTCGACCCACTGCGCGAGACTCGCAATCCGCAAGCCCTGATTCTGGTGCCGACGCGCGAACTGGCCGAACAAGTCCTGCAGGAGATCGAACGGCTCGCTTGGGGCTGTCCGACGTCGTGCACCGTCTTGGCGGGTGGCAAGCATATGCGGCAACAGATGCAGCGACTGCAAGATGGAACGCAGATCGTAGTCGGCACTCCTGGTCGTGTGATGGACCATATTCAGCGCGGCACCTTCAAGACCGACGATTTGTGGTGCGTGGTGCTTGATGAAGCGGACCGAATGCTCGATATCGGTTTCCGACCGGCGATTGAAAAGATCTTGCGTCGCTGTCCGAAAGATCGGCAAACGATGCTGTTAAGTGCGACGATGCCGCCCGAGATTCAGCGCTTGACGGAACGTTATTTACAAGATCCGGTGCATA
This sequence comes from Pirellulaceae bacterium, assembly GCA_041742175.1. Taxonomy (GTDB): domain Bacteria; phylum Planctomycetota; class Planctomycetia; order Pirellulales; family Pirellulaceae; genus Aureliella. The sequence continues at coordinate 4,106 of JBGSJB010000409.1, forward strand.
TCAATTGTTCGTCGGCGAACGTTTCGGTGGACGCGATTGAGCAGCGTTATTTCAGTTTGCGCAAGAATGAGAAATTCGATACGCTGGTCAAGTTGCTGCTACGAGAAGAACCGAAGCAAGCGATTATTTTCTGTCGCACGAAGCGTGGCACCGATCGGCTCTGCTTGGATTTGCAAAAAGAGTTGAAGCGCTTTCCCTCGACGGCCGACATGCGACTGGATTGCATTCATGGCGACATGAATCAGCGTGACCGCGACCGAGTGTTCACTGACTTGCGCAGCGGAAACTTGCAGATTTTGGTTGCAACAGACGTTGTGGGGCGTGGCATCGACGTTTCAACTGTTTCACACATTATCAACTTCGATATTCCTCTGGACTGCGACGACTATGTGCACCGCGTGGGGCGAACGGGGCGGATGGGCCGCGATGGGATCGCGTTTACATTCGTGACCGCCGACGAGGGCGATCAACTGACGTCGATCGAACTGAATATCAATCGCTTGTTGATTCGCGATTCGATGAATCCAGAAGAGTTGTCCAGCGCCGCGCCTGAGCGAACTTTAGGAGCGGGCTCTAGCGGTTCATCGACTGGTAGTTTGTCGAGCGGGGAGTTAGAGAATGGGGCCGAACCGTTGGAAGCGGCGGTCGAGCTGCCCAAGAAGCGGCGTTTGTTTCCGACGCGCAAAGTAACGCGCCGGTAATCAATATCAACCTCAGTGAGATTGCAACGATGAGCGACAATTTGGCTAGCACTGAGTTTGCTGTATTCGATTCAACTCTGGTGGCTACGCTGCACGATGTGCGCTTGCGCGATGTCGACACGGTGCAGCGAGTCAGAGAAGCGATTACCGAGCGTCTGAAGGATGGCTCGGTGCAAAATGTTGTTCTGGACTTGGCGAACGTTGAATTCGTTGGCAGCGTCGCGTTTCTTGCTTTTCTTGGTATTCGACGTTTTCCAACGGTCGACCGAATTGTGCTGTGCAACTTGCGCGAGAACGTCCGCGAAGTTTTCGTGTTGTGTCGCTTGTTAGCTGGTGCCAGCAATCCGTCGGCGCCTTTCAGCGAAGCTGAGTCGGTGGCCGATGCGCTCAAGCAGCTAGGCGAATAGTCTCGACGACTTTCAACGGCCAGTTTGATTCAAACGAAAAGTCGCTTTCATACGAGCTAAATCCTATGACTAAGCTGCCGAAGTTCTTTCGCGTGGGCCAGACGTTTGCGAGACCGCGATTGGAGGACCTCAGCGGTGAAGTGGTTCGTCAGCTGAATCTGATTGGACTTGAACAAGTCGTTGCACCCGATCAGACAGTGGCGATCACTGTAGGTAGCCGTGGGATCGCAAACATCGCAGCGATTGCAAAAACGTGCGTCGACTATTTCAAGCAGATCGGTGCGCTGCCCTACATCATTCCCGCGATGGGCAGTCACGGTGGCGCGACGGCTGAGGGGCAGTTGCTGGTGCTGGAAAGTTACGGCGTAACGGAAACGTTGATGGGATGCCCGATTCGTAGTTCGATGGAGGTTATCGAAGTCTGCCAAGCGGTCGAAGGCTTTCCGGTCTATTTTGATCAGCAAGCGAGTTTGGCGGATCATGTATTCGTACTTAACCGCATCAAGCCTCATACGCGGTTCGCTGGCGATATCGAAAGCGGATTGATGAAGATGATGCTCATCGGACTCGGTAAGCAGAAGGGCGCGGAAGTTTATCATCGCGTGATTATGAATTACTCGTTCGATCAAATTGTGCGATCTGTTTCGCGGACGGTGATTGAACGCTGCGGAATCGTCGGCGGTTTGGCGATTCTTGAGAACGCTTATGAAGAGACGGCACAGTTGTGTGCGCTGCGTCCGAACGAGATCGAAGCCCGCGAACCGGAGTTGTTGCGACAAGTAAAGGAATGGATGCCTGGTTTGCCGTTTGACCATGCTGAGCTGTTGATAGTGGATCGGATTGGCAAAGACATTTCTGGGACCGGGATGGATACCAACGTCATCGGTCGCAAGTTGAACGA
>JBGSJB010000410.1:0-1841 GCA_041742175.1 Pirellulaceae bacterium
AACTTCCGTTAAGCTCATGTCGACCTCCGTGTGGCTGATGGAATTGATAGAACGCACATTCTGTGCGAAATACCAAGTCACACGAAGGTCATTTTTTGCTAGCATCAGAGCACCGCCAACTTCAAAACTGCACGACCTCTACTCAGGGGAGAAGGGGATGGGGATGAGGGGTTTGAGCATTGATTGAGTCTCGGACAAACTGCCATATGCATGCATGTGCTTTTCCATCATCACGGATTACAAGACGGCGAATTCTGTTGGGTGAACTCATGTATTATCATCGCCCAGCATCAGGGTGAATTATGGGCAAGTAACTGACGTCCCCCATTATCGGTCTGGCGATAAAGTCGAAAGAAATCGATCGGCTTCACCAATCATTAACCTCATCAGCAGCGTTGAAGGTTCCCAGGGCTCTCCACGTATCCGCATCAATATCATTATTGGCGAGGCGCACCGATCCGTCCCAAAACGCTCCATTGGCACCACCAGCATGATAGCTGCGAGCGCTAATCACGACATGAGTTGTGGTAGCTGTGCGCGATTCACCCCAAGAACTAATATTGCTCAGGCAATCGGAGTGTGCGTTGTTTGGAGGTCTAGAGTGATCGTAGCACGCATCATACGGGTTACTCCACCAGTCTGGACAACCTGGCTGAGACGTGGTGTAAAGAAGACCGCTCGAGTACGCGACTTGACAATTGGTTTTCCGTTCCATTACGGATGCAGATTCCGAAGTGTTGTCGAGCGCAATTGCTCGTTGAATTTTCGATTGATTGGTTTGCCACGGACGCTCTGCCAAGGCCGCTGTGTTCGACAATCCATCGGTAATGTCCGAAACAGAAAGCAACTCAACCTGTCTACGGGCGAACAAGAACTTGTTGGGTTCATGTACTCTAAATATAGGATCGACCCCAAGATTCAATCGAGTTGCAAGGTTCCTATCTCCAGTCGAAGGGCAGGTAAACATCGGAGGCGGGAATGACTCGCCGGTTTTCCCATCATCAAAACGAATAACTTTCTCTTGCGCCCGCATCGGAACTGATATCTCTTTCGCGATCGCGATCAAAGCATTGCAAGCGACGACATCATCATGCGGCCGCTCTGCGGACAGCAGTGTGCTGTTGAGTCCCGGAATCTTGCGCTGCCGATCTGCCACTTGAATCAACCCCAAGATGCTCTGGCGCAAATTATTCTGGCATTGCAGATTCCTAGACCGCTCTCGAACCGCCGTGATGCCAATAAGCAGTAGACTGGCGAGGATGCCAATGATACCGACACATACCAACGAATCAACCAGCGTAAAGCCAGCGGGCAACGTACCGGCACAGTTGCCCTTGTTCGCCCGTAGGTGCCATTGAGGATCTCTAGTCATGGACTTGCATTACTCTGGAGTAATCGGAACCAAGAGTGAAGCGTAGGCCTGTCAATTGCGCCCGATCCTCCAGGTTCAGTTTGACATCCACCACACATACCTGGTCGCCAGTTGGTTCGATGTCGACAGAAAACGATTTCAAGTTTGCAGGAACTGGTTCAATGCGTAGGTCAGGAAGCTGATAGGGCTCCGAAAAATCGACAACAATTTGAGCACTTGACTGACTTGTTTTCTCGCTTGTAAAGAAAAAAAGCTTTTTAGGAGCAACCGCCAGAGGAGCTGTCACGCGAAACGTCCAAGGAACGAGAATGAGTGAATTAGGCTCGGTCGTCGATGAAATCTCGACGGCACCATGATATAAGCCAGGATCGACCGCCTCGCCAACGATCACTTCCAAAGTGCACACCTCTCCCGTGATGACTGCGCGATGTTCAATTCCGGGAGTCGCTTTCGGACTTACAGATTGAGC
>JBGSJB010000411.1:0-31569 GCA_041742175.1 Pirellulaceae bacterium
GTGGCGGGATATCGCTCAAAACACGCCCTTCGCAGAGCCTCTGAGCGTGCCACCCGTGCCGCCCAAACGCGAACAAGCCTAAAATTAAGATATGACAATCCACTAGGCACCGCACACACCATCGCTTCGCACCTTTCAACATCGGAGTCATACATGCTTCCACGTATTTTCCTTCACGCCATGCTCGCCGGTGTTGTAGCTGTCGCGTTCGTAGGCTGCAGCCCCGCGCACCCAGGTATGTGGGATCTGCCGAAAGTTGAAAGTCATATCGCACAGAAAATGGAACTGTCGGAGATAAAGCTCGAACCAGCCGGAACAAGTGCTTACACCGGAACGGGCAAAACCGCCGAAGGCGAGTCGTTCAAAATTCAAGTCACCCAAGATGTCGCAAACAAGAGTTTGAGATGGAAGTACGAGGGCGACCGCGGCACGATTGGCGACGAGAAATATGAATTTGTGCAGTAGTTGAATGCACTTCAACGGTTGATCCGATTTTCAAGGGCGCGCATTGTCAATTCAAGTGAACGAACACCTGCAATCGATCGACGAGGTCCGCACTCAATTGATGGCGGATGTCAGCGGATTGGTTGCTAGTGCGAAACGTGCTTACCGCGTGCGAGCGGCGTTGTTGTGGACGACAGTCAGCTTGGCAGTGCTGCTCGCGTTAGTCTGCGTCGATATGCTGACGCGCCGTGAAGAATTGGGTTTACGAATTCTGTTTCTTTGCGCGTGGATTGGTTCAGCCCTCGCAGCTGCATACTACATGCTCGCGCCGGCTTGGCGATTCGCACCTTCGAAAGTCGAACTGGCGCGTTGGATCGAGCAAGTTCAGCCAGAACTCGGCGAACGTTTGTCCACTGCCGTTGAACTTGCAGAAGCTGAGCTGGACGAATGGGGCACACAAGGCGACCGCCTCGGCTCGCAGCAATTTCGTGACGCAGCCATCCGTAGCTGGTCCGATTATGCGCCAGCTATGAACTGGAAATCCTATCTGGATCACAGTAGTTGGTTGCGAGCCGCCGGAGTGCTGCTGGGCGCCATATTTGTTGCGGGGATCATGGTAGCGTGGCGACCAAGCGAGGTGCGGTTAGCGGTGGCACGATTGTTCAGTCCTTGGTTGTCGTTGCCTTGGCCTCAAAACGACCAGTTGCAATTCGTCGATTTGCCGAAGGTGATCGCCAACGGTTTCGAGTTGAATTTGGAAGTTATCGATGCGATGCCTCCGTTGCCTGCAGATGTATTTTTGCAAGTCCGCTATCCGGAAAGCGATGCGCCGCATGATTCCATCACTTATCCAACCAAGAATTTGACGGATGTCGCTGTGGGTTCGATTCCAAGCGTCGATCAACCGATCGAGATTCGCGCGGTGGGCGGTGATGACAACACGATGGAGTGGCAGCGAGTCGACGTGGCTCAGCCGCCCAAACTCGAATCGTTTCGTTTTCAGATCGAACCGCCTGAGTACAGCGGACGAACGCCAACCGAAATCGTCGGCAATCGTATCCAAGTGCTGGTTGGCAGCCGAGTGCGTTTTATCGGTCGCGTGGCTGAACCGGTTACGAATATCGAAGTCGCTATGCAGCGAAAGGGCGACGCCAAACCGAACACAGCCGAAGAGCCCGATACGAATACTACGGCGGCGGTTTCGCTGGCTGCGAACGGACGCGATTTCGAATGGTTGGTTTGCAATGAATCGAGCGCGGTGGGCATGGAGTCGTGGCGTTGGATGCTGACGACTCGATCGGAGCTTACGATCGAATCGCCTGAACTTTGGTCGGTCGAAATCGTGGCCGATGGTGCGCCGCTGGTAACACTGGCCGAACAAGAACTCGCGCAGTTGTCGCCCGACGCGGCGCTGCAAGTTCGTGGCACCGCCATTGATGATCTGGGGCTCGTGGACGTCTCACTCCGCTGGCAAATCGAAGGCACTGAAGTCGCTGAGCCCGGTCGTTTTTCGCTGTGGCAAGTAGATCATGAACAAGACGCGGTGCAGCGAGAATTCGCCGTCGATCGCACTTGGCAATTCGACAGCAGCGTGGGTCTGCTCGCCGGTCAAAGGTTGCTGCTCTGGATGGAAGCCCGCGATACGCTTGGGCAAATCGGAAAGAGTTCAACGCAATCGCTCGATGTGCGCAGCGCCGAGGACGTGCTCGAATCGATTGCAGGCCGACAGTCGCAGATGCTCGATCAAATTCGTTCAATCACCGAAGCGCAACGCCGCAACAGCCAGTTGGCTTCGCGCAGCCGCGAGATTGTGGAACAAAGCGATTTGGTACGGCGCGAAGACGTCGATGCACTGAACAACGTTTCTCAGATGCAACAATCTGTTCAACGACAACTAAATGCCGATCGTGACAGTGTCTCAGAGAGCCTTCAGTCGTTGACCACTTTTCTGGAGAACAATCAGCTCGGCGACTCCGAAATGGCAGTGCAGTTGCGTGAGTTGAGTGATCGCATTGAAAGCATTGGCGCATCGCAAATGAATGCTGCGATCCGCGACGCTCAGGCCGCGCGTGAACAGGCAAAGCTGGCGGAAGACGCAGAGGCGAAACCAGATTCACAGCTCGTCGAAAAGTTGAAAGCGTCTGAGGCGAGTCAAATCGCGGCGCTCACAGAACTGCAAGGCTTGACCGACCGCTTGGCTCAGTCAGAAGCTCTGCGTGTCGTGGAGCGCGAGTTAGGACAGGTCCTCAATCAGCAACAATCGTTACGTCGAGATACCGACAGTCTCGAACTGCGACGACTGGCGGGAATGAACAAAGAGCAATTTCAGGCGAGTCGCGCGGGGCTGCAAGCCGACCAGCAAGGTCTGGCGCAGTCCGTCGATCAATTGCAACGACGCGCAAAGGCATTAGCAGAATCAATGCCCAATGACCAAGCTGCGATGCGAGCGCAAGTTGAAAGCGCGATCGAAAAGATGACGGAAAATCAAGTCAGCGGACAGATGCGGTCGGCGACGGAAAGTATCGCCAATGATCGCTTTGCACAAGCTAGCGACTTGCAAGCGAAAGCGATCGAATCGCTTCGCGACGCGCTGCAGGACTTGAACACTTCTGCGTCGCGCAACCTCGAGGGACAACTGGGTCAAGTGAAATCAACGGCCACGGAACTGCGTGCTTTAGCTGAAGAACAAGCGGAGTTGGCTCGCAGTATGTCGGCTCCGAACGACCAGTCGCAAACTTCGCAACTGATTTCAGAACAACGACGGTTGCAACAACAGACGGAAGATCAACAGAACCGTTCGGCGCAACTTGGCGATAGCCAAACGGAGCAAACGCTCAACGGCGCGTCGCAATCGCAAGACGCCGCAGCTCAAGCGGCTGAACGCGGCCAAGTCGCGGAGGCTGCCAAGCGTGCCAGCGAAGCAGCCAAGCGATTGGAGGAAGCCGCCAACAATTCCGCTGAACGCGTACAGGAACTGGAACGCGAAGTTGCTTCAAAACAGTTAATGCAACTCGCCGCCGCTCTTTCACAGCTAGTCGATCAACAGTCGCCAATCGTTGAGCGACTCGATGCAAGCTCTCAGGTGCAACTAGATGTTCTGGAGGAACAGGAGCGCAGCGCAGCTGAGCAAGAGATTCGACAGCTTGCTAGCCGACAGGAAGCGGTTCGACAAATGGTGCGCGATGTGCGCGAACGCGCTGACAAATTGCCCGCGTTCGATTGGACGCTCGAGCAGGCTGAACTCGATATGGCTCGAGCGGTCGCCGCCGCGCAGCGGTTCCGAATCGCTCCCGAAGCGACTGAGTCGGCCACACGAGCGCTCCGCAAACTGGAGCAAGCCGCCAGTGCGCTGAAGCGGTCCGAACAACAACCACAGTCCGCCGAGAACCAGCAGGATGCCCAAGAGTCCGCCCAGGACGACTCAAAATCAAAACCGGTACCACCGCTCGCGAGCCTGAAGCTTCTGCGCGGTTTGCAATCGGATGTGAACGAAGAAACAAAGCAATTAAGTGACCCGAGCGCTATAATGGGTGCGGACCGCGCGCAGCGGCTCGAGCAGCTTTCGCAGCAACAGCGCGCCCTCGGTCTTCAGCTTGAACAGATTCTTCGCGAACTCGCCGCCTCGACGGACAGCAATCAATGAACTCGCCGATCTCTCGACATCTTGAATTTATAAACTCGCGATGTATGGCGAGCTGTTTATTGGCGCTCGCTTGGTTGTTAGCCAACTCGGTTATCGCTCAAGAAAAGCCACCACAATCCACTCAGCCACCCGCGGCTTCACCCGCCCCTCAACCCGCAACCTCGGCCGAGTTGATGGACGGTTTGCTGGAGTTGCTCAATGAACCCGCGAAACCAACGGAAACCCCCGGTGCTAAAGACCCGAGTGCAAACACACCAAGTGTAAAGCCTCCACTGACACCCAGCGACGTTGGGTTGGACGGCGAGGATCTGGGGGAAGCGCCAGAGAATCCCTTGCAAGCGGTTCGCCAAAGCATGTTGATCGCAGCTGGGTACCTGTCGCGCGATGGAGCCAATGCGGAAACGATGAAGTTGCAATCCGACATTGTAAAACGATTGGATGATTTGATTGCTGAGATGGAAAAGTCACAAGGTCAGCAAGGCAAATCCAACCAGGACTCTCAAGAACAATCGTCCGCCAGTTCGAAAACTCAGCAGCAACAGAATCAGCAAGGCACACAATCGATGAAAACCCGCTCCGGCGAAAGACAGGAATCGAACGAACAGCGCGACGGAAAAGAACGCGCAGGTGAACCTGAGAATCCGCCGACGCAGCGCGGAGCGGCTGGCGCAATCGCTGTCGAACTTTCGGATCCCAGAGCGTTACAGCAAGACGTCTGGGGCCAATTGCCTTCGCGCGTGCGGCAGCAGATGCAATCGCGAATGGTCGAGCAGTTCTTGCCAGCTTACCGCGAGCAGATTGAAGCCTATTTTCAGGCGTTACTCAAATGACCGCGATCGATCAGCAACCATGGACGCGACGACACGCTTTGAAAGCGATTGCGGGCGGCGTTGTCGGCGCTTCACTGAGCACTGTTTCAAGTGTTTGCCACGCCGATGATTTTCCCGCGCGAACAGATCTCGATGCGCTGTTCGACAAGGAAGTTGATGAAGCAATTCGCAAGGGATTGGCGCTGTTGGTTAGTCGCCAGAATCCCGACGGCAGCTTTCTTTCGAACGACTGGGGACGCGATGCAGGCGTGTGTTCGCTAGTCGGACTAGCTCTGCTCAGTCGTGGGGTGCGAAGCGGTTTCGGGCCAGCAGGAAAGTGCCTGCAGCGAATCGGACGCTACTTGACGGAACACTCGCAAGAGAGCGGCATGGTGGTCGTCACCAGCTCGCCGAGTCACGGGCAGATGTATGGTCATGGATTCGCAACTTTGTTTTTATCTGAGTTGTACGGTACTACGCCGACAAGCGATATTCGTCCGAAGTTGACCGCTGCAGTGGAGTTGATCGCGCGTTCGCAGAATGATCAAGGTGGTTGGCGATACGAACCGCGTCCATACGAAGCGGATTTGTCGGTGACGGTTTGCCAAGTGATGGCGCTACGCGCGGCTCGGAACGCGGGAGTGGGTGTCGCCAAAGAAACGATCGATCGCGCAGTGGATTACATTCGTCGCAGTCAAAACGCCGACGGCGGATACATGTATCAGTTGACCGGCGGTGCGAGTCGATTTGCATTAACTGCTGCGGCGGTTGTAGCGCTTTACAACGCCGGAATTTACGAAGGGCAGGAGATAGATTCAGCAATCGCTTACTTGCAAGCCAACCTTGCTGCCAACAGCTCGCTTGAACGCAACAGTTTCTTCTACTATGCACATTACTATTCGGCTCAAGCGTTTTGGTTGCGCGGTGGGACCGCTTGGGAGCAGTGGTACGGACGGCTGAAAAAAATCGTACTCTCCCTACGCAACGCTCAGGGTGGCTGGTTCGACTACAACAGCATCGAGTACGGTACCGCGATGGCTTGTTTGGTATTAAACATGCCAAGAACTGTGCTACCGATTTTTCAGCGTTAGCCCATCAAGGTGCCGTTTGTTTCTCCGCGTTGCGAACTTCTTGAAGTCGATTGTCGAGCCGCTTCTTGAGAAATATTTGAGTGAAATACGCGTTCGTCAAGTAACCTGAATAACTGCTTTCACCCACTGCAAACTCGCCACTTAAATTTGCATACGTCGCAGTTGAATTCAATTCGCTTCCAAGCTTTGCTGACTGCTGTCGTTCAATTGCCCAGCGCAGCGGTGGAAAAGCATTGAAGCCCCAGGTTGCAAGGTAGTTGAATCCGTCTGGCGTATAAGTTCCAAAGCGCCCCATTTGATTGAGTACATCATTAACTGACCGAAGTCGAACAAGCTCTCGCTTTATCGATGCGCGAGCTCGCAGGATGGTGCGAAATTCATCCAGCGAAATTGGGTCGGGTGGTGTCAACTGAGCCAGTTCGCCAGTGCTTTCGAGAAACTTCAAGTCGCTATCCGAAAGCGTGTTCCACATCTCCCACACAAAGAGAATTGCCTCCATGGTCGTAACCTGCAAAGCTGGTTGCTGCGAAAACTCGATCAGCTTTCGGTTCGCCTTCCACGCTCGCAGCGACTTGTCTTTGTCCCGCGCATCGGTCGCCATCAAAGCCACAGTGGCGGAGTCTTTGATCATTTGCGACAGGTTCGCACTCAACTGCAACCCATCCTTCTGCGGCTTGGGTCCTCCCTGCTCAATCGCTTCCAATAGATCGTTCTGAGAAGCCAGCCATTGTGATCGACTCATGCTTCGCTCCAGCAAGTCGCCTTCAATGGTCTCCTTTATTTCCAAACTAAGCTTCGACTCATTGAGATAGCCCGCCCTGTTTTGACTGCGAAGCAACCCGCTATTTTCTCGCGTAATCACAGATCTTGGCTTAACTTCTGGCCCGCCGCTCCAATCCACGTTACTGATTCGGTCGAGCGGTATGCCTTGCCACGGATAGTTAGGGATCGTCAAGAAACCAAATGTCAATCCAAATACCGCCGGTAAAAAGGCGGCGATAAACACTGTCCAAAAATAAGTGATAAACGCGTTCAGCCGATCGACTCGCAACCAGCGTGGCACTAGCCGGATGGCAACTACTAAGATGATCGCCGTTGAAACTGGAAACCATATCGCAATCGCTTCCCAGTGATTATACGGATAGATCACTTCCCAGATAAGAATGGCGCCAGAGTTGATCGCAAACATCGCCGACAGAACGACAAAGGTGACCGTAAGCGAAATGATGGGACTCGCGAACACAAGCGAACTGAGCATTCCAACAATGAAAATCGGTATGCAAATGAGGAGCGGATAAAAGTAATCAGCGGCGGTTTCCGCAACGCTCAAGATTGCAACGCCTGCGATCGCGCATAGGCCAACTGCGATCAGAGCCGGCGGTAAAACATGACCGATCAACAGCTTCTTCCAATCGACACCGCGATCAGCGAAGAACCGAAATCGATTCGCCGTTTGGTCGCCCGAGAAAACACTGACGCCCAAAATGCACGATGCAAGCCATATGGCGAACACGCACGGCGGAAGTGCCCGATCCATCAGCGCGAGTGCCATCAACAATAATGCCAAGACGACCACTGCAATTCGCAACCCCAACGCACTTCGCATTCCGTGATTCAGCAGCATACGGAATTCCGATGGAGCCGTTGATGCTCCCGCGAATGACTGCCAAGCAGCTCGCTGCGGTCGGACGATTCCGACGCTGCTCGTGCGTCCGAACAGTGGCACTGGAGCGTATTGCCCAACGTTCCATCGCCAACGATAAGCGTAAACGAGGCCGATCGCACCTAGTATTGATGACAGCAAGTATACGCCGACAAATAAAATAATATTCTCTTCGAGGCGGCTGTGACTACTGACAAATGTCTCAAGCAAATACGCGAGTGCAATGATCGTTGCAATATGCAAAGCGAGCATCCCAACAGCAGCCACGACAAAGGCCATCAGGGTGTCTTTGATCAACAACGCAGCTATCGAAAAAAAGATGAATACTTGGACTGTAATCGCCAGAGTCATTACGTATGTCCAAGTAGACGATGAGTTCTGAAACAGCGCTGGTAACCAGACGCGTTCATTCATGCTCAGCGCGATCTGCGCCGTAATCAACAATAGTATCAGCGAGACAGTACTCGAAAAAACCCAAACAACTGTTTTGCTAAGCAGCGATTGTCGCCAGCTTACCGGCAGACTGCTGCTCCAAGCCCAACAGCCCGTTTGCCGCTCGTGTCCGATCAGCATTCCACAACAGGCGATCGCTAGCAGTGTCGGTGCGGCGAGCGCGATGTTGACCGAAGCTTTTGATAGCTCCCGCATTTCAACCGGCAGCAGTACTTCTAAAGTCCCCAACATCAATTGCAAAGCAGCTTGAACGATCGTGATTCCAATTACCAACTGCCACACCTGCCGCCAGTCTTTCCAGAGCAGATGTCGCCACACGCGACTTGGACTTGACTGTGCGGAGTTCAGTGCCGATGGATTGAACGTTGCCGTTGACATAATGCACCTTGATGTTCTTGGAAATCTATCTCGCGCGTCAGTTGTCTAAGTGTTTCGCCGGGCAACTAGATCCGTTACGCGACATCAGAAACGGCTTTCAGCGGTTTCGAACCGCTACTATCGGCGACTCCAGCCGGCTGAGTGAAACCGATGTACAGCTCTTCCAAATTGGGTCGCACCGCTTTGAACTCAAACAAGTTCGGATCGCGCAGCATCAGCTCTTGCATCTCCGGCTTGAAGCCGCGCACCAGCAACTGGAATGAACGTCCGCTTTGACTTCGCTGCAAAACTTCCGAGGAATCGAACTCGATGGGTGCCGCCAGCAACGGATCGCGCAGTGAATAATTGATCATCGTCACTTCAGCTTTAAGATCATCCAACCTCGCGACAACCTGCAATTTGCCAGCATGCAGAATCGCAACATAGTCGGCAACGCGTTCAACTTCTTGGATCTGATGACTGCTTAAGAACACCGTCTGACCAGCCGCAGCGCGATCGACCATGCTTTCCAGGAACGCGCGGCGTACCAGTGGATCCAGACCCGAGGTCGGTTCGTCCAGCACCAGCAGTTGCGGATCGAAGGCCATCGCCAGCGACAACGCAACTTTCGCTCGCATGCCTTTCGACAAGTCACGCACCTTGCCATCAAGCGGTAAATTGAAATCGATGGCCAGTTGCGAGAAGCGCTCGAGAAAACCCGCCGCGTAGAATCCTGAGGCGTACCAACCCGCTTCGGCCACCGTCATCCATTCGTACAATCCAGGTTGATCCGAAACGTAGCCAACCAGCCTTCGCAATTCCATCGGTTCTTTTGCTGGACTCTTGCCAAGTACTTCCACCGCACCGCTCGAGAACTGATGGAAACCAAGCAATCCGCGAATCAGTGTCGACTTGCCGGCGCCGTTCTCGCCCAACAGCGCAAACACGCATCCGCTTGGAACTTCAAAAGAAACGTTGTCGAGCACCGTTCGTCGACCGAATTTTTTGCACACATGTTGAACATTGATCGCCACGCTCATTCTGAAACTCCTTCGCTTCGAAGTGCCGCCTTGATTGCTTTGTCAAACATTTCACGCAAACGATCAGGTTCAAGACCGCTGCGAATCGCTTCGTCAACGACCGCCGTCAATCGTTCGCCGAGCATAAATTGGCGGTCAGTAACGCATCGCCGCTTTGCACCCGCACAGACCGCCATCCCTCGACCGCGCAGCGATTCGATGACTTCTTCGCTTTGCAACTCCAGATAAGCTCGCTGGACCGTGTTCGGATTGATCGCCAGCGACTTCGCTAACTCGCGGACGCTGGGCACCAACTGACCAGGAACAACGACGCCCTCCGCCACCGCAAATTTGACTTGCCTAATCAGTTGCTCGTAGATCGGAATCCCGTTATTGGGCTCGATAGACAATTGCATGACAACCTCCTTCAGTGGTGTACTTGTGTACTAGTGAGATGGTACACCGGTTCGGTAGGACTGTCAAGCGTGTATCAGTTGTAATCTCTCAAAAGCGGACACTAGCTGAGACCGAAGGAGTAACCGCAATAGGATGCACTTCGCGAGAACTTCCCGGGAACGCGAGCAAGGCTGCAGGGTCCACAAGATGGCTGAGGTGCTGAACAAGATGCCGAAGAGCATTCAAACATAAGTCAGGATGAAACTTCACGAGATCTGGCAGGCCGCAACGCAAGCCCATGCCAAAGCCCTTCAACGAAATCATCGAGAAGTAGGGTTACTGCGCAACGACATCTTTTCGTTTCGATGCAGAGCCTTAAGTTGAAAAGTCGCGAGTAACGACTCTCCGGATGGACTTACCTTGAAAAAAACTGGTAAACGCAAGTCCATTTGCGTTGTTCATGGGGACTTCGACGGAAACGTTCACGGAACTCGCTGCCGGCCCAAGCACAGCAGGGGTAACGTTAACTTGGAAATCCGTAATACCCAGAGATTGCAATAGAGACTCTGCGACCTCTGCTACGCTAAGATTCGTGGCTCCTTCAACTCGCGCTTCTCGTGCGGCGGCAATTGCAGCGGTTGTACAGACGGCTCGGATTTGATACGCCCGCGAGAATTCGATAAGCCCGAAAACTAACAAGAACAAAACTGGAGCCGACAACGCGAACTCAACCGCAGTAGTTCCGTAGCGAGAGGAAGATGAACCTTTGCGTCTCTGATTCTGCGACATCGCGTACACTACTCGACTAATGAAAAAGCGAAACGAGACATCAGAGTTTGGAACGTTGCTACCAAGTCGCTTTGTGAAAGCGACTGACCATAGAACTGGCCATTACCCGCCAATGCAACGCGCACGAGCTGTGGTCCAGCTGAACTAGGCCCAATTAAAAGTGTATGAACAGAGATATTCAACGCTGCTGCTTCGGCAGCTGCAATCTCGGGTATATCCGCTGCGTAGTACGGTGTGTATTGCTCACCATCGCTCATGACGATGATAAAACGATTCATTCCATTTGATGTATCTGACATCAACAGCGCAGTGGATGCTCGAATACCCGCGGAAATATCTGTGCTGCCTTGCAATCCGAGAACTCCGTAGCCCTGCAGTACGGTTTGCGTCTGCGACCAGCCGGTAGAATCTACCAATGAAACTTCAGTTACGGCCGGGGGTAGAGTTAAATCCTTTGGCGTGCCAACCGGACCAGCGCCTCCAAAGGTAACCAATCCGATACGGACAAGTGAATTCCGCTCTTGCATACCTTCCAAAAAAACATTTAGTGCCACGAGAAGATCGAACCAACGACTACCGGGCGCAGGATGATCGGAAACTGCACCTGGGGGTAGCGTTGTTCCGTCTATAACGCGGCTCATCGAACCTGAGGCATCGACACAAATCACGATATCAATGGGTCGGCAGGCCAATACCGCAGTGGACTTGGGCTTAAAGTCGCTCACACCGAACAAATTCGCGAAGAAAAGCTTGATCGGTTCGAGTGTCCCATTGTTACTATCAGACGTGCCACGAACGCCGTTGATTGGTCGAGCGTTCGGAAGGAAGTTACGCACACCAGCAACTTCTTCTACTTGCCCCAACTCAATTCCGACATTCACATTTGATTGAAGTTTGCCGCCGATTGTGTCGAGCTTGAATAAGTTTTGAGCAAATGCAATCGCTTCCGCTTCGCGTTCTTCTCCAGTTGCTTTTGATTTGTTTGTCGCGAGATATGTCAATGCACAGCGGCTAGCCTCATCAACGGCCATTTGCTGCTCCGTTTTTGACAACGCCATCCAGCTTGTGTCAATCATTAATGCAACGAAGATGAGCAAGAGTACCATCATTACACCAACCAGGGGAATCATCGCCCCCCGTCGGTTCACCTGATTTGCTAGTCGTACATTTGCTCGCAAGTTTTTCATACTTATTGCCACTTCGATATTTCTGAGAATCCGCTACGGGTATTCTTGATAGCCGGTCCGATAAACAGCCAACGTTTTGTCAGGCATAAACATCGATCCTTCGTAGTTCTTGGCGAAAGGAACGTTTGCCTGAATGCGAATTATCGAATCGAGAGGCGATCGCGTAACTTGAAAGGTAACCTCATGCAAACCCACTTCACTGGAAATCAACGCGCCTCTTTCCTGAATCTCAGTGTCGGTCGCGCCTGTTTGGATGGCATGTTGCAGGAGTTCATCTACGACAAACAGTGTCGAATGTCGAACCTGTATCATCGCCGCCGTTTGCATGGAACAGAGCGCTAAAACGACTGGGATAGGCAACAGGATTGCCAACTCCACGGCGGCTACGCCCCGTCGTACATTCGTTTTTCGACTTCCCATCACTTATCATCCAAACTGCATGCTTTTTCTGACTACACTCGAACGGAGTTTTCAAAGCAAAGCCGACCTGCACTTGACACATCAAATGCGAAATACGCTTTATGCAATGTGTTCATTGAGAGCACTTTGAATGCAAGGAACACACCATAGCCTAGAATACAGACGTGGCCCCTAGACCGCTTAAGGCCAGCGAATTACTAGAAAACCGACTGTCGCCCCGCTGCGCATTCGGCATATTCGTCAACCTAGATCTGTTTGCTCTCTCCAGCATACGGAAAACGACCGGCTACATGCAGCCAATTGCAATTAAGAATGACTAAACGGGACCAGTGGAGCGTGTTTAGCGTGTCAATATTCGCTATTCACTTCATGAACTTCTATGCAGAAGTCAACTTCAATCCGAGTATGGCGATCATCAGTAAAGCGAGAAAGAAGATGCGTGCCGCGCTCATCGGCTCGCCTAAAATCAACGCGCCGAAAATGATGGCGCCGAGAGTTCCGATCCCAACCCACACGGAATAGGCTGTCCCAATTGGCAGCGTGCGGGCGGCCAGCGACAGCAGATACATGCTGGCGATGATTGCAGCGATGGTAAGGAGACTTGGAACAAATCTTGTGAAACCATCGGTGTGCTTTAGGCCGATCGCCCAACCGGCTTCTAATAAACCTGCAACAACGAGAAGAAACCATGGCATAACGACGCTCCTTTTAAGCAGCGTCGTCTTGTCCTAACCGGGTACGTCGCACATCGTCCGGGCCGAAATGGCATTCTTACATGCAGTTTAGGAAGAACAGACGGTTCGGTCAAATACCGCATGTAAGATCATGGATTCATGCATCCTGACGAACTTTTTCGTAGCGAAGTGACGCCGCTCACATCGCCCACACAAACTTCTCGTCGCTGATTTCTGCTTCGCCATCCCAGCGGTAAGCGCACAGATAACCGTCTTTGGCGACGCTGTAGTCGAGGCAAGCTACGTTGATCGCCAGACGCTCTGGCCGCGGTGCTCGCAACCAGTAGTGTCCAACAAATACAGGCGGTGAAGTCGGCGCGTAAACTTCGGTGGATGCCAAGCCAGTTGCATCGATTTCGATGGCGCAGTTGATTGGGTCGGCCTGCAGCGCGTATGCTTGGTAGAGCGTTCCGTGGTTGGGCTTCTCGAACCAACGCGTACGAATCGAAGTACGTTTGTGTCCCTCTTTGTCGAAGTAAAAATTGCCTTTGGGCAGTTCCAGTTCTTTGCCTTTTAGCACAACTTCAACCGCTTCAAACAGTTCATTGCCTTTGCATACCGCTGTAGCCATAAACGATTCAGTCAGTCCATCGTGCTTCCGCAATGCGCTCGCTATGCGGTCTATGTGCGACGCACTCCAACACGCATGGACTGCGCGACACTTGCTCGCGTCGGGGCCTTCAATTTCTAGCCACATCGGCAGTGTACGAAACCAGTGGAGCGTGTCAGCGAGTTCGCTATCGCTGAGTTGCTGAACAGTCGCTGCGTGCTGTCGGATGTTCTTAACGTTTCGAGGTCTCAGACTGTCGAAGTCGCTGTTGCTTGGCAATGTGTGAAACGCGATTGCATTCAGTTCGTGGTTGCCCATCACCGCGCGCTTCCGACTTCGACCATACGTCGCACGACCTCAAGTACGCGTTTGATCTTCGGGCCACGATCAATGAAGTCACCGAGAAAGATTACTTGGCGTTCCGAGTGCTGATATGCTCCGCTTCGCTCTGCGTAGCCTAAGATAGCCAACAACTTCTCCAGTTGAAGAGCGTGACCGTGGATATCACCAATCAAGTCGTAACCAGCGATCGCGCCCAAGCTTAGCTCCTTTAGGATGATGCGTGCAAATATTTCTTTCGAACGATTGTCGATTTTGCACTTTGTCGATCGACTGTTTAGAGGATAGTCAGTAAAAATTCACGATTTTCGAGTCGGCCGGGATCGAGTAGCTAGACGGAGTAAACGATGAGCGGTGTGCGAGTTCTAGTTGGAACGGCGAAGGGTGCATTTATCCTGACTTCCGATGGTAAGCGCGAGAAATGGGTTGTTGAAGGACCGCTGTTCGCCGGCTGGACCGTTTACCACATGAAAGGTTCTCCAGTCGACTCGAGTCGGATTTACGCTTCGCAGTCCAGCGACTGGTTCGGGCAAGTGATTCAGCGATCAAATGACGGCGGTAAGACTTGGGAGCAGCCGGGTGGAGAGTGCGACAAGGTGGAAAGCAGCAAGGTAGGTGCGAGCAATAAGTTTGTTTACGAAGGAGAAGTAGGGACGCATATGTGGTATGACGGCACACCACACCCTTGGGAGTTCAAACGCATTTGGCATCTGGAACCGTCGCTGAACGATGTCGAGGTCGTTTACGCAGGTGCCGAAGATGCGGCACTGTTCCGCTCAAACGATGGTGCCCTATCCTGGCAAGAGTTATCTGGACTGCGCGCGCAGCGAGGCTCCGAATGGCAGCCCGGAGCTGGAGGCTTAGGCTTGCACACGATACTGCTCGACCCGAATCATGAAAATCGCATTTATGTTGCCATCTCAGCCGCTGGTGCGTTTCGCAGCGACGACAGCGGTCAGACTTGGAAGCCGATTAATCGCGGCCTACGGTCAAGATACATACCTGATCCAGAGGCAGAAATCGGTCACTGCGTCCACCGGCTGGCACTTCATCCAAAGCAACCGGATGTTGTCTATATGCAGTTGCATTGGAACGTAATGCGAACGGACAATGCCGGCGAACTTTGGACGAATATCAGTGGAAACCTGCCAACCGACTTTGGGTTTCCTATTGAAGTCCATCCTCGTGAGCCCGATACGGTCTATGTAGTCCCCATCAAAAGTGATTCGGAACACTACGTGCCGGATGGGCGATTGCGAGTTTACCGCAGCCGAGTTGGTGGCGGCGAGTGGGAGCCGCTTACGAATGGCCTGCCGCAAGAAAACTGCTACGTAAACGTGCTTCGCGATGCGATGGCCACAGATCAGCTCGATGAGTCGGGAATCTACTTTGGCACCACCGGTGGCCAAGTCTACGTGTCGCCGGATGGTGGAGATCATTGGCAGACAATCGTCCGCGACTTGCCACGCGTGCTTTCGGTCGAGGTACAAACACTGCGATGACTCCACATTCCATTCGCGTTGTCCTACCGTTTCACTTGCAGACACTGGCCAAGACCGGCGCCGAAATACTTTTGCCAGTTGCTTCGCCTGTAACGCAAGACGCCGTCCTGGACGCGCTCGAAGCGGCTTATCCAATGCTTCGAGGTACGATTCGCGATCATCTAACCAAAGCAAGGCGTCCGTTAATTCGTTACTTTGTATGTTCTCAGGACATCTCTCACGAAACGCCAGATACACCGCTGCCCGATGCAGTCGTGTTGGGTGCTGAGCCGTTTTTCATCTGGGGCGCGATTGCGGGCGGATGACTGCGACTAGTCACTGGCTTTGCGATTCAACCCGGAACTCACTTCGCACAAAGTCAAATCGCCACGCGCGTGTTCAAGTCTCCTGACGTCATCGCTCTAACGTTGGATTGCAGGTCCTTGGCATGCAGATTGCCCAGGCGTGAAATGCACTATTAGCGCGACGCACATTAAACGGGATACGGGGAGATCGCCATGAAAGTCTCATTCATACTGTTCAGTCTGAGCACAATATTACTATCACTTGCTGTGCGGGGCGACGAGCCTTCACATCGAAAAGAGATCTTGACGGGCAAAGATGCATTAGGCGATTGGACGACAGACGCGCCAGGTGTTCGGCGAAAGATCACGCTCGACGATTTAGCAACGCCTTATGCCACGTCTTCGGCTCAGAATCATCCAATGATCGTGAAGCGACCAGAAGGCGCGTGGCCTCAAGCTCCAGCGGGCTTCACGGTTACAGAGTTTGCAACTGAGCTGAAAGAGCCGCGTGTGATCGTTCGAGCTCCCAATGGTGACATCTTCATTGCCGAAAGTCGCGCTGGTCAGATTCGCTTGCTGCGCGATGCGGATGGTGATGGCAAACCAGAAGTGAACGAAGTATTCGCAACTGAGCTTAACAAACCTTTCGGGATCGCCTTTTATCCCCTTGGAGCAGAGCCAGAGTACGTTTACGTCGGCAATACTGACTCCGTTGTGCGATTCCCCTATAAGTCCGGCGACACGAAAGCGGACGGACAAGCCGAGACTATCGTCGACGACATCCCTAGCGGTAATGAAAGCGTTGGTGGCGGCGGGCATTGGACGCGCGACCTCCAGTTTTCTGCCAATGGCAAAACGCTGTATGTTGCAGTCGGGTCACGGTCCAACGTATCAGACGATGAGAGTGAGAAGCGCCGAGCAATGATTCTGGCCTTCGATCCTGATGGTCAGAACGAAAGAGTCTATGCTCATGGTCTGCGGAATCCAGTTGGATTGGCGATTGACCCAACAACTGGCCAACTTTGGACGTCGGTTAACGAACGCGATAAGCTTGGCGACAACTTGGTTCCCGACTACATCACTCATGTTAAGGAAGGAGGCTTTTACGGTTGGCCGTGGTACTACCTTGGGCCGCACCAGGACCCGCGACACGAAGGCAAGCATCCTGAGCTGAAAGATAAAGTCATCGTCCCCGACGTGCTATTGCAATCGCACATGGCTTCGCTCGATTTGGCATTCTACGATGGAGATCGCTTCCCGGAAGATTACCGCAACGATATCTTTGCATCTGAGCATGGTTCTTGGAATCGCGAGCGACGCGTGGGGTACAAAGTGATTCGCGTGCCAGTGGAGGATGGTAAGGCGACAGGTGTGTATGAGGACTTTCTTACTGGTTTCGTGACGAAAGATGGAAACGTTTGGGGTCGACCAGTTGGTGTCGCTGTGGCTAAGGATGGTGCATTGCTGATTACGGAAGACGCGTTGGGGACTGTCTGGCGAGTCGCCTACGATGGGAAGTAGAGAGGTTTATGAATAGGCCTGCATCACATCGATGTGCGATAACACTGATTGAACTATTAGTGGTTATCGTGATCGTTTCGATGTTGATAGCGTTGCTTCTGCCAGCGGTCGCACAATCGCGAGCTGCCGCGCATCGGATCACTTGCGTCAACAATTTAAAACAGCTTGGCATTGCTTTGCATAGTCATCATGACAGTCGCGGGCATTTTCCGGCTGGTCGCGGGACACCTGCACCTCGGATCTTCTCACCGCAAGCGGCATTGCTAACTTTCGTGGAACAAGCCACAGTTCACGTCCTGATCGACTTCACGGCACCGCCGGCGGAATACACAGCAGGTCCCTTGTTTTATGATGGAACTCGCAATCTTCCCGCAGCCAAACTGGTCATACCTTTATTGCATTGCCCGGCTGCTTTCGGTCGCGAGCGCGTGCATGGGTCAGTGTATGGTGGAACGACATATGTCGCTTGCACGGGTAGCTGTCAAAATGCCGGCGCACTCAGTAGCGCGGATGGAGTTTTCTATGCAAGTTCAGCGACGCGCTTCAGCGACATCCATGATGGCACTACCTTCACTGCTGCGCTAAGTGAACGAGGGCTTGGCCAAGGCGCTGAGTTGGATTCAAGCAATGCGGGTAATGCAAGTCGAGCGATGCGTGAGATTCCAGGAGCGACCGATCCCCTTGCCGTTAACTGCGCTGACACCGGTAGCGGCCAGTGGAATCACGAGCGCGGCGCGAAATGGATTGTTGGCAATTATGGCAACACACTTTACAACCACACTTTGGCTCCAAATTCCAGTGAGTGGGATTGTTTAAACATGACGCAACAGAAGGGCCGCATCGCCGCGCGCAGCCAACACGCTAGCGGCGTGAACGTACTGTTTTGCGATGGCCACGTGCAGTTCATCTCCGAAACCGTCGACCTTCGCGTCTGGCGATCATTGGCAACCCGCGCATCCGGCGAAATTAACTTGCCATAGCCGAAAAGAACGACCTTGGCATCGGATCGGTATGGCGTGCCGGAGCCGCCGAGTCAGATAAAGTGGGTAGTGTCTTTATCCAGCAAGCCAACTGAAGTGGGTGGCACATATCGCTTTGCCAATCGCTTTTGAGCGTTCGCGCATTCGACCAGTTGCGTGCTCAACCTCTCAACTACATCCTCAATTCGATCGCGAACTAGCGATCGCCCCGCAGCCATCTCGAAGACTGCACGACTGCGTAATCTTCAGGGAGTATCGTCCTGATCCGGCCAGCTGGCGGAAGTGGCGTCTATAAGTTGCTTTTGCCGGACGGCAGTGATGATCCACAGACATCCTGAGACAATCACCAGTGGAATCAGCGGCCAATCCACGGCGGTCAAAACCGCAAACCCGCACCGCTGCCAAATGTAGTGCTTCGACCATGGACCAGCCTGCGGCAGCCAGACTAGCCACTGCCAAGCGACAATCGCTAAAACCCCGCTTAGCCCCGCTGCGAATAAGGCAAGTGACATTCTGCGAATGGCCGAACACGACCATTTCAACCTTAAGGGGAAGTAGACCAACGGAGGGCCAACGACGGCTAGCCATCCAGCCTGCATGGCGACAATCGCGGAGGTCTCAGGACCGCAACCCCAAGGTCCACAGACTGAATGGGCTGACGCGGAGACAAGTAACTTGGCCTGGAGCGATGCCAATACGAGTGCGGCCCATGTGATGGGAAGCACTAAAATCTCGCCAAGCCTGAGCAACAAAAGCCTGAACAACATCGTTGCCTTTCGAAATACGCGTTGATATCGCCCGCTGCGTGCAGCTCACTTAAGTCGAATGCACAAGACTTCTGCCGGAGCTTTATCAGTCTGTGCGCAACAACTCGCTCCGCCGAATCGCCAATTCGCCGGGAATAGCAATTGTGAACCCACGGGCTGGAAATGATTTGCAAAACGTGCAGATTCTCTCGACTGTGGATTTACAAGGCTGTGTGAATTAGCACGTACGCTACTATTTCTCTGGTTTATCCCATCGATCGTAAACCAAGTTCCAACAACCGAGAGTGGCTGAGCCGTTGATGGCGGAACCTATTTCTCGTCGAAAACCATTGTGCAGGCGAAATTCTTTGCCGCTAAGGCAAAATTTGCTTGACAGCCACTCGAAAGACCCTAAAATCCTAGCTTATTGAAACCAAGTCTCAGTATCAAGAGTCTGTTTCATTAGCGAGCCAAAGTCGTCGCTATCTTGCGATGGCTACCAGCCAGCCAACCTATTGCCAGCCAACTTTTGCCTCGTCTTCATGCGGTAGCGAAAGTAGCCAGCCTTCTCACGACCGTTTTCTAACGCGGCACATGGCACTCGCATCCTGCAGGGTACTCTCCCTTCGGCAGTGCGATTCCATGGCGGGTTTCAGCCTCCTAGGTTCAAAGGTGCAAAGATGTATCTCGTAGAGGATTCTCAATTTGGTCCAGCGCTCCCTCAGTCGTCGCGTGAACACCACTTCCGCCGACGTGCCTTCACTCTCGTCGAGCTGCTGGTTGTGATCGCCATCATCGGTATTTTAGTTGGCCTATTACTGCCAGCCGTACAATCTGCTCGCGAAGCCGCTCGACGGATGCAGTGCAGCAACAACATTAAGCAGATGGCGCTGGCAACGCACAACTTCGAGGGGGCTTTTAAGTCGCTACCTTATGCTACTCGCGATCGAATGGAAGGAGAGACAGTCGACACATGGGCGACCGGTCATATTCAAATCCTTCCGTTTATAGAAGGCGATGCCCTTGCGCGTCGCTGGGATCCGAAGCTGCCTCGCAACAGCCTGGTCGATACGGACGGTGATGGTTGGACGAACGCGCAGTTGCAGCAAATGCAGATACCTACCTTTTCTTGCCCCAGCATGTCGCCGCCTTCTGCGCCGCTAGGAGCCGAGAATCGCGCTCCTTGCAGCTACTTGTGGAGCGCGGGCACTCCTGACGTGGCGTTGCTTCATTACGCCGGTTTGTACGGTGTTACCGAGCCCAAGTTTGATGGGGCTGTTGTTCCGATTAAAACATTCGTGCCCACTAGCGGTGTCCTCACTGCCAATCATCGGAAGGCATCGCGACTGCGAGATCTAACCGATGGCACATCCAACACTTGGTTGATCGGGGAAACAGACTTCAAACCGCGCGGCGTGCCTTCCACTTCGTACGGTGGCGTCTGGGGCTTCGGCTATATCGGTTACTCATGGGGCACCACTTTTCATCCGTTCAACAAGCACAACTGGACTTCGACGGTTTATGGCGCGTTCCGCAGCGAGCACCCAGGGGGCGCGAACTTCGCTCTTTCAGACGGTTCAGTACGGTTTGTTACCGAATCCATTGACAATCTCATTTACCGTGCCACATCCACGGCATCGGGCGGCGAAATTGCTCAGCTTGATTATTAGTCGTGCTGCTCGATCTAAGTCTTTGTAAAGCTGGCGATTAGCACATCGCCCGCTTCCTGATAAGTCCACATCGCGCACGTATGAGGTTTGTGATGACGTCCGTTCGGCTTCTATCGCTTTGGATCATTGTGATTGCACTGGGATGTGATGGTGAACCCAAGCCGCCGCAACCGCTTGTCAAACCTCCGCCCTTAACGGTGCAAGAGTGGAAGGCTTTGCCAGTTGAAGAGAAATACGACGAAGCCACGTTTCAGCGTTTGCGCGAAGCGGACAAAAATCTTCATTCTGACCGCGTATGGCAGAAGTTCATGAAAGATGTAATACTGCCGGAAAGGAAGATCGATATTCCTGGAGTTCCTGGGCAGCCGTGAATTCGTTTTCAAGACATGGTCGCCTCTTAATGTGTCACCCGTGTTTGCGCGATTACAAACCGCACCTCAAACGCAATCGATAGTAAGCTCGTGCGATGGCAAACACCTAGCAGATTCGACAGAACCTCGCGTCCAGGTTGCGCGCAGTCAATCGCTTATGAAGTCGCGTTTACACGAATCGAAAGCGAGTCATGCACAATCCATTCGCGGAAGTGGTCGATGAAGCTACCGATTGCGAACTGATCGAACAATCAAAGAACGGAAGTCGATCTGCAGTCGAGAAACTGATTCTGCGCCATCAAGCGTGGATCTACAACATCGCGCTGCGCATGGTCTTTCATCCTCACGACGCTGAAGAAGTCACCCAGGAAGTTCTGCTTAGAGTCATCACTCGACTCAGCACTTTCAATGGCGAGAGCAAGTTCCGAACTTGGCTCTATCGGATCGCTACGAATCATGTACTGAACATGAAACGTCGCGGAGGTGAAAGGGAAACGCAATCGTTTTCAGCCTACCGGGACGCGATCAATGATACGCCGGATCTTGACCTGCCTGATCCAAAGACCGTGCCGGTCGAAGTGCCGCTGTTGGTCGAGGAAGCAAAGGTCTCTTGCACGATGGGGATGCTGTTGTGTCTTGACCGCAAGCAGCGGCTAATTTTCGTCCTGGCGGAAATTTTTGGCGTCAGCGACACGGTCGGTAGCGAGATCCTCGACCTGTCACCTGACAACTTCCGACAATCGCTTGCTCGGGCGCGGCGTGACTTGTACCAGTTCATGAACAACCAATGTGGACTTATTAACGCCAACAACCCCTGCCGCTGTCACAAGAAGACCAAAGGCTTTATCGATGCAGGCCATGTTGATCCGAGCAACATGCTGTTTTCGTCTTCGCGACTTAGCAAAGTTCGAAGTATTGCCGCGGACACCTACGCTCAAGTAGATGACTTCATGGATCAGCAGTACGCGGCACTCTTTCGCGATCACCCGTTCTTTGAGCCGCAGGATCAGATCCTTTGGTTACGAAAGATGCTTGAACAACGCAACTTGCCCGACACACTACATCTGAACTGAAAATCTGAACTGAAAAAAAGTTTCATTGGTTTTGTCACAGTCCTCCGTCGACAGGGTCAAAAGAGACAGGAGGACAAACCATGTCTAAATTGCAATCGAAAACAGCCTTGGTGACAGGTGCATCCAAAGGCATTGGAGCGGGTATCGCTAGGGAACTCGCTTCCGCAGGCGCAAGCGTCATCGTGAACTATGCGTCGGATAAAAGCGGAGCGGAAGCAGTTGTGCGGTCAATCACTGAAAGTGGCGGTCAAGGGATCGCAATTCAAGGTGACGTGTCGAACTCTGCCGATGTAAGTCGTATGTTCGAACAAGCGTCAAGCAAGTTCGGATCGATCGATATCCTAGTTAACAATGCCGGCGTGTATCAGGCGATGCCGATTTTAGAGATAACTGAAGCTGAATTCCATCGAGAGATGAACGTCAATCTGCTCGGCCCGCTGTTGACGATTCGAGAAGCGCTCAAGCACTTTGGATCAGGGGGTGGGAGCATCATCAACATTGGATCGGCTGCCTCTCGTTCGTTGCCACCCGAGTTCTCGATCTATGCAGCCAGCAAGAGCGGCTTAGATGCAATCACGGGTGTGCTGGCCAAGGAACTTGCGCGGCGCGGCATTCGAGTCAACTCAGTCAATCCGGGTGCCACACTCAGCGAAGGCACAAAGGAAGCCGGTTTGTACGGGGTTGGAAGCGACATCGAGAAGAGACTTGTTAGTATGACTCCCTTGGGTCGCATTGGAACGCCGCAGGATATCGCGCGAGTCGTCGTCTTTCTAGCCTCAGAGGATGCCGGTTGGTTAACTGGTGAAATTATCCATGCGACCGGCGGCCTCTGATCGCTCAGATTCAACATTTTATGCTTAATCACCTTTAGTCACCTTCAATCACGACCAGGAGCATCCAATGCCTGCCTACATGATCTTCATTCGCGAACAAACACTCGACCGCGCCGAACTCGAAGCTTACTGGGCGAAGGTAGCCTCTACGCTCGAAGGCGTTCCAATCAAAGTGCTATCGGCTTACGGTCCGCACGTGACACTCGAGGGACCAGACGTTGAAGGCGTAGTGATTGCTGAGTTCCCGAGTGCCGAAGCGGCGCGCCTGTGGTACGACAGCCCCGCCTACCAGGATGCTGCGAATCACCGGCAACGCGGCGCGATCTATCGCGGTCTGATCGTCGAAGGAACGCAAAGTTAAGTAGCTTGAAGGTCGAATCTTTGGATGGATTCCGATGCGTCAGGGATAAGTGGAAAGTGTCGTCATACCTGGGTATGTGATTTGCTAGCAAAGTAAACTGCTGCAAAACGTGAGTCATTGGATGGCTATTTTCCCCTTAAAAATGGCGTATTTACGATGGCTGCTCGTCCCACTTGGAAAGGTTATCTAAAGCTTTCACTGGTTTCGGTGCCTGTGAAAGCCTACACGGTTGCGGACAGTAGCAAGAGCGATATTACTCTGAATCAACTGCACTCCGAATGTCACCGACGCATTCAGTACAAGAAGACTTGCCCCGAGCACGGCGAGGTCCGCAGCGATGAGATCATCTCGGGATATCAGATTGGCGAAGACCAGTACGTGCCGGTAGACAAAGACGAGTTGTCGGCGATTCGCCGCAAAAGCGATCAGACCATTGAAATCGCGACGTTCATTGACGACAGCCAATTGGATGATCGCTTTTTGACCGATCGATCGTACTATTTAGTGCCAGACGGAAAGGTCGCTCAAAAGCCCTATAGTTTGATACGCGAAGCGCTGGCAAGCGAGAACATTCGCGCGATTGCGGAAGTCATCCTTAGCCAACGGGAACAACATGTCGTGGTGCGCCCTCTCGGTACGCTTCTTATCATGACGGTGCTTCAGCATCAGCAAGAATTGAAAACGCCAACGGGCTTCGAGGAGGAAGTCGACGATCTGGAAATCGCTGCGCAGGAATTGAAGTTGACAAAGCAACTTGTCGCGGGCATGACTGAGAAGAACTGGGACTTCGGTGAGTATAAAGACGGCTATCAGCAGCGACTGAGCGAACTGATCGAAGCCAAAGTCGAAGGCAAGGAACTTGTCAAACCACCCGAGACCGAGACGCCAACGATTATCAACTTAATGGATGCCTTGAAAGCTAGTATCGAGCAGATTCCAGTACCCGCCAACAAGCAGAAAAACTCCGCGGCAGGCAGTGCTTCAACAAAGGAACCAGCAAATCAGGAAGTTGCAACACACGAAGAAGCGAAAAAGAAACCGGCAAAGCGAGCGGCACCAAGTACAGCTCGCACAGGCTCTAAAGGCAAGTCGAGCAAGCGAAAGACCGGCTGATGATTAGCGGCTCGAACTTTCCTGAGGGGAAGCGCATCGCCTTTACAGGTCGCTTGGCCTCGATGAGCCGAGCTGCGGTAACAAGATGTGTGATTGAGCGCGGTGGATTGGTTCGAAATCTAGTTAGCAAATTTACAGACGTACTTGTAGTGGGTGCTGACGGATGGCCGCTTCGATCCACAGGAGCTGTTACCCGCAATCTTCATCGCGCCAGCAAGCTTCAGGAGGCTGGATTCGGCGTGTCGATCGTTGGCGAAGCAGAGTTCCTACGTAGCTTGTGTGGCTGCGAAGCTGATCTCTCTATTCGTCGCGAGCATACGCTCGAGCAACTAAGCCGACTACTCGACGTTAGTGGTCTACGGTTGCGTCGTTGGATCGCTATCGGACTGATCAAACCGGTGGACGGTTCCGCGCTGACTCCGACCTTTGATTACGAACAGGTTGCAGGCGCTAGAACGCTCTCCCGCCTTGTTGCGCGTGGTGTCGCACCAAGCAAGCTGGCTGGCAGCTTGCGGCAACTGCAAAAATGGTTACCCGACGACAGGCAATTAGGCGTTAGTATCGTCGCGATCGAAAACCAACTGCTTGCCCGAGATGGCGATGAGCTGATCGACTCGCATGGCCAACTTCATTTTGCGTTCGACAACCCTTCGAATGCGTCGCACCACTCGAGCGCGACTGCCTTCGCCTGTTCACTCTGCCCAGATCAGTTGTTTGACAAGGCTCACCAACATGAACTTGATCATGAGCTCGACAACGCCATTGCGGACTACAGAAACTGGCTAAAGAATTTTGGTGACGATCATGAAGTCCTGTTCAATCTAGCCACCGTCTACTCGCGGAAAGGTCAGCTCGAGCAAGCTATCCAATGCTACCAGCGCAGTGTTGAAATCCTACCGACTTACGCCTCTGCCTGGAACAATCTAGGACTATGCATGCACCAAACAGGTGAACACTGCGCTGCCATCCTTGCACTGCGTCGAGCGGTAGACTTGGATCCAGACAACATGGCGACGATCTTCAATTTGGCTGATATGTTGGACGAAGCGGGCAACAGTCCTGAGGCGAGACTGCTTTGGCTGCGAATCGTGAAACACGAGGAGCAGGTCGAAGATGAGATAAAGCAATATGCAATAAAACGCATTTCTAACGGCAATCTTGATCGCATGTTGCAGTGACAGACCAGCCAGTTGCCGGGCTAGCTCTTCAGTCGCTGTTCGATCAGACCAATCTCGCGCCACGGATCAGCGTTAATCTTCGCGAGCCGCTGAGGTACCGTGTGTATTGTAAACTGAGAAGGATGAACGGTCGGCAATTCATCCCACGTGACGGGAGTAGAAACAGGAGCACCATCGCGTGCCCGAACGGAATAGGCTGCCACCGCGGTTGAACCACGACGATTGCGATGATAATCCACGAATATCCGGTCACGGCGGCGCGCCTTGGACATGTTGTCGACGAAAACTGCCTTGTGAGTATTCGTTAATTTCTCTGCCAGCGATTTGGAGAACTTTGCAACTTCATCCCAAGTGTGCTCGCGGGTAAGCGGGATAACAACGTGCAAGCCTTTACCTCCAGTCGTTTTGACGAAAGAACGCAACCCGCTCGCTTCCAGTTCCGACCGGACCATGAACGCAGCCTCCACCACTTTGATCCACGCTAAATTTTCGTCGGGATCCAAGTCCATGACGATTCTGTCGGGATGCTCTATCTTGTCGCTCTTACAACCCCATGGATGCAACTCAATGGCACTTATCTGAATCGCAGCCAACAGCGCGGATGAATTGTCAATCCTCAACAGCGGTTCTTCCTCAGACTCAAGTCGGATGGTCGAAATCGATGTTGGAAAACCTTTACCCGGATGTCTTTGGAAGAAAATCTGGTTATCAATTCCGTCGGCACAGCGAAGCAGACTAACCGGGCGGTTCGCAAGGTGAGGTAGCAACCATTGATTGACTTGGTAGAGATACGCTGCGAGGTCAGCCTTAGTAATCTGATCTTTTGGAAACAGCACGCGCGTCGGATTGCTCAGTCCAGGAAACGTACCGCTCGACCGGCGAGCGGCTGGAGCCGTACCGATCTCGATCAGCGAACTCTTCGGTCCGCTCCCAGTACCTTTTGCGCCTGGCGTCTTGCGCTTTACGCTCGCTTTCAGCTCAGCCGGCCTAGCTTGCTCCGCGAACAGTTGGGCAGCGGTTACATCCTGGGGTGCTACTTCTTCATTGAATCCGACGAACGCCGCCTGCCGCAGTTGTCTTGACTCAGTCCAATTTGCGAAAGCCACGTCAGCCACAACCAGCGGTTGAACCCAATGCAACTTAACCTCGCGCTGACCGCTCCTCTGAGAAGCCGACAACTTGGAAGCGGTTGGTGATTTCATGGTCGTGATTGTGGTGAGTCGCTGTAAGATTAATGATGCGGTCTTTTCATTCCAGCCTGTGCCCACGCGTCCTGCGAACTGAAGCTCGCTGTTCATGTCAAAGTAACCGATCACCAGACTGCTGAGCGACTTCGCATTCACTGACGTCTCGTATCCCAAAATGATAAGACTCTCGCGGTAGCGAAGTTTGGTCTTCACCCAATCGCTGACTCTTCCCGATGTGTAGCCGTAGTCAATGCGCTTTGAAACAATTCCTTCCAGCCCCATCGACTGACAGTAAGCGATCAATTTATCTTCACCAGTTGCAACGTGATCAAGATACTGAAGCCGAGGCGCCGAGCGCGTTGCCTGCGCGGAAGCGATCAACGACTGAAGCACGGCTTTGCGATCAAGCAACAGTTTCGCGCGTTGGTCCTGCCCGCGCAAATACAAAAGATCAAATGCGAAGTAAGCGAGCGCAAGCTCTTTTCGGTTTCCTCCTCTTTGCTGCATCAAATCAAAATCACTTCTTCCATCTTCCCGAAGCGCAGTTAGCTCACCGTCAACAATCGTCCCTTCCCAGTCAAGCCTCGAAAACTCGTCGGCGATAACTTTATAACGATAAGTCATGTCATGACCGTTGCGCGACAGCAACCGAAAACCATCTTGACGCCACTGAGCTTGCATGCGAAAGCCGTCCATCTTAAGTTCGTGAACCCAATGCTCGCCGTGTGGCGGATTCGTCGTTAGCGTCGGCAGCTTCGGCGGAACAAAGTCCGGCAACGCTTCCATACAATCCAGGGAGTTCGCGCCCCACACGCTGTCAAGCTGCAACGCGACAATGTCTATGTCTGCCCGCGCTTCTTTGTCATTGCGTTTGGATAACAACCATTGCTGCTGCTTGCCCTTGGCGGTGGTTCGAACCAGCAGCCACTCGCCCCGCAGCCGGGCTCCAAAAAGCTGAAATCTCAACTTTCCATCGCGCAGCATCTTCTCTGGGTCTCCATTTGGCTGCCAAGTTCCGATGTCCCACACGATGACTTTTCCGGCGCCATAATTTCCCGCAGGGATTACGCCCTCAAAATCCAGGTAGGAAAGTGGATGGTCTTCAACTTCAACAGCTAAACGTTTGACAGAAGGGTCCAAGCTTGGGCCGCGCGGAACCGCCCAACTTTTCAGCGTCCCGTTGTGCTCGATGCGAAAGTCGAAGTGAAGATTGCGAGCGTCGTGCTTTTGGACGCAAAACCGCAAACCCACTTCACGCGAAGCGGAAGGTGGCTGAGCTAAAGGTTCAGGACTCTTTCGAAAATCCCGTTTACGCCTGTAGTCTTCAAGCGTCACTTAGCATCCCTCCCAGAAGTGTGACGCAGTACTGCCAAGCTACGTTGCCCACGTAAGATTCAAACGCGCTTCAGGCCGCAGCCCCATGCGGTCCAGATCAAACGCAACTCTAGAAATGCAACTCTTGCGCCGATGAGCTAAGCGGTTTGACGGAATAAGCGTAACAGAAAAAGGTCTGACCCGCGGACCATCCAGCCACAAGCGATAATTCGGTAACCAGATCGAAGCGTCACATTATCTAATGCGGGCATCGCTTCCATTGCGATCATTCTTTGGGCCAATCAGGCAGTTCCTTCTTCTTTACAACGTTTGCGGTGTGTTCCATATAGTGAGCAACCATTTGCTTTAGCAGAGCTTGCGGAGTCCAGAAGGCGCTGCCCTTAGCTGTTTTGTTTAGATCCATACCTTCTAACAAGTAAGCAAAGCGTCGCGTAAATGCTTCGACTCGCTCCATTTGCATAGCTTCCTCAAAGCCGCTCCAGTCAGCGTGGGCGGCTCGATAATCGGGCGGCATCTGCTTTGGATTGAGATCCATGATTGGAATGCTCGAATCCACTGCGTTATAGATCTGCGAAAAAAAGATTAACTCGCGGCCCATCATGTGTTCGGCATTCCATCGAGGTGTATGCGTTCCGTTGCCAGGCTGAAAATTTAACTGATTCACCGTTAGCGAAGCAAACACCGCTCGAGACGATTTGCATGCAGCCTCTTTCTTGGCAAACAAATCGGCAAGCGCTGGCTCCATGGTCCAAGGAGAATCGCTCAGCTTGATCCATCTAGGTTCGCTTGTCGACCCGGATTTCGAAATGGCAAGCGTGTTATGGGCAATCTGTTGAACAGGTACATCGCCAGGTTTGTCGAACTTTACGGCGTTTCCAAGAACCATCACACGTGCCTTAAGCAGTCCTTGCAGTGTCTGGTAAGTTGCTTGGTCAGCGGTCCCGTCATCGATCAGGAAGGCGTCGATGGAATGCATTTGCTTGGGAAGTTCTTTGACCTCTTTCAGTATTGCGATCAATTCGAGGGCCGAACTTTTGTCGCTATTTACGATCGTCACTCCATCGACGGAAATTGCAATCATGGAGATCGATTTGCCAGTGTTCGCATTCGTAAGCACAGAGCGTGAAAGCCGGATCGCGTTGGGAGACGGATAGGGGCATTCGCTTGACGGCTTAAGAACCGCCTTGTTTTCATTCGGCTTGCGGTCAAGCACCAAGTTGTCACTACCAGAAGCTGCCCAGTAATCGTCTACGAACTCAACATCTGCCGTGCGTGGCAATGCCGCTCGATTTTTTGCGTCCACTCCAAAGGCGATGTGAAAATTCCACATTGTTTCAATGCTGATGCAGCTGCCAGGCCAGTAGCGGATCGCAACAGGGTCGCCATCATTGGCTTCAGTTCGACTGGGGACGCCCAGCAAAAGAAAAATTGCGAACGCTGCGTTGGGAATCAATCGCAAGGTGTGTTTGTGTCTACTGAGTGCTACCATTGAACTTGCCTCAAAAAAACTGGCCGGGAAGAGTCCGCAGTACAAACTGTGCTCGAAACGATACGATCAAAGTTTGGGTAACTCTTGCCGTGCTTGCTAACAGTGAAGTTTGACAATGCTAACATAAACACGCTGGACAGATGTAAATGTCAGAGGAGTAAGCTTCGACTTACCGACGGATTCGATGCCTTGTAAGCCCGAAGGCTGGATCGGAACTTATCGACTTATGTCGCGTCCAAAGTCGAAACGCGAATCGACCACCTATCACACGAGGAAGCCGCTGTTGCCATTTTCAGTTAGGATCTTGCTAACTACATTCTTTTTTCAGCTGAAGCGTAATAAGCCGGCGCATTCGACGCTCCGGCGTGCCAAACCGATGCGAGTTTGGAAATGGGATAGTTGACGTTCGTTTGGCCTAACCGCTAGGCCTCAAAAAGACCCAGCCAGCCGTAAGAGTTCGTCATGTCGAGGATGAGGGCGGCGCGAAGGAGACGGCATCAACCGTCTTTTGCTGTGGCCCATTATCGGGTCGCTGAAAGTCGATGCCATAGTTCGGTGCCACAGCAAGCAACTGCCCGAATTCTTTCATCGTCGGCGGTGACGCGGTATTTAAGCCTTCAGTCACGCACATCGTCAGGAACATGGCGGTGGAATTCCGCTAAGCCTCAGATGCACAAGTATGTCCGAGAGTATCTCATTTCCCGCGGTGAGGATGGATGACAGGAACGTTGTTGTAAACTGTATTCACCGAATCGACGGCATAGACTCTTTCGAACTCCACTCCTCAATCTTCGACAATCCAAATACAGTCGGATGCATCGACCACCACGCGCGGTGACCCGAACGACAAGCCGCATTTGCCTTGGGCAACAACCGTTCGACCTTGCATCTCATCCGCTTGACTTGGTAAGCCCAATTGTTGAATACGGTCTGGCGACGCATCTACGATGGCAACACAAAAATTATCTGGGTCCTTGAAATCATCACAGCTATTCAAATAGTACCATTTGCTAGTTCGGGTTAAAGTAGAGCTCGCTACCTTGATCTTCACAATGATTTTTTCTCCAAGTCTGTTCTTGGCCTCTTCCGCTGTTAAAATATCTTTTGGTAACGACCGTTTTATGACCGATGCATTGAGAGCGTTCAGTTTCAGTTGATCGTGCCGCTTCCAAAAATCTACGGCAGACTTGTCTACTGCCCCATTCGAACTTTCCCAGAAGCTAAGCCGTTCGAGATTAGGAAGTGTACGAAGGAACTCGAAGTCAGTTGCAGCTAACGGCAGGGTAAGCTCTTTAAGTGTCTTGATTTCCCGCAACGCGGAAACATCTTCGAGCTGGTCACATGAATTGAGTCTTAGATTGGTTAGCGGTAGTCCTCGTAACGCAGAGATATCGCGTACATTGGTTGAGTGAACATTCAAATGCTCCAAGGGCATGCCGATCAAAGGGCTCAGGTCGACAACCTTGGATCGGTAAAGCCAAAGCTCTTTGATAGGCATTCCCTTCAAAGGCGTCAGGTCTGAAAGTTCGGAATCGCCTAGATGCAGTAGAGTAATCGGTGTACCTCTGACGAAACTGAGATCTTTTACTCTTGAGCCGCTAAGGTTCAGTTCCCAGCCGCCACCGACTTTAATCGGCTTGTACCCCGCATTTCGCAAGAAACTCAACGAGGGTAGATCTTCAACATCTTGCCAAAATTCTGCGACAGTCTGATCGGGCAGGAAGTGATTGTTTGGATCCTCTCGGTAGCTTAGGCGTTCAAGTTTTGGAAACGATCGCAGAAATGCAAAGTCTTTTGCCTCCGGAGACAACGTGAGATGAGTGAGCGAATCCATCGACCTTAGCGGCGAAAGATCTGTCAGTTCCGAGCAACCGGCCATCGTCAAATAGTCTAACAGCCCGTTGAAAAATGCCATTTTCGTGAGCGATCAGCGTTCGGTGGCCAGGGGTAAGCTCAAGCGACTCGAAATCGATTTGAGACGGTCAAAATGTATTTACGTTCTTCATATCGCGATCTAAGGCCTTTTGTGGCG
>JBGSJB010000412.1:0-2435 GCA_041742175.1 Pirellulaceae bacterium
AGGTTGCGTTGTCAAGGTTTGCATTCATCTCCAAAGCCAAAAACTGACCAGCCAATCCTCCAAGTACTAGCCATTACGTTGTCTTTTCATAAATCCTAACTTAGTTAAGAGATCACCTTTCCGAATCCATCGTCATGGGAATGTTGGTAAAATTTGCGATTGCCGGACTTGTTTTGTACGCCGTATGGACGGTGGTAAGACCTAAATGGCAGTTTCAGATTGTCGTTACACCCGATGCCGTGGAGTTTGTAAACGGCGTTCCTCATGCGAAACGCAGGTCATACGAAACGTTTTTCTTGAATGATCTGAAGACAACCAATACGCTCAAAATCTATGGGCGACGTGAAAGCAATGGGCGACTCACCACGTTGATCAAAGGGACAGATGACGACGGACTGAAACAGCGAATCCGCAATTTCCTCGTTTCCGCTGGCTGAGCAGAGACAATGCCTGATACAATGCATCGAAACGAAAACCACGGAGCATATGCGAATAACAAATGGTTGCAAATGATGTCGGCGATCTGCAATTTCAAACTCGCGTTGAGCCAATCGCACCGGCCCGCTCAACTCAGCCGTTACGTCGTATGAGATGCGAACACACAACTGCACACTCAATGTTGCTCTCGATTTGACGGGACTTCAACTGCCGCTATCTGCATAAGCTACGAATGCCAGCCATTACGCTAACAACTACAATCGCGGCACCAATTGAGATGGTATTCGATCTGTCACGCAGTATCGATTTGCACGTTCAATCTACGGCGAAAACGAACGAACGGGCTATCGCTGGAAAGATGAACGGGTTGATAGAGCTTGGTGAGACGGTGACATGGGAAGCAACCCATTTCGGTGTACGTCAGTGTTTGACTGTTCGAGTGACCGAATTCGATCGTCCGAACTACTTTCGAGACTCAATGGTATCCGGCGTTTTTTCAAAATTCGATCATGACCACAAATTCGAAACAGTCAAAGACGGAACATTGATGACAGATGTGTTCGACTTTACTTCACCACTCGGATCGTTGGGGCATGTTGCGAATTGGCTAGTTGTTACTCGTCATATGCGCAACTTGCTGTTAGAGCGCAATAAATTGATAAAGTCTGTAGCAGAATCGGGTAACGCAAAGCGAGTTTTTGATGTTGAGATGCAGCTATCAAAGCGGTGAACCGCGGCCGCCGATCGTGCGTTTATTGAAATCACAGATCCTTGGCTGAGGCACGGCTACCGAGAGCAACAACGATGTAGTCCTGAGTTTGCGAGTAGCCTAGGCCACGGCTTTTGAAATTTTGTGGTTTAGAAAATTTAGCCCCCCAAGACGAGGAGTTTTAAATGTCGATTTCACAGGAGGAAATCCGAACCTATCTGTCTTCTCTGGGAAACGTTTTTCTCCAGATCGCAAATCCTGAAGATGGCAGTCCAGAAATCGCGTGGGGCGACACATTCGTCTACTGTCGCAAAGAAGATGGAACGATTCCGAAGATGCCCTTCGTTACAATTGTGACCAAGGACTACAAAGGATTCGACGACGAGTCACAGTTGAACCGAGGAGGTCTGTTCCGACTCAACATTGAACTAGGACGAGAACGATTTGAAGAGGCTTTTGGATTCAGCTCTGCAGCGTGGGAGGAGAATCGTGCCAAATTTGATGTCGCAGCGATAGACAGATTCTTCCCGCACCCGGTCTACGGCAAAAGTGGCTGGGCCTGCATCATCAATCCGTGCGAGGGTTCGCGAAATCTGGTAGAGTCACATTTGTCGTCTGCATTTAGATTTGCCTACAACCGTATTGCGGTCTAGGCGGGGCAAATACTCCGGCGGATGACATTGTAGAAAACTGTGAAGGAGCTGGGCGGTGGCATTTTCGGTGTATTGCTCGCTTCGTTCGACGGTGGCGTCGCTGGTGCTTTGATTATGACACTTGCGGCCGTGGTTCGTCGAAGAAAATTTAGAGCCAACAATCCTTGACGTTAATAATAGTGTGCTCCTCGAGCAAAGTGTGTACGCACATAGCGTAACCTACGTTTTATCCAGAGCCCCGCCGAGGCCTTCAACCGTAATAACAAATCAGACACGACGGTTGCGTTATGCTCGCAGTTTGTCGCAACAGAGGATCGGAAGTATCACCTCAACTATCAGAACGCTTTCTACCGCTTTCATACTTGCCACTTTCTTGATCGTTACTGTTGGAGCTGAGTGAGGCATGCGATAATTTCCAAAAGCGGTTTTGCCCGCTAATCTCACGAATGTACACCAATAACAAGCGGTCACTTATCTTACACGTCACAATCTGATTCACGGGTATTGGGGATCTTCGCGGTCAACTACGATTGTCTTTGTTTAACGTGCGATTCAGCAGCGATAGTTCGTTGGCCGCAATTTCTTGGAAATCCCTATCCGCGTAGTCTTCCGAGCACTTTAAATCTGACTGCACA
>JBGSJB010000413.1:0-18138 GCA_041742175.1 Pirellulaceae bacterium
CATGGGATCCCTCCGTGGTTCCCATCAGCTTCGCTTAAAACGCTCAATTTACCAACCCTAATTCCAAGCTGTGACGCTGCACTAGTCGACTTCGAACAACTTCGTTAGGCACTGTTTCTAAATCTAGCTCCACGTAGCTGCGGCTCTCCGAGACGCAGACAATTC
Organism: Pirellulaceae bacterium; assembly: GCA_041742175.1. Lineage (GTDB taxonomy): Bacteria > Planctomycetota > Planctomycetia > Pirellulales > Pirellulaceae > Aureliella. The sequence continues at coordinate 166 of JBGSJB010000413.1, forward strand.
GTGTCTCGGAGAGTCGCGATTGCGGGGCATATTCGTAGGACGGACTTTCTAGTCCGTCAGCGCCGCGAGATAGACGGCCTAGGAAAGCCGTCCTACCCTAATACGTCCGATTAAAAATCGGTGCGAGTTGTTCGGCCGGACTCGATCGACCGGATTTCGATCCAGTCGATCTCGACTTTCCGCGAATCGCTAGCATTCTGATCTCTTACGTGCGGCAAATAGATGCGCACAATTCCAAGCGGACCTTCGGCTGGCAGTGAAGCGGTCACTTCTTGCCAGCCATCGCCGGTAACTTCAAAAGGAAAACTGTGCGGTTCGCTTTGCGTCCCGCCCGGCAACCAGTCGATGCGAGATATGCCCGCTGCAGATTTCAGGCGCAGCTTCACGATGCTCGGTCCACTGTGTTTCGCCGCCGAAAAACCCAAGAAACTGCCCTCCTTCAGTCGGCTGACAATCAGATTTCCAGCTGTAACTTCCACCGAACAAACACGAGGCTTCCAACCCTTCAAAGCTGCGTCGTCTTGCGCCTGAACTGTCTTAGCGCCCGGGGCGTTCGGCGCTTTCGACTTGTTCGGTGGACGTTTGCCTTCCAGTTCAGGTTGGTATTTGGCTGGATCGAAATTCGGATTCATCGCAGGCACAACCGCTTGCGTTTCCTTCAAGAAATTCTCAACCAGTGCGTCCAACTCCTTTACCAAGTCCGGTTTCATCGCTGCCAAATTGTTGGCTTCCGAGATGTCCTCTTTCAAGTTGAACAACAAGTAGCGATGTGCGCCCGCATCGCCACCATGAAACACCCGAATCAACTTCCAATCACCGCGATGCACCGAAACACTTGGCGGCAACCACTCAGGCACCGGCGGATTGTGCGGAAAGTATTGAAACACAGCGCCACGATCCAGCGCTTCACCCTTCAGCGCTGGCAAAATACTTCTACCATCAAACATCTGATCTACCGATGGCTTAATACCTAATCCAGCCAACAACGTTGGATAGTAATCTTCGCTTTGCACCATCGTCTCAAACCGCGCACCCGCTGCAGTGATTCCAGGCCAAGCGATCACGCAAGGAACTCGCGTGCCGCCCTCGAACATGGAAGCTTTGCCACCGCGCAGCGGCCGATTGCTCGTCGGCACTTCACCATCCACTTCGCTGTACATGTTGCCACCGTTGTCTGAAGTGAACACGATGATCGTGTTCTCAGCCAACTTCAATCGATCGAGCGTATCGAGCAACGTGCCAACGGCATCATCCATACTTTCAATCATCGCCGCATAAGTTGGACAACGTTGCAGGTCGTTCGGATCGACACGACCGCGGTGTTTCTCAATCAAATCCTTCTTGGCATTGAACGGCGCATGAACGCTGAACGTCCAATAATTCAAGTAGAAAGGTCGATCCTTGTTCTTCTCGATCCATGCGCATGCTTCCTGCGCCATGCGGTCTTCAATATGTTGATCCGGCACATCAGGATCGTGATCAAAGTCCTTGAACTTCCACGGCGCGACGTAACTTCCCGCTGGTCCTGGTCCGTGATGATGCGGCATGTCGACGTCGAAGCCTTGTTGTAGCGGCGAGTAAGGTTCCGCTCCCAAATGCCATTTGCCAAAATGCCCTGTCGCATAGCCCGCTTCCTTCAGTGACTCCGCGAGCGTTCGGTAGTCGGTCCTCAATCGCGTCACGGGTTCCGGTTGAACTGACTTCAGACCCGCCGCAGCCGATTTGCCCACTGAAGCTTGAAGGACAACTTGCGGCAAGTGACAGTTCGGAGTTGTAATGCCTGTCCGCGCTGGACTAAGCCCCGTTAAAACTGCCGAACGCGTCGGCGAACACAACGGACTTGCCGAATAAGCTCGGTTGAAAACCATGCCGCGCTTCGCCAGCCGCTCAATATTCGGCGTCTGATAATAAGTCGTGTTGCCATACAAAGTCGTATCGCTCCACCCAAGATCATCCGCCAAAATGAACACCACATTGGGCTGATCGCCCGCAGCAACACTCGCCGCTGCATTGAGCGCGAGCGTAGTCACCCCAAAAGTCAACAAACAACATGCGATTCGTGCGACTTGCGTCATAGGTTCGCCGATTATTGCAATTGAGGAGCGCCAGGCTGGACGGCTAATTTCTGCTGTTCAAACGCCGCTTGAAATTTCGCCACCACCTCCGGATGGGCAGCGGCGACGTTGCGTTTTTCTGAAGGATCAACTCCCAAGTGATACAACTGCGGAGTCGCATGCACGTCGGGCCTGGGTTGACCGTATCCGGACTGAGTCTGGTAGTGAGCTTTCCATTCGCCGATGCGACACGCGAAAATGTCGTTGCCACGATAGTAGAAGAACGGTCGCTCCGCCAACGACTTCGCTTCGAACAAAACCGGCGACAGATCCGTTCCATCAAGTGTCACGCCAGTCGGTGACTCGGCGCCGGCAAGTGTTAACGCAGTTGGATACAGGTCCAGCACCGAAGCCATCTGCGTCGTCACCGCTGGTTTGATTTTTCCAGGCATCCACGCGATGCCTGGAACTCGCATCCCACCCTCCCAAGTGCTCCCCTTGCCATCGCGCAGCAATCCCGCACTACCGCCTTGATTATTCATCACCAACCAAGGTCCGTTGTCGCTGCTGAAAACGACCAACGTGTTTTCAGCGAGTCCCTCGCCTCGCAGCGTCTTCAGCACTTCGCCAACGCTCCAATCCAACTCCTCAACCGCGTCACCAAAAATTCCCGCTCGACTCTTTCCTTTGAAATCCGCTGAAGCGAACAGCGGCACATGCGGAAACGTGTGCGCGAAATACAGAAAGAACGGCGATCCCTTCTTTTCGCGAATAAATTTAACAGCGTGTTCGGTGTAACGTTTTGTAAGGGTCGATTGAATCGCAGGCTGCTCAATCACTTTCCCGTTGTGAATCAGCGGCACGTTCCAGCCGTCTTCAGGCGGAGTTGGCGACCCGGAAGAACCCTTCGGCAGATCGCTGCGACCATCCATGTCATTCGAATAAGGTAGTCCAAAGCTGTCGTCAAAACCTTAATCCAGCGGTCTCGAACCCGGGTGAATGCCCAAGTGCCATTTGCCGATATGCGCGGTGCTGTACCCTGCGGCCTTCAGCGATTCGGCGAGCGTCACTTCGGCTGGCGGCAGACCACCTTTGGAGTTGCCGAATAGCACACGACGCGGCCCAGCCATCCCGCTGCGCAGTGGATAGCGACCGGTCAACAGCGCAGTGCGACTGGGAGTGCAAACTTCTGCACCAGAATAAAAGTCCGTGAATCGCAACCCCTCAGCCGCCATACGATCGAGATTCGGCGTGCGAATAACCGGCGAACCATAACAACCCAAGTCGCCATAACCCAGGTCATCCGCATAGATGATCACAACGTTCGGTTGAGCCCCACAGGCAACCGGTTGAGTTCCAGTCGATAGCTGAACAACTGTTACCAAACAAAACATCATCAAGCCAGCGAGCGTTCTCATGAGTTCACCGCCATTTGCATCGCTTCTGAAACTGTCTTTGTGCCCGCTGGTTGCTTGTCATCAAACGGACCATCGGAACCACCTTTGGGCCAAGTGGCCGGATCCGCGAATTGGCCGTCGTCTTTGAATTCCTTCTGCAGCCGCGCGATTTCCGCTTTCAACTCAGCAAACTTAGCCGCAACGTCTGGCCGCTTTGATTCGTCTTCCGAGAACAGCAGGTTATGTTGCTCAGCCGGATCCTTTGTCAAATCGAACATCTCATATGCATCCAGCTTCCAATAATAAATCAACTTATGCGTCTCAGTTCGAACGCCAAGATGCGCGGCAGTGTTGTGATGACCTGGATCGTGATAGTAACGATAGTAGATACTTTTGCGCCAATCCTCGGGCGACTCACCTCGCAAAATCGGCGCGAACGAACGGCCCTGCATCGACGCGGGGACAGGTAATCCAGCCAAGTCCAAGAACGTTGGAGCCAAATCGATATTCAGTACAAACTGAGTCGGCACATTGCCCGCTTTGATGCCCGGACCGCGCGCCAGGAGCGGCGTCTTGAGACCCGGTTCGTACATGAATCGCTTGTCGTACATACCAAGGTCGCCGAGGTACCAACCATTATCAGCGGAGTACATAACAATCGTGTCCTTCGCCAAGCCGCTCTCGTCGAGATAGTCGAGCACCCTGCCGACCCCGTCATCGACACCTTGAACGCAAGCCAGATAGTCTTGCATATAGCGCTGATACTTCCACTTTACCAACTCGTCACCGATCAGCGTCTTGCCGTCGACTTGCATCTCCATCGGCTTGAAGTTGTACCATTGGTTCAACGCGGGCCCTTTAAGATCCGAAGGAGGTACAAGCTTGAGATCGCGACGCGTCAAATCGCGCGCAACGGTCTGTTGATTCGTCGGCAAAGCGGCAGGTCGAGTTGCGTAGTCGTCAACGAGTGTCGCGGGCTCGGGTATGACCGCATCACGGAACTTTTCATTGTTGCGTTCGTCCGGCTCCCCAGCGCGATGCGGAGCTTTCTGGTGAAGCATCAAAAAGAACGGCTTGTCCTTCGGTCGCGTCTTGATGAACTCGATGCCGAGATCCGTTGTGATATCGGTGCAGTGACCAGCTAGGTTCAGTTTCTTCCCGGAGACGAGAAATACCGGATTCCAATAAGCACCCTGCCCAGGCAACACGATCCAGCGATCAAAGCCAGTGGGATCGGAACCAAGATGCCACTTGCCGATCATACCTGTATGGTAACCACCCGCTTGCATGCGTTTTGCCACGTTATCGCGAGAGCCATCAAAGCGATTGAAAACAGGAACGCCGTTCAAGTGCGAATACTGCCCCGTCAACAACGTCGCTCGACTAGGCGTGCAAATCGAGTTCGTTACAAACGAGTTTGTAAACCGCGCGCCGTTCTTCGCCAGACGATCGAGGTGCGGGGTTTGATTGACCTTCGATCCGTAAGCCGATATGGCGTGCTGAGCGTGATCGTCGGAAAAGATGAAAATGATGTTCGGCTGAGCTGCACGCGTTGAATGCATGCTTATACAGACCAGCAACAAACTGAATAATGCGCGAAGTGAGTATTTCATGGTGCTTGTTGTTTGAGGTTGGAGGATAAGAACTACTTGCTACCTTTTACTTGCCTTCTTTGGCCCATTTTTTCATCAACGCGATGTTTGCTTCAACCGCTGGATTCGACTTCTTCAAGTACTCGACCATATCGCTATCGTACATCGCTTCCGATTCGGGGCCCTTATCGCCAGTTTCTAACATCCAGCGGTCCAGTTGCGAACGATGCGCTTCCAACTCAGCTTTGTAAGCAGGCTCGTCTGCCAAGTTAATAATCTGATACGTGTCCTTCTGGTATTCGTACAATTCTTCCGCAGGTCGCGCAGGGCTGAACAACATCTTTTTCGGAATCAACGACAGCACACCGCGATCGTTCAATTCTCGCAACGTCTTGACGATCTGCTTGCCATCTTTGTAAGCGTTCGGTTGCAAGTGCGGTCGCTGCGGGTAAAAATTGCGAATGTACAGGAAGCGATCGGTCCGCACGCTTCGCAGCCGCTCGACGGTCTCATCGCAACGATCGCGAGCTGCGAAGGCTGCCGAGCGAACTTTATAGTCTTCAGCCAACAGATTGCGTCCTTGCATCGTCTCTGGAATCGCAATACCAGCCGCAGCCAACGACATCGCAGCTAAATCGATCCCCTCCGCCAAGTCGTCGCGCACCAAGCCCTCTGCAACACCCGGTCCGCGAACGACCAACGGCACGTGAGTTCCTTCGTCATACAAGAACTGCTTGCCGCGCGCATGACTGATTCCGTGATCCGTCATGAACAGGATCAGCGTATTCTCGAGCAAACCTTCCGCGTCGAGTCGCGCGATCACTTCGCCGACATGCTTATCCGTCAAACGCACCGCATCCAAATAAGCGGCCCAATCATCCAGCAATACCGGGTCTCGTGGATAGTAAGGCGGCAGTATCACCGATTCCGGATCAGTCGCAGCTCCTAACTCTTCGATCACACGCTTGCGAAACACTTCGCGAGCCGCCAGTGCACCTTCGCGCAACTTGCCACCATGCAACTGAACTTGCATAAAGAACGGCTGACCCTCGCCGCGTCCCGCCCAATCGTGGCTGTCGTACATCGCCGGATCCCACTCGAAGTTGTAATCCGTCTTGCCCAAGCGGTTCTGCGGGCCAGCCTTCGCATTCGGCCGCACATTAGCGAACTTCATCCCGCGATAATCTTTGTCCGGCAATCCGCTGCCAATGCAAGTGTAATAGCCGGCTTGCTGGAACAGCACCGGCACCGGCTGAACATCACCGGGCAAATTGATCTTCAGCACGCCGCGACCGCTGCGATGATGATGCGATCCGATGCTTGTCTGATACATGCCAGTGATTAACGCCGACCGGCAAGCCGAACAGACCGGCGCTGTGATGTACGCTCGACTGAAACGCGTCCCCTCACTAGCTAGCTTGTCCACATTCGGTGTTTGAATCGTCGTCTCACCATAGCACGAAAAATTTACCGACATGTCGTCGACGATAAACCACAAGACATTCGGCGAAGCCGCGATGAGTTGCGATGAGCAGGCCGACAGTAAGCAGGCGCATACGACGATGAGAAGTTGTTTCATGATCAGCAACTAGGCAGGTTGTTCAGGAGGATTGCGAGGCAATCGCCTATTCTGGCAAGTCGCTGGCGAGAATCAAGTCGCTAATCGGTCGGGAGCACGAAATGCTCACTTGCTTCAGTTTTCGTCAGCCGCACGCGCTAGCGTCGGGCATTGCTGAGTTAGGCCGTTCAACTTCGTCTTACAGCGAACTCGTCGGGCTGTAACTCAGCTCCACTCCCGGTTGATCCTCTTCGTTTTCAGGATCGATCATGTTCTGCGAAGACGTCGGCACGAAACTAATAAACCAAATCGCACCAAGTGTTGCAGAGGCCAGCGACCCGATCAAAACCGTAACTTGTGACATCTGCACCAACGTGTGATCTTCGAAAGCAAGTAGCGAAACAAAGATCGACATCGTGAACCCAATGCCCGCTAAGAAGCCCGCACCAGTTAGATGACTCCAAGACAAACCCTCCGCGAGCCTTCCGAATCCCAGGACAGTTGACAACCAACAGAACAGCAAAATCCCCAAAGGCTTGCCGACAACCAACCCCAAGAAAATGCCTTTACTGTTCGGCTCCAGCAGACTTGTATACCAATCGCTTTGCAGCGGTATGCAGGTATTCACAAACGCAAATATCGGCAGCAAGATGAACGCGACCGGCATATGCAATTGATGCTGCAATCGATGCGAAACACACTCTTCTCGGTTGCGCGAAAACGGTAACACAAACGCCAGCAAAACCCCGCCGATCGTTGCATGAATCCCCGAGTGGAGCAGGCAATACCACATCGCCACACCTCCGATCAAATACGGCCAGAGAACGTTCAGCCGAGTGCGATTCAGTATGCCCAAACTGACCAAGATGAGACCAGCCGCGGCCAAGTAGTTCAGATCGAGATCCTTCGTATAAAAAATCGCAATCGCTACAATCGCCCCTAGATCATCCGCAATGGCAAGCGCAGCTAGAAACACTTTCAATGAATACGGAACTTTGGTTCCAAACAGTGAAAGCACGCCGAGCGAGAAAGCGATATCGGTCGCCATGGGAATCCCGGCCCCCGATTGCGTCGGCGTCCCATAGTTGAAGAATAAATGTATCCCCGCAGGAATCAACATGCCGCCAAGTGCCGCGAACACCGGCATCGCAGCTTTGCGAAAGGAAGCTAACTCACCCTCATAGATCTCACGCTCGAGCTCAAGCCCGATCATAAGAAAGAAGATGACCATCAAACCATCATTCACCCAGTGCTCAATCGACATCCCACCGACTTTGATGTGGAAGGAGTGAATCACCTCCGCGCCGATTGGCGAATTCGCAATGATCATCGAGCAAATTGTGACTGCAATCAGTATCAGCCCGCCAGCTCGCTCGCTCGCGAAGAACTCTTTAAACAACTTAGAACCAAACATTCACTTCTCCCTAGCACTTGTATAGTCGCCTCATCGGCAGATTTTAGCACGTTCAGTCCGTTAAGCTAACCATAGCCAAGGCAAACCACGGCTGACGCAAGCACAACGTACTCGCAAAATCATGCTCGGTGCTTAGGGTCGAACGGCAACTGTCTGATAGCCCGTCGCCCAAGTTGTCTGCCCGCTGAGAAAGAGTCGCACCGCATATTTACCTCGCGGCAAATCGGCTGGTACGTCGAGCGGCACTTCGAAACTTCCTTCGTTCACAACAGCGACCGCCTGCGCAAGTACTCGCGAGTTGGCGGATTGGTAAGTCGCTTGAGCCCGCTTGCGACTTTCAGCATCTGCAGAGAACGCATCCGGCTGAACCAAGTTCGGAACCGACTGATCACGACGATAGGCAAGTTCGATTTGCAATTGCCCAGCTAATGCACTTGTGCCACAAATCCGAATACGCTCACCAGGTTTCACTTGCTCTAAATCTTTTAACTGGATCTCAACCGGATGCTGAAGGCGCAGTAGTGGATCGCCGAGAAGGTTCATCATCCACACATGCTCCTGCCGCTCTGCTCTCAAGTCATATCCTTCGGGGCTGAGCGCGCCGGCCAGTGCACTCAATAGTTGCGAGTAATCCTTCAGCGGTGCAGCAGTCCCAGCGGCTTGCTCTCCCACTTGTTCAGCATGCGCTGGTATCGGTTTCATCATGGCTCGCTTGGCATTGAGCAAAACTTCGCCAAGCGTTACCGTCTTGTGCTCAAAACACTCCGTCAACAGGCCGCTGGAGAGCATTGCTAGCCCATAGGGACCAGAGACTCGCGACGCAGCGATCGCCGCGACGACTCCGTTGTCGTGTGTAACCAGTTGTTCTGCGAGCGAATCTTCAACGGCATCGAACGCGCCCGTGTAACAAGCCAGAAACAATGCGATCGGCGACTTGGGACCAACTTTAATCTGAGGCAGATTATCGTTGGTCATAATCGGCAACCACTCGTTATTACAACGCAGATAATCAAGCGTCTTCACATGCCCGTGGCCGATATAAACCCAAAACATCCCGCCTTGATTCAGCCGTTCGATAGTCGTTTCACTGAATCGCCATGGATCGGGACAGTAAAGGCTCCGAGGACTCGCTTGCGTCATCGACAGATCGGCCCACCCTGGAATGCGATCCGACAAGAAACGTCGTGTGGTCATCTCAATCGCTCCGTCTGCCAATGCGCCGAATCCACCGACGCCAGCGATGACATGCACATCGCGCCGCCAGCGCTGCCAATCCTGATTCCGCTCGAACTCGATCACACGCCCGAGCAGCTTCGCGAGTTGGATCGGCGAGTCAGCGGGAATGCGACCGACAGCAACATCGGGAATTTCATCGCCATCAAGATCACCAAACGTACTATCGGAAGCGATCTGCTCATCGCCACCGAACTTCACCAAAGCCGTGCTGCGATGATAGAAAACCGGAATACCAATCTGTTGATTCGGCAGTACTCCGACGTCACTCGCGAGCAAAATGAATTTCAACTGACCGGGACGCAGCTCGGCGATCGCTTTGATTCTGTCCCGAATCTCCGCCGCCGAGTTCGCCGAATCAACTTCGACAACTGAATAGCCCTGCGCTTCGCGATAAGCCCTCCAGGGTCCAACCGCATCCGACCAGCCTTGCGGACGAACGACGACCACGTCCGCAGCCGCGCACCATGCAAAGTTCGCGAAAAAAACGGTGCAGAACTGCAGCAACATCCATGTAGGGTTTCTAATCACTTCTCAGTACTCCATCAAGCACGCATCCCGAGTCGTTTGCCCAGTGTTTCAGTTTAACCCAAATAAACCGGATACGCCTACAGCAAACGCTTAAACGAACCTCGGAGCGGAGTGTGCCTATCCGGGCACTTTCAAGCGATCGAACCACTTGGTTGCTTGTGGTGAGACCGAACCCAGTCGCAGCTCACGCTGTGGCAACGCTAATTCGATTCCCAACTCCCGCAACTCGCGATGAATGCGAGTGTTCAGCTCATGAGTCGTCTGCAAACGAACTTCAAGACTCGCCAGAAACGCTCGCAAAGTCAATTTGAGCGTGCCTTCGCCAAACGAATCGAAGGTCACTAGCGGAAGCGGATCCGCCAAGATGTTGGGATGCTCTTTACAGATCGACAAGACCTTCGAACAAGCCAACTCGGTATCGGTGCCAATCGCGACAGCAAGTTCAATTACCAAACGATTGGTCGTATCCGACAGCGTCCAGTTCAAAAGCTTGCCGGTGATAAGATCTTTATTGGGAATGATCAATTCCTGACGATCCCAATTGACAATCGTGGTGGCACGCATCCGAATCTTCGAAACAGCACCAGTCGTTCCATCTAAAGTGATCACATCGCCGACTCGAATCGGTTGTTCGAACAGCAAGATCAAACCCGATACAAAGTTCGCAAAGATTTCCTGCAAACCGAAACCTAGACCCACGCCCAATGCGGCGACCAACCACTGAATGCTCGACCACCGCAGCCCGATCGTATTGAACAGCAGCAGAATGCCGGCGAACACAATTGTGTAGCGACTGAGCGTTGTGATCGCATAGCGCATCGCGCTGGTAATCGGCAAATGCTGAAGCAACGCAATCTCGAGCAAGCCTGGAAGGTTGCGTCCGGCGATAACCATGAGCGCTAGTATCGGAATTACCAACAGCAAATTCGCCAGCGTAATCACGACTGTTTCATCCGGCTTGTCACCTTGCACACTCCATAGTTTAAAGTTCTCCAGCATCGCAATCGCAGGCAGTACGTCCGACCAGATCATGAAAATGGCGACAAGTCCTGAAACCACGATGAAGCTGTTAACCAATCGCATAGTCTGCTCATTGATTACCACCAAGTTCACTTCACTGTCGTCCGTCACAGGCGTGGTGATTGGCTGATTCGGGTCACGCTTCGCCGCGTCGGCCAAGCGTTGCTTGGCTTGGGCGAGCATCAGTTTCTTGCGACTTAGCGTTAACCACCGACGAAGCAGGTAAAAAGTCATGGCTAAACCAATTACCAACCACAGGGATGTATTTAAGTGCGAAGCCAATCGTTGAGCGGTGTAGTAGTAGCCAATGAAACTGAGTGCACCGAGCGTCACGGGAATCAAGATCAGCGCCGTGTACCAGCCGTAGCGCAGACGATCGACCCAACCGTTTCGATAAGCGGCCAGATAGCGCGCGAGAATCCCACTGCGCGGCACAAAGACGCGCGCAAAGAAAGCTGCCAAAACTAGCATGAGCAAAATAAATGCGGCTCGACCGAGCGTCGATTCCCAGCGCGGATTGTTATGCGAACTGTAGGTTGCAACGATAATCGTCAGCGGCATCGTAAAATCGATCAGCCACCGCAAGTTGAGCCGCAGATGCGCTGCTCCAGCTTCCGACCACTCGAAATGCTTCAGTCCCAAACCTCCAGGACGACTGGTCTGCCGCAAGATTTCGAATGGCGAAAAGACAGTCATCGCTACCAGCAATCCAGTTCCGATCGCCGTAGAGAAATTACCGTCACCATCATTCAAATTGACTAATCGCAAGTAGAGAAATGAAAACAGCAGCGGTACCGGCAGCGCGATCAACAATGTGAACATCGTCGCTTTGGCGGTATACAGAAAAGTTGTGCAGTTCCTTTTCGCGGCTAAATCTGAAACCGAAAACAGAGCTCGACGAAACCTCGATTGATTGATGACCAGCGCCGACCACACAATCGCGAATAACATGTACCACCAAGGTCTGCGGACAATATCAGTAAAGGTGTCTTGAAACAGCTTTCGCCAGTTCTCGTAACTGACCAACCACCGCAGCGCTTCCAGCACGGGCACCCAATCGGAACGCTCCAACTGCTCACAACTGCGAATCCACAACACATGCTCGTCGATAAACTCGCGGTACCGAACAGATAACCCGTGGGTCTGTTCCTTGATATCAGCAGCCTGATAGAGTTCGTTCAAGTATCCGTCGACATCGACTTGGATCGCATTCACAACCTCCTTGAACTTTTCCAACAAGACCTGTTCCGTCCGCAATTCGGCGCTGTTGCCGGAGTTGGATTGCCTGTTGCGAATACTTTCGAGTTCCAGGTTATTGTTCAGCAGCGTATCTTCCAGGTCAAAGAGCATCGATTCTGCGGCATGCATCTCTTGTTGGTAATAGCGAATCTGACTTCGCAAACGATTCGGTTCCGGCAACTCGCTTCTTTGCTTGCGCAACATCAAGCCGACCCAGCTATTGAAACCGGCAACGATGTCCTGTCCGTCTTGAGGTTCGACGCGATTCTGCATCTTCGTGAAGCGTTCTCTCCATCGATCGAAGGTCGCCTTGGATCCATCGATTTCCGCTTTGATGCTTGCTTTCTTGGTAGACAGTGCGAGCCATTCCGAAATTCTTTCAAGCAAATTGTCGCCCGTCGATTTTAATTCTTCAGGCAATTCGGATACGAGAGCACGTACATCATCTCGCATCTGCAGAATACGGTCTTGGCGCATGCGATTGAGTTCTTCCGTAACGCGGCGCACCGGTTCCTGAAGCTGTTTTTCGGCGGACTGTGCCAGCTCCAATTGCAGCAGCAGCAACTCGGCCTCCGCTTCGTACGCCCGCTGTTCGCTTTCGAGCGTTTGCAGTTGTTCCATTGCAGCCGCCCGTGCTGCCATCGATGACCATCCGATCGCTTCCTTCATTAGCACATCATCGTTCGTAACGGCCGGAGTCGTATTTGCGGCTGCAAGATTGTCGAGCCGTGCGCGGGCATCCGAAAGCAACTGCGGCAACTCCTTGCGGCGTTTCTCCCGTGCAGCGACTTGTTCTGAAAGCTTGGCGCGCGTCTCGGTGGCCGTCGTCAACCTCGCTTGCAAAGCCTGAAGCTCCTTTTGCACTTCGTCAAAGCTCATGTAATCCAACGTGTCGCTGAGTGTTGCACGCGAGGCGGTTTGCGACAACTTGCCCTTGGCTTCCTCTAAACTGTTCGGGGCCGCCGCAATTCGAGCCACCCATTGGGCTCGCTGCTTTTGCGCTTCTGCCGCTGCTTTGATATCCATCAACGCTTGTTGGTAAAGCTTAATGAGCGGTTCTTTCAGCTCAGCCGCGCGTTCTGGGTCTTCTTGCACCTGCTGCTGGCGACTTGCGATCGCCTGCGCAGCGGCTTCTAACGGCGTCTGGATTGGTGGCTGCGTTGGCGGCTGGACTTGCGGTAGCGTCTGCGGAGTTTGAACGCCAGGCGCGACGGAGTTCTGTTGATTCGCGGGTTGCGGTGGGAGTTGCGAGTTACCGCTTTCAGAGGTCGCCGGAGCCGTCACCGGCGCGTTGAGGATCAGCGGTTCCTGTGCAGAACTTTGCGAAGTTGTGTTTTGCGCGGCAGGGCTCTGCACAACTGATGGATTCAGCATGAGCGGCGGCTGCGACCACAGCGGGAAAGGATGACTGATCGCTAGCGTCACGCAACTTGTAATTAACCAACGCATCACGCACTTCCCAGCGAACAAGAGCCCAACTCCAGAAATTCCATCCCAGGAAGATTGAAAATGCACTCGAGATAGCTCATTCATGATCAGTCCGTTGCCAATATTTGAACGAAACCTGCGAATCGCTGGAAACTCCGTTTCGCGATAAGCTCAACATCCGACCGCGTGCTTGCGACTGAGTGATTGAGCCCTCAATTGTGGCCTTTTTTCTTGCTCCTGTAAGGACCCTCGACAGCACGAATCGGTTATGATCATCGCGGGTCACGATTTCATCTTAAGCATGTGAGCACGGCATGACGTCCGCCATTAAAACAACTGAGCTTACGCGATTGTATGGCGACTTCTGCGCCGTACGCGACGTCAACTTAACCGTCGAACGAGGGTCAGTGTACGGGTTCCTGGGACCCAACGGAGCTGGCAAATCAACCACTATCAAAATGCTGACCGGCATCCTGTCGCCAACGAGCGGCAAAGTGTCAGTGCTCGGTCTCGACCCTTGGAAGCCAAGTGAGTCGATTGAGATCAAACGTCGCATCGGTGTGGTTCCGGAGGGACTCGCGCTCTTCGAAAACTTGACAGCTCGCGAGTACCTGACGTTTATCGGCCGCATGTTTTTGATGCCGGCGGAAACGGTTCGGCAGCGAAGCGAAGAATTGCTAAGCGTGCTAAGTCTCGAAGGTGTCGAGAAGAAGCTGACACTTGAATATTCACACGGCATGAAGAAGAAGCTCGCCTTTGCCGGCGCACTGCTCCCTAACCCAGATTTGCTGTTCCTCGACGAGCCTTTTGAGGGAGTCGACGCTGTTACCTCGCGCGTGATTCGAGAGCTGCTAGCGAACTACGCCGCTCGCGGTTCGACCGTCTTTGTTACATCGCACGTGCTCGAAATTGTTGAAAGGATTTGCACGCACGTTGGCATCATCGCAAAGGGGCAGTTGGTGGAGCAGACTTCCTTAGCCGAGCTGCGCAGCGGCAGCTCGCTCGAACAACGCTTCTTGCAGAAAGTGGGCAGCGAGGAATCGGAAAGCCAGCACCTGAGTTGGTTGGATGACGCACAGGTCGCTAATGAAAGTTCGATGCCGTGAATTGGGAGCAGTTAAAAGCGATCGTTTGGTTACGCTCACGTTTGAGCATTAATCAGTGGCGAAAGGGTGGCACGTTCAATTTTGTGCTGATGATGATCCTAGCGGTCAGCATGTTAGTGCTCGCAGTGCTTTCATTTTTCCTAGCGATCGGTTTAGGCGTTTTCCTTCTGCCACGAGCAACGCCCAGTATCGTCATGGCGGTCTGGGACGTCATGGTAGCGGTCCTACTTTTCAGTTGGTCGATTTCGCTGCTGATCGAAATTCAGCGGATGGAGTTGCTGTCGCTTGAAAAACTCCTGCATCTGCCAATGACACTTCGTGACGCGTTTTTGCTGAATTATCTCTCATCGATTCTATGTCTGAACATCATCTGCTTCGTTCCCGCAGCGCTCGGATTGTGCATTGCATTAGCGTTCACAAACGGCAGTCAGATGCTGCTGTTAATCCCTATCCTCGCCAGCTTTATCTTGATGCTCACCGCGGTGACTTACCAATTTCGCGGGTGGCTTGCATCCTTAATGACGGACAAGCGACGGCAGAGAACGGTGGTGATGTTCATCACAATGGGCTTCGTCGCGCTCGCGCAAGTACCAAACTTGGTGATTCAGTTGACATTGCCTGATCAAAAAGTGGCGCGAGAACGCGCGGTGTTACAAAGCGCAAAAGAGTTCGCTGTCTCCGAATTGTTGACGAAGAACGAAATCACTGTCGAGGAGTACAACAGACGCATCGAAGAACTCAAGAATGCTGCTGCGACTGAGAAAAAGGCTGCAGATGCAGCCTCGCGAACCAAATATGAACGTATTCTCGCCATCATCAATGCCATTCTTCCAGTCGGCTGGTTACCTTACGCAAGTAAGCAATTGATTGTTGGACCCGTCTGGCCAGCATTCGCATGTTTCACGGCGATGACACTGATCGGCTCACTTAGTCTTTGGCGATCCTACAAGTCAACTTTGAGATACTACACTGGCAACCAACCAACGCGCAAACGTGCGGTGAATAATGCCCTGCAGATTGCCGATCGCGAACGCTCTGAATCGGCGTATTCGGTTAGCAATTCGGCTGCTCGCAAACGAACACTCGTCGAACGCTCGCTGCCTTGGGTATCCGAGCAATGCTCGGCAGTAGCGTTCTGCAGTTTGCAGAATCTGATGCGAGCACCGGAAGCAAAGATGATGTTGCTTGGTCCGGTCATTCTCGGAGCACTGTTCGTTGTCTTAGTCATTTCGAATCGCACACCGAAGATCATGCCGGGCTTGGAACCGTTGGCATGG
This sequence comes from Pirellulaceae bacterium, assembly GCA_041742175.1. Lineage (GTDB taxonomy): Bacteria > Planctomycetota > Planctomycetia > Pirellulales > Pirellulaceae > Aureliella. Next base: position 16,015 of record JBGSJB010000413.1, read on the forward strand.
CTTGCAGGCTTAGCTTTGCTCACCTTCGTGTGCATGATGTTACTGATGAACGTCTTTGGCATGGATCGCAACGGTTTTCGCAGTTACGTGCTTATGCCAGTTCGCCGCAGCGATATTTTGCTTGGGAAGAATCTCGGCAACTTACCAGTCGTATTGATTACCGCACTCTTCTTTTCACTCATTCTGCTCTATCTTGCACCTGTCGATCCGCTGAATCTGGTAGGCAGCCTTTTCCAAATAGTCATCGCGTTCTTGCTCGCTTGTCTAGCCGGCAATTGGACTTCAATCTACTTCCCAATTGCTATGGTCCCTGGCGCAGGGAAGCCGGTTCAGGTGAGTTTCGCAACCATGATTGTGCAAATGTTAGTCGTTATGAGCTGCCCGCTCGTTGTCGCGCCCGGCTGTGTCTTCTTTGCCCTCGAGTGGGCGATCAAGCAATACTTTCACCTTACGATCTTTCCCGCTTACGCCGTGTTGTCGTTCATTGAAATGTGTTTCGTATTGAGTGCGTATCGCTATGCGTTGCCGCGACAAGGCGCGATGTTGCATTCACGCGAAACAAAGATTTTAGAAGTTCTCACAACGACGGCCGAGTAATTACTTTTGAGGATTCGAGTTAGCAGGAGCCTTGTTGGGTTCGATCGCAGGCAAGAAGATCTCTGCTTCTTCAACCGGTGGCGCTGGAGCCTTCACCGCTGGTGCCTTTGCAGCAGGTGCAGAACTCCGGTCGCTTGAGCTCGCATCCTCTTGAGTCGATTGCCGGGGAATCGCATTCAGTGTGGCTTCAGATTGCGAATCGCTCGTACGATCAACGGCATTCGATGGTACTACTTCGGAACTTTGAGCCGACTTTTTGAACTTGCGCGGCAATGGAAAGTGACTTGCGAACTGCATGATGCGATTCGTGTAATTTACCGATGCAGGGGCGCATTCGACGCAGTGACTACATGCGCAACCCTCGCATTGCTTACGCTGCTTCCAAAAAGCGAGTTCTTCGCATAACGTTCGAGCACCAACAACAATGCGGTCACCCGGTTGCACTTGATAGTTCGTCGTCGCATCACCAATCTGAGTTAATTGACGATAGCAGACCGGCAGCACGACGCGGCATTCAGCTGGATTGGTTGGTCTCACCAAAACGATGTCACAGGGCGATGCACTCGACGTTAGCCCACCAGCCATAAGAATTGCATCAAGCACAGTTTCGTTGCCATCGATAGGATATGAACCTGGCGAGCCGACTTCGCCCAAGACGTAGACAGTTGCGGCGTTGGTTTCGATCAGTTGCACATTGATCGCTTCCGGTTCGCCATCCACTTCGCGAATACGCTCCTCGATCATGTATTCAATCGCTTCAACGGTCATTCCAGCAACGCGCAATCGTCCATAGTGTCCGATATCGACGCTGCCGTCAACTTGCACCTTCTGATCGCCAATCGCCCGAAACTCGGAATCAAGTTCAGTGGATTCAATTAATATCCGATCGCCTGCCTCAATGTAATATTCGGGCAGAGTTGCCTTGGCCAATTCGTGGTTCAAACCCGTTGGTCGCGGTGAAGCCGCCGCAAGGTCTTTCGTCTGGTTGAGCAGCGGAAAACTGGTTGGCCAAAGCGAGAGACCGAGTGAACTGCAACCACTCGAAACGACAAGGGTCAACGTTATCACAAATGTTGAAAGAAGTTTCATTTGGACTCGCTCGGGCAAAACAGATTCAATCACAGCAATTCACAAGCATTGCGTCTCTAAGATCAAATCGTCCTCTCGCAAAGTCCCCTTCGGTTCACCTATGTGATTACCCGCAATTCGCAGAATGAAAGCAAAATACAATCATCGTGAGCGCTCGAGTGCCATGTAATCGTCAATCATTACTAGTTGCAATGATACGCGGCGAAGCCAGAAGGCCGCGTTTCACTTCCTGCAAAAGAGCTCGTGCAATGGATGGTGCAATTTTAGGTTGAATAACAGGCCGATTGGTGGTGCCACGCACGCGGAAGTACAAGGTTCGATTGCGCACGAGATTATCGAGCTCTGCAAGAAACACTACTTCAGGCAAGAGAACCGTTGCCAAACGTCGCAAAGACGCTTGCGATACCTGCGCTTCAAGTCCACCGCCAGTTTGCAGAA
>JBGSJB010000414.1:0-8611 GCA_041742175.1 Pirellulaceae bacterium
GTGAAAGCGTAAAATGGGCTCGAATCCTTCGAGTCTAGCACCATCGCTCCCTGGTCCGGCTCACATTGTTCGTCTGCACATTGACTAAAGACAACCCCTGCCTATTATTTCTCTCGATTACGCGACCTTCAAAGCACTGGAGCCGAAACCTTGAACCGTATTTGTCGAACATTCGCATTGATAATGCTCTTGTTGGCTGCAATTGTTTCACCTTGGTTATTTGGCAGTGTGCAACCCTGGGCGCAGTTCTTTTGCTTGGCATGTTCGGCAGTCGGATGTTTATTTTCAGTTTTTCTTTCGCCATGGAGGCGCCAGCCCACATCCGCTTGGCTCTTGATTGCTATTGTCGCACTTAGCCTTGGCCAATTAGCTGTATTTTCGCCTGGATTATTAGGTTGGCTTAGTCCATTTTCGCTGACAATAAGAGCGGCATTCGGATTGGATGCGGATGGCAACTATCCAATTTCCTTAGAGCCCGCATTAACACGCAATGCTATTTCGAACCTGGTTGGAATCGCAATCTGCTATCTCGTCGCGACTCGCGTTACTAGCTTTAATCTTGCAATTTTTTCTTTGGCACTAATAGCGATTAATGGCTGCTTGATATCTGTTGTCGGTATACTAGAAAAGCAGTTTGAAACAGATCTTTTTTACAGTTCCGTCAAAAATGCTTTTGGCCACGAGACTTCTTTCGGACCATTTGTGAATCGAAATAATGCTGCGGGTTTCCTGCTGCTTTCGCTCTCCGCAAGCATTGCACTTTTCTTATTTTCGCTACGTAGAAGGGCCTCCGGTTCCTCGCATGCTCGCAGGCAATCGATTCTAGAACAGACACGCCATGCAATTACTGGCCGAACTTTCGTGCCGCTCTTGGTCACTATTGTTATCGCGTGCGGTATCCTAATTGGCCAAAGTCGGGGCGGAATTCTTGCTTTGGCTACCGCGACCGTGTGTACGCTCTGTTTGGCATTACAACGCAAGCACTTAGTGCGGGCCACAGTCGTTTCATTCATGATTGCGGTTGGGGCGGCGGCCTTCTTGATTATGGTCGACGCTTGGACGCCGGTTTCTGACCGAATCGGTGTTGTATTCGATCAGTCTCAAGCGTCTCGCGACGGCCGTCTGAGCATTTGGAAAAGCTGCATGGGCTACTTCGGAAATTTTGCCTTGACCGGTTCTGGTCTCGGGACCTTTGGCCAAGTGTTTCGATTGTATGACATGGATGCGGATGGTACTTTCGCGACGCATGCGGAAAACGTGTTTGTCCAGGTAGCTTGCGAAGGCGGAATTCTAATTCTTGGTTTAGCGCTGTTGGCAGCGGTTTTTCAGTTGGGTTCTGCAGTTCGCCTGCTCATCAACCGGCATTTCGAATTCTATGTAATGGGCGTTGCGTGGTTTTTTTTAATGGTCAGTCAACTGATTGCAGGATGTTTCGATTTCGGGCTACTTATACCAGCGAACATGTATTTGCTCGCAGTCATGTCGGGCCTGTTTTCGGGGATTGCGTTACGCTCGAACCGCTCAACCCTACCTCCCGAAGCAGGCAAGGTAAGCAGGGCCAAAACTAAAGCTAGGGCTTTGCCGCTGTCTGGACGAATCGGTTTGGTATTGATCGAGAGACGGTTCGATTTAGTTTCCGTGAGTTTGTTTTTCCTTGCGATTCTGTGTGCCGCCGATTTGGGAAAAACATCCTCGCTTGAGTCCTTACCAGTGGGACATCTGAGTAACGAAGGGACCATGCAAGGAGGTCGGAAGTTGGCCGACAGGGACGAGATTGAGGTTCAGTTCTCTCGTTTGCTGAGAAATATCCCGTTTCGAAGCGACGACGCGAAGGCTCACTTTGCTATCGCAGAGGGCTACATTTCGCGTTTTGAATCACAAACTGCAGAGATGCTTGGAGCTGAAGCAGGCTCAATCACACTGCATTCCGTCTCAGTTAGGATCGCGCAACTGTTAAAGGCTGACAAGCAGGAAGACGTTGAGCGAATCGTGTCATCAAAGGTTATCGCGGAAAATCTACAACCCGCCTACGCCCACCTGATTTTCGCTCGTCGGGCTTGTTGCTTAGACCCGAATATCCATCTGCGATTGGCACAGTTGAGCTTTATGGGAACTGAGACCACGAGAGTTGAAAGTTTGGAAAGATTGATTCGCCTTCAGGAGGGCAAACGACATGATTCCTTCGCGAATGGACTTGCTCGTTATGAAGCGGGTGAACTCGAAACGGCTCTTGAATTATGGAAGCCTTGTTTGAATTCAAGGTCTCGGTATCGAGAGCGCGTAATCGATTTCGCGTTAAGCTCCGCGAAGCTTGAGGATCTGCTGAAAAATTTCTTCCCACATTCAAAAAGGTTCCTGGTTGAACTTGCAGAGAAGCACCTAAGCGAGCCTGGACAAAGCGAGTCGAGAGAAATCGTGCTTCAGCTGGCCCAACAGCAAAAAAGGTAGAAAGAAGCGATGAAAACTGGAGTTGAAGGATATTTCGACGAGCCTAGCAACACTGAAGTAGCTCGAACTAAAGATTTGAAGGACCGCGTAATCATCGTCGCACTTGCCTTAGGAGCTGCAGTCGTGATCGGATTCCTTGTGGTTCGGCACGAGAACGCGCGTCCGAAAGAATCTACAAAGGTCGCTGTAGCCGAAGTATCTGAGCCCGAAATACCGGCCATCATTGTTCAAGGATTCGAGTTTCTTGAAGACAACGACTTGGGCGCGGCCGAAGCATCTTTTACCCGCGAAGTCGACAAGAAACCGAGCTATCTGGCTCTGGTCGGACGTGGAATTGCCGCCGCTCGGTCGGCCAACTACTCTTTGGCCGAGTCCGATTTCATGGCTGCCGCGAAACTGAATCCACAATCGTCTGCGGTACAAATGAATCTTGCATTCACTAAACTCAAGACAGCCAACTATGCAGACGCAATTCAATTTTATGCGAAGGCAATCGTTATCGATCCTAACTTGGCAACTGCGTACGGAAATCGAGCGCGCTGTAACTTTGCGATAGGGCGCTACTACGACGCAGTTGATGACCTGAGCCACGTTATACGCTTGGACTCGAACAGTGCGGTCGGATATGTAAATCGGGCCTTAGCATTAGGGAAGCTGAAACGATTTGAAAGTGCAGTCACTAACCTACTTCACCCTGCGATCGACGAATCGGGGACTCAGCAGGCCCGAAAGCTTGCTGCCGTATTTCAAGCTAAATCGCGAAACGCTCTTGATAGCTTGAAGACCTGCAAGTTAGGAATGGAGGTCGATCCGGCAGATACCGAACTTAAGTTACTCTCGCTGAATGCAATTAAGCTGATCGTGAAAGAGCAAGGGGACAGCGATTCGAATGCTGAACTGTCGCTTGCCAAGGCGATCTCCGAACTCAACCTAAATCCGCAGCAAATTTCTGATGCAAAGCACCGATTGGAAGAACTTGAGAACGCATTTCAAGTGGTTGGTTGCTGCGCTCCCATCCTCTTACTTCCAAGCGAAGGTTCATCATCGCCTGCCCCCCGATCCAGCGACGTAGCGTGGTTGTTGTTGGAGCAAGCGGATGGATCTTTAAAAGTTGGAGATTTGGAGAGCGCGGCAGTTTGCTTAGAGCAAGCGTTATGGAACGACCCAAGTAACGCTGATGCTTCGACTAGGTTGGCATTGACGTTGATCGATCAACGTCGCAACGACAAAGCTCAAACGTTGTTGGACGCGATGATCGCCAGCAATCCTAATAGCACGGTTTTGCTTGAGCTGAAAAGTATGGTTGATTCGCGATTGGGTCAGTTTACGACTGCAATCCAAACGCTCAATCGCCTCATCAGCTTATCTAAGGAGAACAAGCAGGCTTACTTGCAAAGAGCCACAGTGCGATACCTCGAGGGACGAGATTTTGAGGCAGTCATTGCTGATTGCGAACGCGTGCAAAGGCTTGGATCGACGGAAGCGCCTGTTCTAGACCTCAAAGGTCGCGCGTGGATGCGGTTAGGCAAATCGACATCTGCGCTGCAGGCCTTCGAAAGTGCAATTGACTTAATGCCCAAGGAGCCGAGCCACTATGTTCATCGCAGTAGTTGCTTGAGAGAACTTGGCAACGTCCGAGAAGCCTCTGCGGACGCGATAAAGGCTACAGCACTTGCGCCTGAATCCGCCGAAGCTCACCTTGAGTTAGCGCGATGTTACTTCGGCGCAAGCAGTTTTGATCGTGCGTTGGTCGAAATCAATAAAGCCAGAATGTTGAGTAGTAATACCGAGACTCTAAGTCTTTTGGCAAACACGCTGTTTATTATGAAGAAATATAATGAAGCAATCCTCGCGATCAACAGTATAGACGATTCGCCTCGAACGGAAGATGATCAGATCCTATTAGTGAAAGCGCACATTGAGCTTGGTGAGCTTCAATCGGCATGGAATGCTGTATGGCCATTCGCTTTTAAGCAAGATGCAACCGCTGCTTCACTTATCTTGGCTGGAAAAATTGCTTGCGAGAACCGAGACTACAGTCAGGCAATAAGATTACTCGAAAAAGCTGTCATCCAGGAGCCCAAGAATTCGGAGGCTCATTTACTTCTGGGAAAATCTGCTGGCGGCAAGAACGACTGGAGCAAGTCCATTGAGCACTTCAGGGCGAGTTTGGAGCTGAACGAAAGGAACGCGGATGCTTGGCTTGCGACTGGAAACGCCTTTGAGCAACAGCAGATGAATACCAAGGCGGTTGCATGCTATTCAAAAGCGGTTGAGTTCGATTCGCAAAGTGGACCTGCGAGATTAGCGCGGGCCTCGGTGCTGGTAAAATTGGGCGACTATGAAACGGCAATGTTAGACCTCAAATGGCTTTCTGACAGTAAGTCTGATCTTCCAGAAGCTGACCGATTGTTCAAACTTTGCAACCAGAAGCTAGTGCTGTCCAAGTAGTACTCGAAAACGCAAAGTGATTTTAGGTAAGAATCGCCATTCATCTATCACGAAAAGCGCATGTACATGAGTCATTCGGCTTAATGATCAGCCGGAAGGGCAAGCCAAATGTCGCTTACTCTGTTGTATACCGAATGCAAGCCATCCGATTCAGCCCATCGACGTTCATCTGCTCCATGTCGTGTCGAAGGTGTGAACTCTTCCGGGAGCGCTGACGTCCCGGTCCGCTGAACACGCGTCAACCGCAAAGCAAGTCGTCAATGCATTCAGGAAAGACACGAGCAACGCTTACTTCTGCGTCGAGAATTTCCCATTCGGCGCGATTATTGGTTTCGCGAACATCGTCGACGTTTCTCCGTACGGTGCATCCCACGAGAACGATGGGTTCGCCTGCGGTCCTTACTGCTGGACGATGTCGAACGGACGATTCTTGCGTGAGCCCATTCCGCTGCTCGGAAAACTGAACCTGTTTGCGCACGTGATTGAAATAAATCTACCGGAAAAAGCACTTACCGGCCGTCCGACGTTCAACAGCAATTTGCTCATATCCGACGACAAGCTGGAGGGATTGCTCACTGCTTTCGACTGGGCTTTGGCCGAAGTGAAAGCGGCCGAGTCGGCGAACAGCAGTGCCGCCAGCAAAGCCTGAAAAAGATGAGAGTCTCGAATCGACTCCAACGCACTGAGGCTAGTCTACCAGGCCAGACATGCGTCTCACCACCCAGAGTATCGCCAGCCAGAGTATCGCCAGCCTAAGCTGTGCGAAGAACTTCCGCGGCCTACTTCGAAGAATGAAAAAACCCAACCTTCGGGCGAAGGCAGGGCAAAGATCGTATCCATCAGCCTCATTAACAGGCCGTGTAGTGGGCGAAGAGGGACTCGAACCCCCGACATCTACTTTGTAAGAGTAGCGCTCTAACCAACTGAGCTATTCGCCCGACAGGTGTTGCTTGGCGCGGTGGCGCGAAAGGAACACGACTTCTATGATGTAAGATGACTTTGACGTAAAACTTGTTCGGATTAAACGTTCGCAAGTTGACGGGTGCGGCGGGCGCGGCGCTCGGCTCGTAGGCGGCTGCGACGTTTTACTTCGCTCGGCTTTTCGTAGTACTCGCGACGGCGCATTTCTTTCTTAATTCCGCTCCGTTCAACTAGTTTTCGGAAACGGCGAACCGCCTCCTGAATCGTTTCCCGGTCACGGACCATCAACTTGACCATGCAGTCCTCCAAATGTGTCGTTCAAACAATCAAACGCAGTGTTAGGTGTAATTTGTAAGTGTAATGTCCGCTTGCGTACCGTAAACTGGGGGCAAGGGAAACTTGCTGTAAAATCAATAGCGAAGCGGCTGGGACGTTACAAGCCGTGTCTCGACGAGCGACATGTCCAGTTTGTCTATCAAGTTAGTCGACGTTTGCGACCCTGATAATGCAGGCTAGGAAGGCGTAGTTTAGCGGGCGACAAGTAATCCGTCCAGGCGTTTCGAGCCTAGCGGCTGGAGTGTTTCTCAGCTTTTTTGTGACCGAACGAATCGCCGAACAAGTCACCGCGACGCGTAAACCCTAACAGAAATGCCTATACTACCCAAATTTTGCGACCCGAACCTGACGCTGGGGGCTCATGCGAACGGCAGCAAAGTTCGATGACTTCGCCTGAGCACAGGCATTATCGGTCCAATTGAAATTCGTTTTCAAGCCGACCGATGCGCGAATGAACGTTAAAGTTGGCAGACTTCCTCACGAGCCGCTTGACCAGAGTTGTTGAAATCGGGGCATTCATGGTTGAAGCAACGCACGTGCAGCGCGAAAGCGCCCTCGCCTTCCTGGACGAACTCGACGAAAAGCACGATCGTTTGTTGACGGAGCTTGATGTGCTAAGCGGCCGCATCGATGCTATCTTGAATCAATATGCAGTCAGCAGGCAGTCGGCGGGCTCAGATTCTCAGTCCGGCCAGAACTCGCCGTTGGTTAATAGTGACCAGGTTTCTGAGTCTAAAAAGCTTGACTGATCTGGTTCCAACTCCACATGCAAATCTTGGCGACGATCCAGATGAGCGTGCATGTGTAAAGAGTGTTTAGGACAGCCCAGATCCAGCGTTCAGTGTTGGAGAAATTGCGGCAAATCCAAAGCAGTGGCAAACCGAGAAAGCCGGTGACGAAGAATAGCACCGCGAGCACCGCAAATTTGTTTTGCACGAGCGCAGCGTCTTGAAATCGTGCGGGCTTTACTGGTGGTTCTGGACGCGGCAATTCGGACGGGTTCATAATTCGTGTCGAAGTGTCTTGATCGCTGAGTTTGCCAATGTCGGCCCATGAACGGGTGTGTCGTAGCGACAAGTAAGAAACACTAACACGGAGATGTGCCAGTAAGAAGTGTAAAAGCGGATGGGGAGGGATTTGAACCCACGGTACGATCGCTCGTACGCCGGTTTTCAAAACCGGTGCCTTAAACCACTCGGCCACCCATCCGTCCTTGTGTCTGACAAGATTCTAGTGCGCAATATCTAGAGCTGACACGTGCAGTCGCAAGTCTAGCAAAAATGTGCAGCCAAACAAGCCGCAGTTAGATTGGCCAAGCGTCTTGGCAATGGTACCAAGAGCCGACAAACGTGCCTCGTCGTGGCGGGCACGTTCGTAATGACGATCATCACAATTTCTGCAGCGTTGCAAAAGTGCTTAGAGCATCTTTGCGATCAAAGCGCACAGGTCGGCGGTGCGGCAGCTGTAGCCCCACTCGTTGTCGTACCAGCTAACCACTTTGGAAAGCTTGCCTTTGTTGCCGAGAACTTGTGTGAAATCGGCAGCGAAGATCGAGCTATGCGGATCGTCGATGATATCTGAGCTAACGATCGGGTCTTCTGTGTAGTAGAGAATGCCTTTAAGAGGACCTTCGGCAGCCGCTTTCATGGCTGCGTTGATGTCTTCCTTGGTGACTTCTTTAGCGAGGTTGGTGGTCAAGTCGACGACCGAGCCGGTTGCAACTGGAACTCGCATAGCGATGCCAGTTAGCTTGCCCTTCAATTCGGGAATGACCAAACCGACAGCGGATGCGGCTCCGGTGGATGTTGGAATGATGTTCTGAGCGGCCGCACGTGCGCGATACGGATCGGCGTGCGGTTGGTCCTGAACTTGTTGATCATTCGTATACGCGTGCACGGTTGTCATCAAACCGGATTCGATACCAAAAGTTTCGTGAAGGACTTTGGCGATGGGTGCCAAGCAATTGGTGGTGCAACTTGCGTTCGAGATGCAATTCATCTCCTTCGTCAGCTTGTCATCGTTTACGCCGATCACACAGGTCAAGTCAGCGCCGTCTTTAGCTGGGGCGCTTAGGACCACTTTCTTGGCACCGGCTTCGATGTGGGTATCATAGCCCGGTTTGCCGTTGGCTGCGCGACCGGTGAAGATGCCGGTGCTTTCGATCACAATGTCGATGTTGTGTGCTTTCCAGGGCAGCTTGGTAGGGTCGCGTTCGGCAAGTGCTAAGATCTCTTTTCCATCGACGACCAAGTGCGTGTCTGTGGCTTTGACGGTACCGTCGTAACGGCCGTGGGTGGTGTCATATTTCAGCAAGGTCGCCAGCATTTGATTCGCGGTCAAATCGTTAATAGCGACGACTTCGAATTCGCTGCTGCGCGCCATGAGGTTACGGAACGTCAAACGACCGATGCGGCCGAAACCATTAATTGCTACACGAACTACCACGATTGAATCT
>JBGSJB010000415.1:0-14778 GCA_041742175.1 Pirellulaceae bacterium
CGCTCCCGAAAGGTTCAATACCTAACCAAAATGACTTCGCGCCGTCGGTCGGCTGACCGGCCTTCACAGAGGGCCACGGCGTAGGAGGAAAGTTGCCACCGACACAAGTGCCGAAGTGATGAATGGGCTCGCAATCCGCCGCGATGCGTACATACATGCGTGTGTAAAGTCGCTCATGTCCGCCTTTTAAGTGGTGATATAAGTCGCCACCGGTGCCTTTCTCCGCTACTTGCGAAATCAATAGCGAGTTCCGGCCCGTGCTGCCAGGTGGGACTTCCGTTGCCAAGGTCATAACGTCGCGGTTGCGAACCGTTTCCCAGCGCGAAGCGATCTCATTGAAGTCGCTTTCGAAATTCTCAGCGAAAACAACTCGAGAATCTGTCTCAATGCCTTTGTCGCCGAGGTACTCTGCTGCGATCCCTAATTTGACAGGCGGCGTTTGCGCTGCCAGTTGTGTACCACTATTCAACAGAGGGAAGCTAAACGTAAGGCCGAAGAGAATACAACTAGCAACTCGCCAGCAGAGCTTTACCTTACGCAGCTCATTCATCATTTCAGATCACCGCGTATTAGTGTTCGATGCACTGGGTAATTAGTTCACTATTGTAACTACTCAGCGACGATGCAACTCAGCGAGGAAACTATCCGCGATGTCGATGTGTTTGTCTAACTTTCGGCCCATCCGCTCGCACTGAGAAACCATCACCGACATGCGTGGGTTTCTTGAGAAAAAGTCGCGATGCTTACTGACGAATCGCCAAAACAAACCGTCCCAGACCTCACACCACGGACCACTTTTGAAATTACTCATTTTCTTTACATAACTCGAACCGCTGATGTACGGCTTAGTTGTGATTCGTCCGCCATCCGCATATTGGCTCATTCCGTACACGTTCGGCACCATTACCCAGTCGTACGCGTCAATGAACAACTCCATGAACCACCGATAAATCGCATCCGGATGAATCTCGCATAACAGCATGAAGTTTCCTAAGATCATCAGTCGTTCGATGTGGTGACAATAGGCTTCCTTCAAGACCCGCTTAATGACTATGTCAACCGGCACAATACCGGTCGTTGCATCGTAAAACGCTGTCGGCATCGGATGCAAGTGACTCCAATAATTCTTGGTCCTCTGTTCGCGGCCCATCTGAGCATAAGCGCACTTCATATACTCGCGCCAGCCAATCACCTGCCGTACAAAACCCTCCACTGAGTTCATAGGCACACGGTCCGTTCGCTCAATCGCTGCCTGCACAACGCGCTGAGGCGACAGTAGTCCCGTGTTCAGCGATGGCGTCAGTACAGAATGAAACAGAGTCGTTTCGTCGCGATCCATCGAGTCTTCATAAACACCAAACTGTTCCAGCCGCTCGTCCAAGAATTGCTGTAAACCCGCTTCAGCCTCCTCGGGTGTGGTCGCATAACCAAACTCGCCTACCTCGCCAATTGCATTCGGAAAATATCTTTCAACGTAGGCGATCGCGTCGATCACCTCCGTGCTTCCACCAAACCGCTTCACTTTGGGTACGCGCACTCCTGCCGGCATCTTCTTGCGATTCTCCGTGTCAAAACTCCACTTGCCTCCGACCGGCTTGCCATCGTCGTCGAGCAACACTCCCAATCGCGTTCGCTGCTGAATGTAAAACTCAGTAAAGAAAACCTTAGTCTTCTTTGCAGCGATCGCATCAAAGATTTCTGCTGAATTCATCGTGTGTGGATCATTGATAACATCCAGCTCGATGTGCTCGCGTTGCAGAGCTTTCGTTAGCCGTCGAAGCAACCAATCGTCCCACGGTTGAACTAACTGTACGCATTTGACTTTACGCTGCTTCAACCACTTAGCGATGTCACCAGTTTCAGACAGCTCGCGAGCTTCGACGTACGCTCCCTTCTCATTGCGGTCCTCAAACTCCCTTGCAAGTCTCTGCATCGAAGCTCGGTGAAACACCAACTTCTGTTTGTGAAAGGCATACTGACTGAAGAACAGCGGATCTTCCACCAACACACGCAAATCCGCTCCCACATCCGCAGGTTGCGGTCGAAACAATTGATGTGGGTAGATTAACGCAACCTTCAAAACGCAATCCTGGTTAACGTAGTGAATACAAAATTTAGATTGAGAACACTAAGCTTGAATCTTCCGGCGTGGTTGCACGGAGCTTAGACCACCATCCACTGCGATGACCTGTCCAGTGATCCAATGGTTCTCGGGTGCGATCAGCCAAGCGATCAACGACACGATCTGTTCCGGTTCGCCCAACCGTCCGAGTGCATGCAACTCAGCCGATGCACTCGCCATGGCTGGAGCTTCCCAAATCCGCTTCGTCAAGTCTGTCTTCACCAACCCGGGACTGACCACATTAAACCGGATATTTGAACTTGCATAACTTGCCGCGGCAGACCGAGCCAGCCCTTCGATTCCAGCCTTTGCGGCAGCGATCGCTTCATGACTTGCAATACCCAACTTCGCCGCTGCGGTGCTGATCAACACCACCGATCCACCGTGCTCGCGCAGCGCCTTTCCCGCACATCGTACCGTCGCAAACGCGCTGAACAAATTCGTTTCCACCACCTCGCGAAACTCAGCGTCCGAAGTTATATGAGCCGGTTTCAGCAAAATCGATCCGATGCAATTAACGAAGCTGTCGACCACCATGCCGCTCTGCACCGCATCCGCCACCACTTCACTCAGTGAATCCGAATTAGCCATGTTCGCCACGGCATACTTCGCGTTTAATTCATTCGCCAATGCTTGCAACCTTTCCTCGTTGCGCCCGACTAAGAATACCGACTTCCCTTCGGACACTAACCGCCTTGCTAAACCGCTTCCTATCGTCCCAGTCGCCCCAAGAATTACCGATGTCATCGCAGCACCTTCTCACTAAGTCTCGAACAAACCAACTTCAATACCATAGTCTCTCGGCAATCACGCCCTCAGCGACCGCGCACTAGCTCAAAGCGGTTGGTCTTCCGCTTGTAAGCTCATCGTACCATCAAGAACCCTTATGAATGCTTCCTATGCTATAACTAAGGCATCAACATTCGCTTGCCACGTAACGACTGCTCTCCCTATGAAACTACTGATCGCCATTATTCAACCTACGAAACTCCAAGCGGTTCGAGAAGCCCTTTATCGCATCGGTGTCGAACGGATGACGGTTTGCGATTCGCAAGGATATGGTCGCCAGCGAGGTCAAACGGCGACGTACCGCGGCATCGAATACAAAGTCAATATGCTTCGTAAAGTGTGCCTAGAGATCATGGTCAATGACGACTTCGTCGAGCGTACCGTGGACACCGTCTTGAAAGTCGCTCGCACGGGATCGGAAGGCCAAATCGGCGACGGCAAGATTTTCATTCTACCCGCGGAAGAAACCATCTCCATCGACTCGCAACTCCGCGGACCCGGCGCTGTCTAATTGCGATCAACCCAGAATTTTTCGGCGAAACTGAATGGTGGAGCCGCAGTCCGCGTCGCTCGTGTTCATTTCCAGATCCTTCCGCCGTACACGACTGTCAGTGCGTATCTAAATTGTCGATTCAAAGCGCTGGACATTCTGTGTTAAGCTAAAATCAGTGTGCAAGCGTTCGAACAGATAACTGTGCTACAACTCTCGGGCTTTGATGACGCATCGCCTATAGTGGAATTGCTGACTTGACCGATTCAAATCATTTATTCGCGACCACTCAATGGACTTTGGTCTGGAAGGCTGCTTCAGACGATTCCCATTACGCTCGTCCAGCGCTTGAAGAGATTATGCGTCGATACTGGTTGCCGCTCTACACTTCCGCGCGACGCAGTGGGCTTTCCGATCAAGATTCAGAAGATGCTACACAGGAATTTCTTTGCGGCATGATTGACGGCAAGTTGCTGGAGAGTGCCGATCCTGCCAAAGGCCGCTTTCGTACTTACCTTTTGTCAGCTTGGAAACGTTTCTTGATCGATCAATACCGCAAGCAATCAGCACAGCGACGTGGCGGGCAGTCGATTACTCTTTCTCTCGATTTTCAGGCTGGCGAACAACATTGGCTGACACTGCAATCACGCGAGCCCGATCCAGATCGCTTATTTATGCGCAGCTGGGCTAGCAGCCTGCTCGACGACGTGCGATGTCGGTTGCGCAGAGAGTACGCCACTCGCAATCGCCTCGCACATTTTGAAGTGTTGAGTCCATGGTTGACACAGTCACCAAATGCAGATCAGTACAGCGAGTTGGCAAGTCATCTGAACGCTTCACCCAGTGCAGTGAAGGTGGCTCTGCATCGCTTGCGGACCCGCTTTGGCGGATTGCTGCGCGAAGTGGTAGCAGAGACCGTTGACGATGCCTCAGACATCGACCGCGAAATCAACGAACTGCTTCAGTTCCTTAGCAACTAAGGTTTCCCAGCCCATTCGCGAATTAAAGTGCCATCCGTTGCGTTCCACAATCGCATGTTGCCATCGATGGAACCACTGACGGCTTGATTGCTCGGGGCATGCAGAGCCGAACAGATGACCCAATCCGCGTGAGCAGCGAACTTATGAGTCTCTTGATTCTTTGCAAGATCGATGCGATGCAAAAACTTGTCATTTGAAGGCACAAGTACAAATTCAGCCCCGCGCACCAATTTATGTCCCTCGCCGCCTACTGGTACTTCAGCAACTTTCTTTGCGCCTTCGATCTCCCAACGGTGCAGCTTTTTATCGTCACCTACGGATAGGACACTCGAGCTATCCGGCGTGAAGGCGACTCCATTTACTGAACTGGCGTGACCTGCGTAGCTCGCCACCAGCTCGCCGTTATCGGCTGTGTAGACTTTGGCTGACTTGTCACGGCTGGCAGAAGCCAACTTCTTACCATCGTCGCTCCACGTGACCGCGTTGACCCAATCGGCGTGACTGGGAATCGACTGCAGTGTGTTGCCGGTCGCTACATCAACGATGCGGACCAAACCATCAGCACCGCAAGCCACCAAGCGCCCGCCATCGGGGCTGAAAACGATATCCAACACAACATCGGAAGTGCGAGCGCAGACTAACTCCAGAGCGCCGGTCGTAAAATTAATGATTCGCACTTCACCGTTTCTGCCCGGGCTACCGCATGCAACCGCTAATCGTGATCCGTCATTGTTAAACGTAATTGCGTAAACGCGCTCTCCGATGTTTTTGATGCGCCTTGCAAGCGTTCCGTCGCTGGTGTTCCAACACAGAAGCTCATGATAGCCGCCAGAAATAATTTGACTCGCATCGTTCGAGAATGCGACTCCAGTAATCGGAATCGAAACCGGATACTTTGCAGGTGGCTCGGGATAGACGGCTGGAGGCGCGACTAAGTGTAACTGTTCATTCGGACTTGCGCCGTCAAACGCCGCGCCAGCGGTGATCCATCGCTTGATTGCATCGATCTGCGGGGCGGTGAGCGGCTCGCTCTCGGCAGGCATGCGCTCCGATGCATCCGTACTTACCAAGCGTCGCCAGAGTTCGCTCTCTTCAAGTTTGGCAGCCGCAATCGGTGCTGCGCCTGAGTCACCGCTTTTCGAAAGGTACTCAAAGGTATCGATGCGATAGCCACCTTCAGCTTTCTTCGCACCATGACAGGCAACGCAGTTGTCAACAAGGATCGTTGCAACCTCGCGACTAAAGCTCACACCCTCATCGGCTTGTGCAGAGCGTGCGCAGAAAACGACTGCGCAGATCAGAGCGAATAGAATTCTCATGGTAGCTGGTTTGATAGGCGGGATTTGGAGGCGGGATTTGGAGGCGGGATTTAATTCGGCAGCCGCGTGACGCTGTATGCCATGGCTGATTGTAACTGAAATTACTTGGCCGTTGCATCATAAAGCGGCAAGTGCCGGTAGTTCACTTCTAGCGACAGCAAATTCAGCGTCGTCACATAAAGCCGCCCGCCAAATTTGGCCCATAGATCCGCAGTCGGTTGGTAAGGATCCCAACTGCCAGCATTCGGCCCTTCAGTTACCTGAGTCTGAATCAACATTGGATATAGCGTGCTGTTCCATTTCTTCCAACGCTCGCCACCCATGTGAAACAAAACCTGCGTTGAGTAGTACCAATAATAAGTGTCGCGGAGTGTTGCGTCTTTCGTTCCCGGCGCAGGTGGATGTTCAAGCAGATAGTCGGCACCAGCCGTCATCTCAGCTTGCCCGCGCTGCCAGCCGAAATACAGACGCATCAATAATCCAGCACTGGTCATGACTGGCGTCGGCTCACGACCGTGACGTTGCTCAGGCGTGTTCGCTGCGAAGGGATTATAGCGATACAAGTGACGCACCGAACTCGAAACTTGGCTTTGATCAAGATAGCCTTCGATGCGATCAAAGGGTGTCTTGGGGACATCTAGTCCCGCGAGTTGGCCGCTCTTGAATGCCATCATGAACCAACCGGAAACGCTCGTGTCGGTACCATTGCCGGGACGATATCGCCAACCGCCTCGCTGCTTGTCTTGGCTCTCAACCATAAAGTTGATCGCCTTCTGCGCAGGATCGCGAAGCGCTGGATCTTGCGTCATGCCATACGCTTCACACAACGCCAGCGCAGCGATTGCGTGACTATACAGCCACGCGTTCTGATCCGATGCTGGATCCTCACGCTTGTATAAATCGCCGTTGCTCTGCTGATTGCGAACCAAAAAGTCGAGCGCTTTGCCGACCGTGTTCGCATACTGATACTGCTGATGCGTGTAACCGGCACCTTGAAATGAAAGCAGCGACAAGGCGGTAGCCGCGGTATCACTGCGAATCAAAACCTTTGTATCGAAATCTTGCAAACGCCAAGCACCTGACTCAGTCTGCTTCTTGGACAAAAACTCAAGTCCCGCTTCGATCGCTTGTTCAGTTTGCGGGCCCCACATGCTATCGTCAGCCGACTGATTTTCCTTCAGACGATCGAGTCGCTGTTTGAATGCAGGCTTAGGAAGCGGAATGCTGTTGCCTGCGGCGAGTGGTCCGCCGACCTCCTGCCGCGAAAACCTTTGCGAGTCAATTTCCATCAGCGGCATCGGTTCTGCCATTCGTCCAGAACGCGGCACGATGACGCCCTCTCGCGACAAATCAGCTAAGCCGCCGCGACCCAAGTCGGCTTTGATATCCAGATCCAGTCCACTTGGTCCTGCCAGGGCGAGCGGGTTCGATCGTTTGCGGGCATCTGTTTCAAAATTGCTGGCCGCTTGCAAATCACCTGGACTGCTTTCTTCCATCGTGTCGCTTGCATCCGGGACGGCAATGGTACCGCCAAGCTGCGGGTTGCGATTAGCCTGTTGACGCGTAAGTGAATTGCCGATTAGTCCTGTGTTGGAAATACCTTCTGACGGTGCGAACGAATCGTTTGCTTTGGTGAGTCCTTCTGGGACGCCATCGGCACGCGCCGAGGGAAGACTTTGAGCGATGAGTCCATCGCTCAAGTCACCAACTCGACTGAGCGCGCCAACTGCTGGACTGTCAACGTTTCTTCGACCAGTTCCAGCGTTAGTTGCGCTCAACGGTGTATTTGAGTTTGAATCGCCAACAGAAACATCTCCAGCCGGGACTTCGATTGGACCAACCTGCCCTGCCGAGCCGACTTTGGATTTTTGGATCGATCGACCTGCACCCGCTAAGCCAGCGATGTCTTCCGAAGATGCCGTCCCCTGCCCTGCTCGCTGAGGCAAGACGGAATTCGACTGGCCATCTCCCGTGGACGGGATTCCGATGTTGTCCGTCGCAATTTGGCTTTGTGGCAATCCTAAAGTAGATGATCCTGAAGTGGATCGTTGAATCCGTGAATTTCGAAGTGCCAAGCTGCTCATCGCCGAATTCAGATCAGGTTCCGCTGTTGCCGGCATCGCCAACGAATCGAGGCCTTGAATCGGCAACGCACGCGGCGCGGGCAGCGAAATTCGACCACCTGCCGATTCGCGCGCAAACGCGCTGGACATATCGCCCGCCGCCGGCGAAGGAACTCGCAAGTCCGTTTTGCGATCCGCTCGTCGCGCTAGCTGCGGTTCGCTGGAAACTCTGGGCGTCATCGAAGGAGCGACCGGAGACGGTAAGCTCGATATAGACTCGCGAGGATTTGAGCTTCGAACGGACTGATCATTCGCCGTGAGAGCTTGCGAGTTAGGTGCCGAGTTGGCTACAGGCGTTTCAGGGACATCGATCGCTCGACGACGTTGATTGGAATTTTCGGCTCGCGGTTTTGCGATGCGTGTGTCGGCAAGCGGCGCTGGTTCAACCATTTCACGGCGATTCAAATCTGCCGCACGCGCGATCTTCGCCGCTTCACTTGCTACCAGATCACTCCGCAGGTTCGCCCCAGCCGTCCGCTTTCGGTCAGCGGGTGCTTCAGCGGGGCGTATCGGTTCCGGCGGAGCGCTTTCAGCAGCGGCATTCATCGATTCCGGCGAACTCAGTGACGGGCGGGCTATTTTCGATTCACTTCGCGACAGCATCGCGACTTGATCGTTGGCTTGCGGCGGCGGCAACTGCGATTTCTCGCGTGGCACGAGATGCGGAGTTGGACTTTTGCTGATCTCTGGCTTGGGAGTAACCAACTCTGTTTTGTGACTCATTGCCAACTGCAAGGCTTCTTCACTAGCGTCATGCAACTCGGTCGGCTGGTGCTTGGTTGGCACATGCCGCATGTAATCTGGCTTTCTCTCCGAACGCGTGATTGCCAAGTTGTGATAGCGCGGCGCGGGTCGCGATTGTCGCTCAAGCATCTTGCGCTCCTGAGCCAAGTTCTCAAAGATCTCCGGCCACATGCGCGTGAAGACTACTACATCTTTCGCATACAGCGAAAGCAAGAGATGCAGCAGCAAACTCAGCAAGAAGCCGATCTGCAACGAACGCTCGACGCCGCGGTGCGTGAAGTTCTTCAGCAGCAGCGACAAAGCGATCAAAACGATTGGCGTGGCGACAACATAAGACCAAGGATTAAATTGCAACCGAGGATCGTCGGCTTGCAGAAAATTAAACGCAACCCAGATGATCACACCGCCTAATGCAACCAGCAAAAGATTCATTGGCCAGGCGGATTCATCGCGATGCCTGGCGTTAATGCCAATCAATTCGCTCAAACGTGGCGAAGAAGACATTATTGCCCCTCATCCTCTGCAACGGTCAATGAATAATCGGCATCATACTTGACGCAAATATCCATCACCGACACCGGCGATTGCGTTGGAACTCGACGATCCGCACGAATAATAACGGCGGGATGAAGCGGGTTATCCACTACGGAGCGCTTAATCAACCCGTCCAGCTCCGTCGTCTTAATCTCGCGATCATTTACCACGAAGCGTCCCGATTCATCAATGTTCACAACCAATTCATTGGGCTCGGCAGTCATCGGCATCGCGTTTGCCGCCGAAGGTAGCGGGATATCTATCGTTCGCTCTTCATCATTCAGTCGCGAAGCTACCATGAAGTAGATTAACAGCAGCAGCACCACATCAATGAGCGCCGTTAAATTCAGAGCCACAAGTGCATTGCCGCGATTGATTTTTACAGCCATAGTCACCCCTTAACTGTTGCGCGCCGCGGAGTGAGGCGGCGGGGGAATCGGTCGCGGAGATTCAGCGGTTCGTCCGGTCGTGCCCGGAGCACGGTCACGCGCGACTAAGCCTTGCACTTGCAGGTCGTATCGAACCTTGCCTTCGTATCGTTCAAAGCGCGGGATCAAGCGTCGCACTTGCTCTTCGACACGTCCGATCAAGTTTGTAATCCTACCCTCGAAGTAGTACGCAAAGATGACCGCTGGTATCGCGACAGCCAAACCACCCAGCGTGTTGACGAAAGCGATGTAGATCCCTTCCGCTAAGAACTCCGACTTGTTTTTACCAGTTCCTAATTGCGTCGTGTTGTAAAAAGCGATGATCATGCCCCACACCGTACCAAGCAATCCCATCAACGGCGCAACGGTCGTAGCTAGGCTCAACCAGCGCACATTGTGATACATGCGATCCGCTTCGCGCTGACACGTCTCCGCAGTCGCGCTTTCAAGTTCCACAACTGGTCGTCCAACCTTCTGCAGCATGCCCTCCAGCACGCGGCCTGCGACTGAAGGATATCGCAAGGCAAGTTGATACACTTCCTGTGGATCGATCGACTTGCCCGACTCAAGCATCAAGTCCAATCCACGTCGAATGCGCGAAGGAAAAATCCTTTCACGACGCAAAGCGAAGAATCTGTCGAGTGTCATGGCGACCACAATCAAACTCAAAATTCCCAGCGGAATCATGAGCACGCCACCCTTGATGATCAAATTTAGAATGCTCAGCTCATCGTTCAGTCCAGCATTCGGTTCCGGCTTGGCGGGCGCTGCAGCCGCTTGAGTCGCGAGCCGTTGAAACTCTTCTTCACTCAGCGAGCTTCCCTCCTGCTGCGCAAGACCCAGCGCAGAACCGACCCAAAACACAACGAGCAGGCCAAATCCGATCTTCACAAGGTTACGATGAAAAATCGAGGGCATGTCCAAGCTTTGCTGAGAAGGAATCTTGAATGACTTGTAACTAGCTTAAGCAGCACCAACCCACTAGGCAAACGCGAAGCCAATTACAGCTCCACTTCTAATGCCTCGAAAGCGGTTTGCCACACGTGAGCGGATTCAAATTTACTCTCGCATACCGATTGCTCGCGACACTGCTTGCTAACGCACTGCTCGCTAACCATGGCCCTAACGCAGCTTTGACAACTCACCCAAACGCGACTGAGCTTGTGCGGCGAGCGAATGAGCTGCATGGCGATCAACAATGAACTGATAGAACTCTCTTGTTGCCGTGACGATTTTCTCACGGGCGTCGCCCTTCAGATTCTCAATTAATACTTCGCTACATCGAGCCGCTTCGAAAGCGCTCTTGGCTTGCCAGTTTTTGATATCCTCCGGAGCTTTCTCAGCCCCAAATCCGTACATAACGCGCTGAAACTCGGCGATTGCTTTCGCAAAATCACGCTGCGAAAAGTAGACTTCGCCCATCATGAATCTCGCTCGCGCAGCCGTTTCATTGCGATACTTATTCGCGACTTCTGCATAAAGCTTGAGTGCATCTTCCAATTTACTTTGCTGCTGAGCACAAAACCCCATCTCGTAAATTACTGTTGCAAGATATGGAGAGTTGGGATAGCGGCTCGCCACTTCGCGCAGCCACTTTTCACACTCGGTCCATTGTTTCAGTTCCCGATGGCACTGCCCGCCATGCAAGAAAATCAATGTTTTCACCTGATCGGACGCAGCCGTGCTATCACCTGACGCCTCAAGCGACTTCCTGGCGACTTCGT
Organism: Pirellulaceae bacterium; assembly: GCA_041742175.1. GTDB lineage: Bacteria > Planctomycetota > Planctomycetia > Pirellulales > Pirellulaceae > Aureliella. The sequence continues at coordinate 11,254 of JBGSJB010000415.1, forward strand.
ACATCGGCAACGCTTCTGCAAACTTGTCTCGCTTAAAATAACATTCAGCTTGCATGAAACTTGCATCAACAGCCAAGCTTCCTTGTGGGAAGTCTTGAGATTGCTTACGGAATTGTTCAGCTGCCTTCTCATAATTTTCTTGCTGGAACAGACTCCAGCCTAGTTTGTACGACGCTTTCTCTTTAAGTCCCTCGCTCTTCGCCTTTTCCAAGACACTCGTGTAAGACTTCGCTGCTTCTGCGTACTTTTCAGCGTTGTACTGGCTTTGACCAACGTGGTATAGCGCTTCAGGTACAAGTTCGCTGTTAGGAAACTTCTGGACGATCTCGCCAAAGTACTTTGCGGCCGCCGCTCCATCATTGCGTTCTTCAGCCAGCCATCCCAGCTCGTAGACCACTTTGTCCATCGCAGCGTAGTCCGGCACTTCAGTAATAATACGTTCAAATTGACTCTGAGCTTTTTCGGGCTGCTCTGCGTCAACGAACGCCATGCCCATCTCATAAAGGCAGTTCGCCAGTGAAGTACCAGTCGCGTTGGCACTAACGAACTTTTCAAACGCTGCAATCGCGTCTGTCGGCTTTCCAAGCTTACGCAGGCATACGCCGTCAGCCAAAATCGCTTCTTGACTGATCGCGTCGTTGCGACCAGCAACGATCAGCGATTCCAATTCTTTCCGCGCGGCTTCATACTTTTCTTGCTGCATCAGACTCCAAGCGATTCCGTACTGCGCGAATCCATGCAAGCCTGTCGCCGATTCACTTGCGACAATCGCACGGTAGCGTTCAATCGCTTCGTCAAACTGACCACTTGACGCTGCGATCTGACCTAAACGGTATTCAATCTGCGGTTTCAAACGCGAGTTCGGATACTTCTTCAGCAAATCCTCAAGAGTGGCTTCAGCAGCCGCTGGCTCCTTCTTACGCTGCTGTGCTTCGGCAAGCAACATGAGCGTTTCGTCCGCTTGCGACCAAGAACTACTGGTCTTGTGACTAGCTTGGAACTGTTCAATAGCTCCGTCGATATTATCCTGGAACAGATAGCACGCGCCGAGAATAAACTGCGCTTCAGCCTTCTGTCGCGCGTCACTCAAGCTGAGCATTTCCGTGTTCAGCAACTCCACCGCGGCGGGATATTTGCCGCCCAAGTAATGCGCCATCGCTTGTCGGAGCAACCACATACCCCGAGCTGGATTTTGGGCGTCCGCTTGAATCAGTTTGCGATAGGCTTCCGCCGACGCAGCATGCTCGCCTTGTTGCAGGAGCGTTTCCGCAGCTACGTAAGCGACGTCGTTGCGCAAAGGGTCTTGCGGATACTTATTCAAGAACAACTCTGACCACTTTCGAGCGACATTGAGTTTCTGCGATTGCAACGCGCTGAACGCAGCGTTGTAAGCCGCACGAGGCGCTAACGGATCTTCGGGATGGTCCGTAGCGATCAATTCATATGCGGCTCGCGCCTTTTCAAGTTGCTCCGGCTGCTCGTACAACGCATCGGCATAATCCATCTGCAAGGCAACTTCTAGCGGAGTTCCTTTCGCCCAGCCGAGCGCATCCTCTAACATCGGAATCGCCTCGCGGGGTTTGTTTTGTCGCATCAAAGTCATCGCTAACCAATGCGCTGCATCTGCCGACCGCGAATCCTTGCTGCTTAGCAAACCCTTGAAGCTGGCTGCGGCATCGTCCCAGCGCTGCGCCCGATAAGCCGCTTGACCCGCCGCCAAAATTGCTGCCGTCAAGAGTCTGGACTCTGGAAATCGTTTCTGCAACTCCGCATACTTTTGCGTCGCTTCATCCAACTTGTTCTGTTGAGTCAGCGAATAGCCCAGTCGCAACAACGCATAATCCGCCATCGGGTTCATTTCGTCAGCCGATAAAGCTTGTAGCAACTTGCTCGCTTCGTCGAACTTCTTTTGTGCGATCAGAATATCAGCCAATCGCATCTGCACTTCGTTGCGCAACCGATGCTCTTTGTGTTCACTTAGGAAATTCTGATAGACCAGATTCGCTTTCGCTAACTGCTGATCCTCTTCGTAAGCGACACCGACGGCATATTGCGCATCGGGCCGCAACGTCGACTTGGCCATCGACTTGTTCTTGAGCATCGATTCGTAATACTGAATCGCCCTGTCGCGAGCTCCCAGCGTATATTCGATCTCAGCCAAGTAGAACATCGCTTGATCAGCCGAAGCGGCTTCGCCATACTGCTTCAGGAACTCGGACAGTCGGTCGCGAGCGGTTTCGAGCATCTTCTTTTGCTTTGCTGAACCCGCTTCCTCCAACTTCGCTCGCGAGAACAAACACCAGTTCAGTTGCAGAAGCGACTCTTCGCGAATGTCCAACTTCTCGTCTTTTAATGCTTCCGCAAACGCATTCTCAGCCGCCTCGTAATCTGGCTCGTCCAACTGCATGTAGCACACGCCCAAGTAATGCCAACTCTTGCTAGCCAGCGGATCCTTGGGAAACTCTTTCAGCAGTTTTTTCCATTCGTCGATCGCCAGCTCGAAGGCACCATTGTTCTGATAGTTGGCCGCGTCCGCGTAATAACCAACAGCTTTCCGATTCGACGCTTGTCCCGGTTTGTCCGTCGTCGATTTATCGGTTGCAGCTTTCGTATTCTGTTTCTGGCTTTGCGCCTCGACCGAAACACTCGTGAGCATTAACAGAACGATCAGGCACGTGCAGCGAGTGAGTGTGGGCATTTTTCAAGTTATCCGTTTCCGAGTTTTCCGTTTGTCTATCAAGTTTTCGAAGTGCTCGCTTTGCGAAACACGTCGAGGCGCCTCATTGTGCCTACCAGCTATCGCGCTTTGAGATCGGTCTCAGCGGCGTCGCGCCAACAACGTTCACAAGTGGGTGTAGCTGCCGGTCTACGTCAGTTAGCATCTGATTAGCAAGCCATCAGCATGGAATTAGCAAGCAGGTAATACAGCCAACACACGCATATCGGCTTGGAGCACTTAGCGCCACTTCGGTTCGTTAGTGTACCTGAACGCCCAAAGCCAGGAAAGCTTGCGCAATACCGACAAACGGATCACTATTGACCGCAGAGAGTGCCTAGCCAACCCACTTTAACGAACATGATGCACCGAGCCCTCAGGTTCGTGCGCTCGCGCTCCATTTTGCCGCATTCGCTCGCGAGAGATTCCAACTAAGTTGAAACAGTTGAATCGCCCAAATCTTGTACCGGTGTGCGAGTTAATTTTTCGCTAAGCCACTGGAACACGACAAAGAACACCGGAGTAAAGAAGACTGCCAGAACGGTCGACGTCAGCATGCCACCACACACCGCAGCTCCCAACGACCGACGACTCGCCGCCGCCGCACCTTCAGCAAATACCAGCGGCAAGACGCCCAAAATGAAAGCAAAAGAAGTCATCAAGATCGGACGAAATCGCATGCGCGATGCTTCCAACGCCGACTCGCGAATCGACTTGCCACCCTGTCGCAAGTCCCGCGCAAACTCAACAATCAGAATCGCGTTCTTACTTGCCAAAGCGATGATCAACACAATCCCAATCTGCACATA
>JBGSJB010000416.1:0-4588 GCA_041742175.1 Pirellulaceae bacterium
GCAATTTAGAGCGCGCTCGACTGGCAGAAATCGAACCGCCATCCTTGGCTTCTGTCCAGCGCGTCATGCCGTTGGCTGCACGAGTAGAAGCGGTTGCGTCGCGAGACGGCGCGAGCTACCGCGTGTACGACGCGAATGACAAATTGCGAGGTATGGTGTTAACCACTGCGCCGGAAGCGGACTCAATCGTCGGCTATTCAGGCGCGCACAACGTACTACTGCTGCTCGATGAACAGCAGCAAGTGCTGGCAACAGCGTTGATTCGCTCGAACGATACGACTGAACATGTCGCCCAAGTTGTAGGCGATGACGAGTTTTGGCGGCAGTTTAATGGAATGTCGATGGGCGAGGCTAGCGATCGGCAAATCGATGGCGTGAGTGGTGCGACGTTGACTAGCCTTTCGATCGCCGAGGGCATTCAGTTGCGGTTGAGTGGCCGGAAGCTGAGCTTGCGATTTCCGAATGCAATCAAGCTCGAAGAAATTCAAGCGTTGTGGCCACAGGTTGCATCGATTGGCGGGTCATCGAGTGATAGAGCACCGAGTGATGGGGCGATCGCAGGTCTGCAAGCGCTTCAAGACGCCGATGGTGAGCAACTCGGGTGGGCGGCAAGGACGGGTGAGGTTGTCGATGCAGAGGAAGGCTACCAAGGACCCACTGAACTGCTCTTGCTGTTCGATCTGTCGGGCGTGTTGACTCAAGTTCGCATCCGCAGCTCTTTCGATAACGAACCTTACGTGGGCTATGTTCGACAAGAGTATTCGTTTTGGTCCAAGTTCAAGGGACGGAACTTCAATCAACTCGTGGCACTAGATCTAGACAAAGAAGAAATCGAAGGCGTATCGGGCGCGACGATGACTTCTTTGGCCGTGGCGCGCACGATCCGCGAGTCGATGAAACAACTGCAAGACAAGCGAGAGACAATCACACCAAGACGATTATGGAATTGGTCGCTCGCAGAATTAGCGACAGCGTTTATCGCTTTGGCAGGTATTGCTTGGAGCCGTTCGCGTTGGCGCAGCAAGCCTTGGTTGCGACTCACTTGGCAAGCACTCTGCTTTGTGGTGATTGGCTGCTGGGCCGGGAATTTGATTTCGCTGGCACTTATTGCTGGATGGACGCATGGTGGCATTCCCGTGCGGCTAGCGCCCGGCTTGAGCTTGCTGTTGTTGGTCGCTGTTGTTTGGCCCGTGTTAAGCAAGCAGAACGTGTACTGCGATCATATTTGTCCGCACGGAGCTGCTCAGCAATGGCTGAGTCGGCTGAAAGGGCGGTTCACGCGGCGGCTGAACGGGCGCAGTCGATTCGTTTCCAAACTGAAACCATCGCGCTGGGACGATTGGGTGGCGGGTTCAATCAGACTGTTATCCATCACACCATGGGTCGCATTAGTGGTTTCGGCTGTGTGGTTGTTATCTACTTGGCGGGTTCCGTTGGCCTGGTTAGAACCCTTTGACGCTTACGCTTGGCGGATAGGACTTTCGGTCAGTTCCGTTGTGTGGCTTGCAAGCTTGGTGTTGTCGGCATTAAAACCGATGGCGTATTGTCGAGTTCTTTGCCCAACGGGAAAAGCGATCGATTACGTGCGCCGCAGCGCTCGAGTCAAAGTGGGTTGGCGGGACGCGGCGGTTCTTGTTGTCGCGATCGTAGCCTGGTCGCAAGCCCTTGGATGACTTTTGGGTAAGAAAATCGAATTCTCGCCGCAGGCAGAGTTGAGCTGTTATCATACGAGGACGAACCCAGCGAATGTTGCTGATCTCGCCTTGAACCCGGCCCTAAAGTTTCGGAATCGCCCATCATGAAATTCACAATATTCTCAAGCTTAGCGATCTGGGCTTCTTTAGCACTTTGTTTACTACCCCACAATCCCGCGATGGCTCAACCACCGCGAGGCGAAGATTGTGAAGCGGCTGACTTGCTTCCGCAATCGATTTTGGGTTGCATGGAAATTTCGAACCTCGACGCCGCGCTCAAGACGATTTTCGATCATCCGATACGTTCGCGCATCGAAGCCACTCCAGCTTATGAAGCGATTGTCAAAGCGGGCGCGCTCAAGCAATTGCAAGTTGGCATTCAAGCGTTCGAAGCGAACATGGAACAAGCTTGGCAACAAGCGATCGCAACTTTGGGTGACCGCGGTATCACCGCAGCTCTCGATTCCTCTAACGGTGGTGTCGGAGTGTTGTTGCACTCGTCCAGTGTCGAAGCGCTTGAACGGTTTTACAACTTTGTATTAGCGGTGCAACTGCTTCAAGGTAAGGCCGCAACGCAAGGCGAGTACCGCGAATTCACCGCGCACTCGGTCAAAGAGAATCTCAAGATGGTGCGCATGCACGATTGGCTGCTATTAACCAATAAATCTGAATTCGGAAAAGCGGTCATCGATCGGTACTTAGACCGCGGAGAGGATTCGCTGTCCAAGAGCGAAGGTTTTCAGCAAGCATGGAAGATAGCGAAAGCGAATGCAACCGATTCGCGATTGGTATCCGGTTACGTCAACGTCGAACACATACGCCAAGCTGGGATTGCGAAGGAGTTTTATCGAGAACGAGTTGAGAACCTGCTCTTCGAAGTTCTAATTGGTGGCGTCTTAGCGAATCTCAAGAACACGCCATTTGCATCGTTGGCATTGGATTTGAAGTCTGACGTTGCGTCGCTTCAAGTTGCCGTACCACACAAGCGTGAATGGGAATCGCCGCGTGAATATTACTTTGGATCGCCGCAACTCGCCGCCGCCCCGAATATGCTCGATGTCGGCGATCGACTCTTCGCCCTATCGGCGCATCGCGATCTTTCACAGATGTGGTTGAGAGCGGGCGATCTATTAACGGACAAAGGGAATGATGAACTTGCCGTTGCGGATACTCAGCTAACAACGTTCTTCGCGGGTCGCGACTTTGGCGAAGACATTCTGGGCGCACTGCAAAGTGATCTGCAAATTGTCGGTAAGACACAGAACTTTGAAGGCGTCCTACCGCAACCAGCCATCAAGCTTCCGTCCTTTGCGGTGCAATTCAAGATGAAGGATGCAGCGGATACGCAACCAGAACTACGCCGCGTCTTCCAGTCGCTGATTGGCTTTTTCAATATTACATCAGCCATGAATGGGCAGCCCCAGTTGGACCTCGGGATTGAAACGCCAGCGGGTGCGCAGTTGGTTACTGCGACTTTCGTTCCCAAGCGTGACCAACGTGAGAATCGCGAAGCGGCGATTCAATTCAACTTTTCGCCAACCTTGGCTTTCGCTGGTGATCGCGTCATTCTTTCAAGTTCGACGGAACTCGCACGCGAGCTCGTTGCGACCGGCGATAACGCTGCGCGTAAAGAAGCTGCGGAACCAATGCCAACGAACACAATCGCCAAGTTGGATGTTGCATCTCTAGGGAAGATCTTGCAAGCGAATCGAACGCAATTGGTGACCAACAACATGCTTGAGAAAGGGCACAGCGAAGAGTCTGCTGCTGCTGAGATTGACTTGGTACTGGAAATCGTCAGCTACTTTCGAACCGCACAACTCTCTTTGGACGTCAGCGATACCGCTTTGAAAGTTGTAACGACGATCGAAGTGATTTCTGGGAATGAGAACGATGATTGACATGCAGACGCTTGACCCAGTTTGGGCTTGGCAGCCATTCGAACCCACGTCAGAGCAACCGTGGGATTGGGTGCTCGCCGCGCATTTGTTTCGCCGAACTGGATTCGGTGCAGATGTGGCAACTCTGAATGCTGCCGTGAAGCGAACCCCTGCTGAAGTAGTCGAAGACTTGCTTGTCAGCAACCGCGAACAATCGGCGTTTCGAAGCACCGCAGATGCGCTTGCCAAGGCAACACTGGCCGGCGGGGATCCCAAACAGCTTTCGGCGGCCTGGGCATATCGCCTGATGCACACGCCCACGCAATTGCTTGAGAAGATGACGCTATTTTGGCACGGGCATTTTGCGACAGGAGCGGAAAAGGTCACCAACGCGAGCATGATGTGGAACCAAAACCAGTTGCTGCGCGATTATGCGTTGGGAGACTTTGGCGAATTGGTTCAGAGAATGTCGCAAGATCCCGCCATGTTGATCTACCTTGATTCCGCAGTGAATCGCAAAGCGCATCCGAATGAGAACTTTGCACGCGAGCTGATGGAGTTGTTCTGCTTAGGTGAAGGAAATTATACCGAAGCCGATGTGCTGGAACTGGCGAAGTGCTTTACTGGTTGGGAAATCAAGTCCGACACGTTTCGCAAGAACCGTTACCAACATGACTCTGGTCCGAAAACTGTTTTGAATCAAACCGGTGACTTCGATGGAGAAGACGGAGTCCGCATCGTACTTGAGCAGCCATCGGTGGAGCGATTTTTGGCGCGCAAGCTGTATCGTTTTTTTATCAGCGACGAACCGCAACCAACGGATGAATCGCTTCAGCCGCTGGCGGACATGCTTCGCCGAAACAAGCTGCAAATCGCTCCCGCGCTCAAGATGCTCTTCAGCAGCAATCTTTTCTTTTCCTCTCTCGCAATCAGTCGCAAAATCAAATCGCCGGTTGAGTTAATCGTGGGCGCTTTGCGCTGTTTAAACGCGACGACGAACACGCAGATGATCGC
>JBGSJB010000417.1:0-2317 GCA_041742175.1 Pirellulaceae bacterium
TTCTCGCATCCTGAAGCACGCTACTTCGCTGTCGACATGATCACTCGCGATCAAGTCGAAGACTATGCAAAGCGGAAAGGCTGGCCTGTATCGACTGCGGAACGTTGGCTTGCGCCGAACCTTGGCTACGATGCGTAGCCCAAAGAACAGCGTTGTTCGGAACCGCCAATCGCGAACGACACGTTGCTAGAGCAAGTTGTGATATTCGGAGACTATAAACGTTGCTTGGTTATTCGCTAGAATGAAGCCGCTTGAATCGGCGCTGCGCTGATTATGTATTGATTCAAGCCAGCGAAGATGGCATTTAACGGCGGATTTCATGGTTGAAGCGGCTCGATTCATATTGACGGAACTGATCGACGTTGGCCCTGTGTGCAGCCGCTATCGCGGTGCCTTAGCGAATGCTGAGCCGGCGGAAATTTGTTTGCTGCGTGGCTCAGAGAATTCGGATTCAACGCCGAATGTTGAGCAGGCTGAGCAGTTTGGCGGTTGGTTGAGGCGACTGCATTTGGCAAAGCTGCTGAAGCATCCAAGTTGCGTGCCGATGCTGGAATTGGATGGCACCCATGAGCCGCCGTATGTTGCTTTTACGCTCAACGATCGGTTGCCACTAGCAGAGGCGATGAACGATGCGAACTTGATCGAGACCGAGATCGCGTCCCTTGCGATCGCTTGCACCGAAGCGCTTAAGGCCTGCGAAGAGATCGGTTTAGTCATTGGCGGTGTGACGATGGAAAGTGTTTTTCGCAACGCCGATGGTCGATGGCAAGTCGACGTTTCTAGCCTGCGTTCAGCGATCTTTGGTGCGGCTTTTGGTTCGACCTTAGATCAGCCGCCCAAGAACTTCGTTGCGCCGGAGTTGCTGGAGACGTTGCCTGGAATTTCGCCAGCAGAACTCTGCGATCGCGCATCGGATATTTACTCATTGGCCGCGCTGCTGAGGCATGTGATTGAAGATTGCAATGTGAAGCACAGCTTGGGAGCGAAGCGGGTATGGAGTGCAACGGCAGACTGCCTTGCAAATGAACCGCTTGCGCGACCGACGGCGCTGGAATTGTTGAAGCGATTGCAGGTCGACGCTTCATTGCAGGTGACTTCGGATTCCGACGCGGTTCCAAATAGTGATTTCGAAGCGACGATGAATGTCGATGGCGAAGTTGAAGTGCCTGCCGGATTTCTTGCACAAGGCAGTCAACTTGGTCGCTATACGATCTGTGAAAAACTCGGCGAAGGCGGCATGGGTTCGGTCTATCGAGCTCAAGACGCGGCAGATGGAAGATCGGTCGCGATCAAGATTTTGAATAAGCAAGTTGCCCCAGATTCGCTGACCGCGAGGCGCTTTGCAAAAGAGGCTCGTTTGCTCGCCAAAGCCAACAATCCCTACGTCGCAAATTTGTATGAAGTCAATGGCGATGCCAAGCAGCCTTACATGGTGGTCGAGTTTGTTGAAGGTGGAACACTTGGAGCAATGATCCAAGCGGGGCAACCCTTCGACGAACACTTTGCGCTGGCGGTGATCACGGATGCGGTTCGTGGGTTGGCGATCGCACACAGTCGCGGAGTCGTTCATCGCGACTTCAAACCTGATAACGTGTTGCTTACGAAGGAATCGCGAAATTGGATTGCTGCGAACTCGCCGTACTCAACTGCGGATCGGACCAAGCCCAGACCAGCAGTCGGCAAAATCTTTGCCAAGGTATCCGACTTTGGACTCGCTCGCACGGCACAGCAATCTGAATCGATGGCGATGACTCGCGACGGAGCGCTGATGGGAACGCCGCTGTATATGTCGCCCGAACAATGTCGGGGCGAACCTGCAGGATTGGCGACGGATGTTTACTCAGTGGGCATCACGCTCTTTCAATTGCTTAGCGGTCGGCCGCCGTTTGATGCCGATACACAAGTCGGGTTGCTGAATCAACATTGCAACGCGACACCGCCGTCGTTGAAGCAATTGCGACCTTTGTTGTCCGATGCGTTGGTGCGGACGATTGAGAACTGTTTAGCGAAGAATCCGCTCGCGCGTTACACAGATGCTGGTGCGTTGCTAGTGGATCTTGAAAACATTCAGCGAGGTGAGCCGACGTCGTTGGGTTTGCATCCGCCGATCTTGTCATTGAACGAACCGGACGTGATGCGGTTCGAGCATTCTTGGGAGTTCACTTCAAGTCCTAGCCAGATGTGGCCCTTTGTTTCTAATACAGATCGTGTGAACCATGCGCTTGGGTTGCCAGCGGTCACTTACACGACGCGAAACGACCCTGTTTATGGCGTTCAACGATTCGCAGAAGCCAAAATTTTGGGGCAGCGTATTCGT
>JBGSJB010000418.1:0-1862 GCA_041742175.1 Pirellulaceae bacterium
GTGTTTGGCAGTTTGCAGATCTCTCGAGGTTGTCCTTTTCAGTGTGAGTTCTGCGACATCATCGTTACCTTCGGTCGCCGCCCGCGACTTAAGAAAGCCGAGCAGGTGCTGGTTGAGCTCGACGCAATGCGGAGAGCGGGAATGGAGATTGCATTTATCGTCGACGATAACTTGATCGGCAACAAACAAGCGATCAAACCGGTGCTGCGCGAAGTGGTCGCATGGCAAAAGAAACACGGATATCCATTCACGTTTTTCTCCGAGGCGTCGATCGATTTGGCTGATGACGCTGAGCTGATGGATCTCTTCGTTGAAGCCAACATTCAAGCGGTTTTTATTGGAATCGAAACTCCAAATGAAGAGTCGTTGCGCGAGACAAAGAAGTTTCAGAATCTGCGCAGCGGTGGAACGATTGTTGAGAAAGTCCATCGCATTCAGTCGGCTGGAATGGAAGTTTGGACCGGCATGATTGTTGGTTTTGACAACGATGATACCTCGATCTTTGAATCGCAGTTAAAGTTCGTGCGGCAGTCGCGCATTGTGCATGCGATGTGTGGAATGTTATCAGCCATTCCCAAGACGCCGCTCTATGATCGGCTAGCGAAAGAGCAGCGGCTCGATTTCGACGATCAACCCGAGTTCGGAACGAACGTAATACCCAAGCAGATGACGCGCGAGGAGCTGCGTGATGGTTATCGAGCAGTGATGAGCGAATTGAATGATGCGAAGTTGTTCTTTGATCGCACGGATAGTTTGTATCACGACAAGAATTTTTGCTTCAACAAGGCTCAGCGGGCTTACTGGAAATCGCATCCTGTGAAGTGGGCAGTCGAACAAGCGAAGGTGTCAGCTCGCTGCGCGGTGCTTTACATGCGACTGATGAAGCAGGTCAAAGACCCGCTTCTAAAAGCCGAGTATCGCAAGCGATTAAAGTCAATCTGGAAAGTGCGCAAAGACCCCGCCGCTCTGTTTATCTATATCCTGAAATGCGCGATTCACTATCACTATCAGCAGATCAACCTATCGCTGAAACGCACCGACCGCCCGCTAGTGAATACGTTTTAGTCGCGAGTTGGTATTCGCGGGCGAGCTCGAGAAGTTTGGTTCTGAATTTCATGCGGTCTCGGTAAGAACCGGTAAGTACCTGCCCCACCGTTGTACTTCAAACTGTACAATTGCGCTGCCAGTAAGCCGTATTCGTCGAGATGGCATCGCGAAAAGTACGGGTTGTGTAAACTTCAATGTGGAATTGGGGCCTCAATGGTGCATTGGTTGCGATGCAGAGTTGCCAACCCGAAATGGCTCTGTCGTTTGGTCAGAGTCTGTTCTGTTTTGACAGCGACTGCCTTTGTTGTTGGTTGTAGGCCAGAGCCATCCACCAAGGAAGAATCAACTTCTAAGCCTTGGTTTAAAGATGTTACAACTGAGCAGGGACTTGATTTCGTCCATGATGCAGGCCCGACAGGCAAATATTTCATGCCGCAAATTATGGGGTCTGGCGCCGCAATTTTCGATTTTGATAATGACGATCGGTTAGATCTCTATTTGCTACAGAATGCTGGGCCTGAATCGGCGTCGTGCAACCGACTCTTTCGACAGTCGCTTGGCGGACGCTTCGAGGATGTGAGTGTCGGTTCGGGCCTTGATATTGCAGGCCACAATATGGGCGTTGCCATCGGCGACATCAATAACGACGGGCGTGCCGATGTTCTTGTCACTTCGCTGGGCGCGACTCGGATGTTCGTAAATCAAGGTAATGGCAAATTTGAAGATCTGACAGACTCAATCGGCATCGACAACTTGTCCTGGGGGACTTCGGCGAGTTTTGTTGACTTCGACCGTGATGGTTGGCTCGACATCGT
>JBGSJB010000419.1:0-5366 GCA_041742175.1 Pirellulaceae bacterium
GGATTGTAATGAATCTGACAGACTTCCGCGTGTCCGGTGATTCCAGTGCAAACTTGTTTGTAAGTTGGATTTGGATTCTTGCCGCCCGCGTAGCCCGATACGACGTTGGTAACACCTTTCATGTTCTCAAAAACCGCTTCGGTGCACCAGAAACAGCCACCGCCAAACGTCGCGATCGCAGTCTTCTTTCCATCCGCTGTTTCACTCACCTTCTTAGTCTCCTGCGCTTGACTTGTCGTCACCATCAGCAACCAAGCGCACAATGCACCGGTTCCCACTACCATTCGACTTACCATAGTTGATCCCCTTTGGGCTCTTGCCTTCAAGCTCTTGCCTCTAATCCGAATCCGCAACGCTGAATTATAGCCGTCGAAGCAAACCAAGTAATCTCGACCGAGCTGCTCCCAGTGAATCAACGCCAAAAACCGTCCACACCTAGAACTCATCGAGCCGGATCGGAAAGCATTAAATTATCTGCAGCTCAAGTGGATTCTCGGCGGCATCGCAGAATCTGTCTGAAGCATCGAAAGATCCAGCAACTCCTTCGCCAAATTCTTCGGCTAGCTTAAGTCGATTCCAATCGTGAGCATCTCCTCGTAGAGGCAGATCGGGGACATATCGAACACCTTTTCTTATTTCGTCGAGCCGTAACCCCACGGTTGCAAGTAGAATCGCCCGATCAACTTCCCTAGGATTTCGAACGCCGAAACGGGCTCAACATGCACATCTCCGCTATAGAAACTGTCGTCGTTGATGTCGATTTTGAAGGTCATATCACCTGCAGCTTCATACCTAACTTCATCGCCGAACGGCAATCCACCTGCGGAGCTACTTTCAGATCCAAACGATTCAAGCTGAGTTGAAGCACCACCAACTCTGCGGCCCCACCCTTGCGCATTCGTTTGCCTTATATTTGTAGGAGAGAAAGCGAATGCATTGATATCGCCTCGAAAGTAACCTGCGCGTTCGGGAACGCTGTCGCCAGTTCCGAAAAACTCATGGAAATACAGTGTGTAGCCAGATGATCCGCTCGCGGCATCTGCTCGCTCACTTACAATTCCACTGTTACGTCCACTCGCAATAACTCGATCCATCAACTCTGGATCGCAAATTGTATTTTCCACGGAAACAAGAACCGTTGGATTACTAAAAATGTAATGCAGGACTTTAGCATCGATGGTGGCCTCATCCAGAAGCAAAGTGCGGATGTTGTAGAGGCTCAAGTTGCAAAATGCATTCGCTACTTCACCGGTCAATGTACTCTGGGATAAGTCCAGGGTTCCGAGAGTCTTAATTTGGCCAAGCGCGCGAATCATTTCTGGTGTCAGTGTACATCCCCCTATGCCCAAACGCTTTAACACCTTGAATGACAGCAACAAATCAGGCGACAAGACCGATTTTGTTCCGTAGAACGTCAATACCGAAAGAGGTAGCTGGCTAAGATGCCTTAGCGATCTCTCGGAAATCTGGGTGTAGTCTAAGCGTAGGTACTTTAGCTTAGGCAACTGACTCAGGTCCCAGTTCAGGATGATGTCATCTGTAACTTTGCAACCGATGAGATTTAGTGATTCTAGCGATTTAAATTCGTCGATGCGTTTCAGCCTATTCTCGCTAACGGAAGAGTGTGGCAACGACAACTTGCGGATCGTCGTATGACTCGCAAAGACCTCATCGAATAGCGCGTCATTGACTGCCTTCCCTCCTGCCGCAAAGACAAATAATTTCTGCAGATCCTTTAGAACACAGTGCGCCGGTAGCTCGCCACAAAACGTCAAAGCGTAAAGGCTTGGCACACCCTCGATATGCACGTAATCCGCGTACGGTGAAACGTCGATACAAACTACCAGATTTGGCACATTTACAAGTCGTACTCGAGACAGGGTAGGATAAAACTGACGCGGGTATAGCAGAAGGGACTCAAGCTTCGGATGGTTCTCTATCCACACCTGCGAGCAATCATTGAAGCTGACTGGCAACGACTTGAGTGACGGCAGCCGTTCAGTCAGCCTACGAACAGTGATCGGTGAAAGCTGAGTACCCACAATGGATAGCAACTCCCAATGTACGTCACGAAGTTCTTCCGCCAGTTGACGCAGTTGTGCATCCGAGATACTAGTTCCGTTAAGATAGACTCTTTTCGCCCAAGTGCACTTGGCAAGCGGCCTTAGATCAACGCCTTGAAGCGGCAGTTCGCCCAGATCGATTTCCGCGATCTCACCCATCGCCGGCAGCATTGAAATCCAATTTTGTCGCGTCCGTTCCCCATCGATCAAATCCGCCGTTGAGGTCTTCGGAATCTTGACACTCAAGATGCTATTTGCGTGCCCAACGAGTTTCACGTCCCTCAGCGCCTCTCCGCGCAAACCAACGCGACGAAGAGCGGTCGGCGACAGAATCGAGAGAGATGACAGGTACGGATCGGTCGGCTCGGCTGATTCGGCCTTCCTCAAATCTAGCTCCCAGTAGTTCCCATCCATGTACTCCAACTTGGGACATTCATCAATTACTAACTTAACGGGTCGGTCCGTTGCAACGTCCAAACGACGCAGTTCTGGCAGATCGCGAGCAGCTACTTGAACATCGCGCAACGAATCACTACCACCGGTGCATAGTAGCGCTAGGTAGCGTAGATTTGGGAATCCCGTAAACTCGATAAGAGCAGCGTTCTGATTTTGAACATCCGCGGGAGTTACGAAGCTCGCGCCGATCGTCTCCATCTGCGCTAAATTGGGCAATGCTTTGACATACGAGAACGGAACTCCAGACTCTCGTACGTCCAAACGCGACAGACGCTCCAACTTGCCAATCTTTGAGAACTCACTCTGCATTTCACTTGCGGGCAGCGTGATATCACTGATCCTTAGCGTATCCAGCGACGCTTCCTCACTGATTCGATCCAAAAGTTCTGGACTCAGCTTTTTCTCAAAGATCCCCAAATGCAATAGCTGCGTTGATTCCATCAGTCGAAACAACTTCTCATCGGAGTAGCTACCGCCAAACAATCGAACGCCAGTCAAATGGTGTCGTCTTGCCAACTCCAATAACAGATCGTCATCCGGAGCATAGGCCGTAACCTCAACGATCCTAGCCATCGTAGGCACCAGAGCGTCCGGGAAAATTCCAGCGATACAGGTTGGGACTTGAGTGGCTATCAAACCCGATCCTCGTTGATAGCCGATTTTAGCTAACAGAGATTCATCAGCGGCGCGCCGTGCATCCAAGACGCCGTAGTACGCAAGCGCGGCAGCGAGAATAGTAGTCACGAGCATTATGTCTGACAGCAACAGCCCTCGCTTGAGGCGCTCCTCCTTGCCGCACGTCGTACGAAACCGAGTGAACCTTTCATAGAGCAACACGACGGCAAGTAACGTTGTCCAAAGCAATACATTGCAAGCCAGGCTGACAGCACTGAACGTGACGAGCGGAGCAGCATACGCATAGTCGATCGCTTGCCGATAAACAAATGGAAATCCCGCACGCGACATCTTAATCTCTCGGCGGGCGGGATCCTGTGAAAAGCCTCCGTGTATCTCCCGAACTGTTAAGACACGATTGGAAGTGGCAATCGTCTGGTAGTCGTAATTCCAATTCAGTAGCACAAATATTGCAACAGTGACAAACCACGTGATGTATGAAAACCTGAAAGACTGGCCTACCATTTTCGCAAACATTCAGACTCTCCAATGCCCATGCCGGTCGCACTGCAAAATGCCCGTGTAAATCTCCATCACGCACTGCTTGCGATTGAACAACCGACGCTCAGCAAATTCGCATCCTATATGTAATGAGGTGCGCCGACTGAGCCCTGAAGTAACAACAGCGAGACAAACGAGCTTAGAAGACCGTTCAGTAGTTTGAACGGTTCAACAGCCATTGACAACACACCGTACAAGACTTTCAGTAAAACTTTCTAGCATTGCTCAGCGTTGACATGCTTGTTCTTCGTTCCCCGCGTCCGCCACGCTGCTCGCAAACTACTGATTGCCACATTGCCACACTGCCTGTCCTTTTATGTTTTTGCTTTTATGTTTTTGTCCTTGTATGTTTCCACACTGCCCGTCCTTTTATGATTCTCTTTTATGTTCTCCTTAGCGTTCAGGCTGCAGGTGATTGTGAGGTTTATGCGAAAGCGGATTGCAGTAGCGCGAGACTTTTGGGTATCGCAGTGCGTGGATCTTCTTTGCCCTCAAACTCGAGCGATACATAGCCCTTGTAGTTGTGCTTCCTGAGCAGCTTGGCAATGCGGGGATAATCCAAGTCCAACGTATACCATGTGCCGCCACCGAAATAGGTTTTGGCTTGAACCAGTACCGCCGCGTCTGCCATCTGTTCCAGTCGGTCGTAAGGGTCTTCCAAGAAATTGCCGGTGTCGAGCGTTGCTTTGAGCCATGGCGAGTCGATAGCTTTGATGATTCGCATCACGCCTTCGGGACTGCGTCCAAGGCCCCAATGATTTTCGAGGCCCAACGTGACTCCACATTTCTCAGCCGTCGCGAGGCAGTCTGTGAGACCCTGAATTACCCACTCGAAACCCACTTCCTCGGTGTGCCCATCCAGCACGGGTTCGATCCCACGATTCGCCATAAGTTCATCAAAGCTGCCGCTCGTTCCCCACCTTCCCGTGTTGACGCGCATGGTCGGGATTCCCAATTGATAAGCCAACTCGATCGACTGAATCGTCTTGTCCGTATTCTTCTGTCGCTCTTCAGGCTTTGGATTCACCCAACCCTGATGAGTCGAGAACCCGCATAGGTCCATCCCGTTCGTAAACGCTCGTTGCTTGATGCGTTGTAGCATTGAGTTGCTTTTATCGAGCAATTGCATTTCGAGAATCTCAACGCCATCAAAGCCCCACTCGGCGGCCAAGTCGATGCAGGTTAGCACATCGCGCAGCGGTTCGTTCTTAAATTGCCAGAACGAATAAGTTGAAACAGCGATGCGAGTGCGTGGCCCTTTGCTCGTCGTCGGTTGTTCCGCGCGGCCACTGGCCTGCACAGCGGCAACGGCGCCAGCGATTCCTGCCAAACTTAAGATATTCCTACGATTTAAAGGAGTCATATTACACCCACTGCTAAGTTCTTTGCGAATAAGTCGTACGCCTTCCGGCTTCAGATTGTAGCATGATGGCTTGTGCTACTCGTGCGTCGCAACTGGTGAAGTAGAAAAGGGGGGCTCGAAGAAGTTCTTGCTACTCGAAAAGATCCTTAAAATCGAGCGGTGTTCTGCATGGAGCAATGGGTGATAACTGCTCACCAACTTTGGAAACACTCCTGCTACAGTACTTACCAGCTTCGGGTTCGCGAAAAACGTGGACGCACTTTCCTTGTGCATCGACGATCCAATACTCCGGAATCCCGGCCTCAGCG
>JBGSJB010000420.1:0-2593 GCA_041742175.1 Pirellulaceae bacterium
AATTCAGTGCCCCGCGACAATCCTGTCGTACTTGTGCTGAAATAGACAAGATGCGCAGCTTGGGGAGGGTCACCACCGATTCTAATTCCAGTCCCCCAACTGTCAACGAAACGCGATGGCTCTATGACGGATGCTACGATGGCCAAGTTCCCGCGATTAACCAATTTTTCTAATTGCAGCGATTATGCGAGTTATCCAGCCGCTCGTGACGATAACCTGTCAGTTTCAAGCTCCCACGTCAGGTGACGTTACGAGCAAAGCAAAGTGGCGGCAGTGTGGAAACCAAGCGAATCACGCGTTTTTGATGAGGTCTCGATGTCGAATGCGGCTGGGATAAAGCGCGAAGAAGCGGTTCTAACGGCAGCCTCACATCGCGCCCACGACCCTAAGTTTGGACCTGTCTACTCGCATGGTAACGGAGCTCGGTTGTGGGACATTGAGGGTCAAGATTATATCGATTTCACATGCGGATATTCCGCTTCAAACTTCGGACATGCATTCCAGCCGCTCGTTTTTGCTGCCGCAAAACAATTGCAAACCTTGACGCACTTGACCCAGGAACCGCATGCGCTACGAGCTCCGTTAGCTGAACAATTGTCGAAATTCTGCGGATTTTCACCCGGCGAAGCCAAGGTACATTTCAACTGCGGCGGATCTCGCGCGATCGAAACGGCTTGGAAAGCCGCGTTTGCGTTTCGGCCGGGAAAGCTGATCAGCATCGCGCCCAGTTACCACGGCCGCAGCCTGACGACGAGCGTTCTCAGCGATACTTGCGTTGGTATCGACGGTTTTGTGGCCCCGTTATTTCACGCTCGCAGGCCCGAGACCGAGTACGGCTACTGCGCCGCGTGCCCGCTCGGGTTGGAATTTCCGCATTGCCAAGTTCAATGCCTCGACCGTTTGGTGGCGCATATCCAAGCGGAGGCGAGCACCCTTTCCGCAATCATCGTGGAGCCCGCGTTGGGAGCGCGCGGTTACGTGTTCCCGCCTGCGGATTACTGGTTGCGATTGCGGGAAGTGACACTAGCCACAGGAGTTACATTGATTGCAGACGAGATCCAAATGGGGCTGGGCCGAGCCGGTGCGCGGTTGCTGTCCGTCAGCCAAGGTTGGCAGCCCGACGTCGTACTGCTAGGCAAAAGCCTCGGTGGTGGCATCGTTCCGATTTCAGCAGTTGTCGGACGCCGTCATGTGATGGACGCATTGCCAATTGGCAGCGAGTCAGAGACTTTCGCCTGCACACCGCTCGCTGCCGCAGTAGCGCTCGAAGTGCTCAATCAGCTTGAAACCGGCGGCTGGATCGAACAAGGCGCTCGGATCGGTGAGCGTTTGCGCTGTGAACTCCGACGACTCGGCGAGAAGCATGCAGCGAGTTTAGTAGTGGAAGGGCAGGGCGCAGCGGCTGTTGCGGAGTTCATTAGTCGGACCCGCGACTTAGCAGAATCACTGCATTTGGCCCGCAGACTCGCGGAAAACTGCAGCCGCAGTCGATTGCTTGTTCACTTCAGCGGGCCGCGACAGACACGCGTCGTACTTCTCCCGCCGCTAACAACCACCGACGCGGAACTGGAACTCGGTATCGCCCGCCTTACAGAAGCCTTCGAGAGTCTCGCAGAATCGCATTCGGAAAAATGCACAACTATGGATTAGATTTCAAACCAGTATTATGCTGGTGGCGGAGACCGGCCAACCCGTGACATCACAATGGCCAAAATGACCAGTTTTCGGTCTGCCCAACTAGCACCATCGCCCAAGCCGAGCACTATTATGCGTCGATCGAGAAGCAACAGTCGTAATCATCTGCGCGGGTTCGTTGGATGTGAAGCGCTCGAGACGCGAAATCTGATGGCTAGCGATTTGGTCTTGTCCGAACCCGCAGCGCGCGGTTTCGCGCCAGCAGCGACTCTCTGGTACTCGCCGTGGGCTGGTCCTGCGTTTAGCGACGCCGCCTACACTGCTGAACATTGGGCGGCGAGCTATGCACAACTGCACCGCAATTTCCCATCGCTGAACGCCAACATCGGAAGTGAGATTTTGAAGTTCACTTCTGAAACGGAAGCTCAAGATTTTCTGATCAAACAGTTGTCCGCGGATTGGCAGAACGTGTTCGGAGTTTCAGTTAATCGCGACTCGTTTCACGCACCTTATGTGACGCCAATATTTGAGGTTCGTGCTGGCGACGAGTTGGCAATGCACTATTCTTCGACGCTGCAACCGACCCCCGCGGCGCAATTTGATCGGCTGCCAGCCGCAGTCCAGAACAACGGACTGTCGAATGTCCAAACGGTTGGCGTTGATGAACCAGACAGTTTCAAGCTCTCTTCCGATGGTTTTGCGTACGTTTACGTGACAAAGAGCGGTGGCACAGAGATCTCGATCTTTGATGTCCGCGATCCGTTGCAGATGACCAAAGTTGGATCGATTGACCTGGAAGGAACTCAGGGGCAATTGCACTTGGTTGGCAATCAGTTGATTGTCGTTAGGCCATTTGCACCGCTACAGACTATCGCGGATATTTCGAGTACGGATGTGCCTCTCATCACCACTCCCGACAGTTGGTCGACGCGAATCGATGTTTACGATGTAACTGACA
>JBGSJB010000421.1:0-10789 GCA_041742175.1 Pirellulaceae bacterium
ATGTGCACCGCGTACATTACGCCGTAGCTCCAATCGCAGATGAACAAAGCGTCTTGATACTTGGCTGGAAACTTCGCACCGGTTCCAAAAGCAATCCCAGTCGGTGAACCAGGACCGATATTCACGACGGCTCCAAAGCTGTCGCCGTAGTAATCGGGCCACTTGCCAGTTCCGTTTCGCCATCCGAACTCGGCTCCGCTGATGCAATGATTCACGCGCGTCGGACGGTACCAGGGCGTACCGATGTCCCATTCCATGTCGGCATCGTAAGTAAACAGTTCGCCGTCGGTGTTGAAAGCGATATCGTATTCGTTGCGAAAGCCAGTCATCATCAGTTCGACGTTTTCGCCATTCTCGTCCATGCGACAGATCCAGCCGCCCGGTGCTTTGCGATCTTTCATAAAGCCGCGACCATCAGGCATGCGGCCCAGCAGGTGATCTTCGCCCCAGTGACGCGGAACAGCGCCGGTGGTTGATTTGGCGGGAAAGTCAGTTTGATTGCCGCAGCAGAAGTAAATCTTCTTGTCTGGACCGAGCATCAGTGCGTGCGGACCATGCTCGCCCGCGCCGTCGTTCAACGGAACAATATGTTCGACTTTGTCGTACTGGTCGTCGTTATCTGTATCTCGCAGTCGATAGACACCCGGCCCCGTTGGACCTTTGCCATTGATGTTGATGTACAACGAATCGTAGGCGCACAGCAGACCTTGCGCCATGCCGATATCGACCTTCAATTGCTCGACCTTGGCTTTCTCACCGCCAGTGCCGAGTGTCACTCGATAAAGTTTGCCGTACTGATCGCTAGTGATCAGGCGTCCTTTGGGATCGACGCACATTGCGACCCATGAGCCTTCGGAATCTTTTTCAACTTGGTGAATCAACTCCACTTCAAATCCCGGCAGAGTGCGAAACGCGTTCTTAGAAGACTTGCCATCTTGAGCTAAAGCAGGCGAAACGATGGTCGCCAGCGCGACCAGCAAGGTGAGTGAGTTAAACAGTCTTGGCATGACCTGTGTCCAAAATTATTCGGTGGGTTGTGGGGATTAAACCGGCGGAGCTGGCTAACTATGAACGGAAATAGTCCGTTACGCAAGCCGATAAACTGACCTGATTCCATTCTAGTTACGTATGCAACGCCTTAGGCGATCTAAGCGCACGAAAAGTCCACTATACTGCTTGGAAAGTTTGGCGAACTCAAGCAGCGATAGGGGCACAGCATGGCGATTTCGTGGAAGCAATTGGGTGACGATTGGTTGGTTAATGACCCGCAAGTTGCTTTGGGCTGGCGCGATGGAAGCATACCGGAAGAAAAGCAGAATTTGATCGACTACTTGCAGATGCAGTTGGCCGTCAGCGGCTTGCCGGTCACAACATCCAGCTCCGCCACGAACAAAGCGATGTGGCAAGGCGCTTTGCTTTCGAATCTGCAGGAAAAAAATCGGCTACTGTCCGAACACCGTGCAGCGGTCGATCAGCGCATTGAGAGCTTTTTGCACGAATATCTCGGGGATACACCCTTGGAGGGCGATACACCCTTGGCGGAAGCGTTGCATTTGCCGCACCCCACGCTGTGTCTTGACCGCCACGGCATGGCTCGCATTCTCAGCTTGCCCGCGGAAGGCGATCGGTTCGAAAACGAATTGCTGGCCAGCTACCGTACTTACAATGGCGTAGTGCATAATCCGCGAGCGGATCGACGGACGACTCAGGGAACATTTCACGTTTGCGAAGGCGGTCTGCCGATTCCCGACGACAAACGGGCGGTTCCTAAGAGCGTCTTCGCGCGCTTGCTGCAGCTCGCTATGAAGCCACCGGCGAGTTCTTTGACGCTGCCTTATTCAAGTGGCAGTGACGAACCGGCTCAAACCTTCGTATCGCTGCTCGTTAGGCCGCTCGTCTGTCCAGCGGTCCGAGGTTATTGTCGACACAAGACGATGGAAGTCCGCTTCTTTGCACCGGGTGGTTTGGTTAGCAATCTCGATTTCGTCGAGTCGATTTTCGGTAACGCTGGCGATCCACTGCTGCCAGAAAATGACGCGGGCCTCGATGTGCTGCATTGGTCCGGGCACACCGGCTGTGTGATTTTGGCTCCGCACCTCACGCAGGCTACGAAGTATGAATTAGGCTTGCCACATTGGGATGAAGCTACCGAACGCCAACGTCGCGATGCGATGTGCTATCGCGATCGCGATGAGAAGTACAACGATGGCAGCGCGTTTAAAGTCACTTGCCGAACTGCAGCCGGTGTCATCGTCACGTTGATCGCTGATAACTACTTCGGATACTGCAAGAAGGAAGTGAAGACGCAGATCAGCTATGCCGCGAACTTGATGGGCAACGTTGAAGAGGAGCACGCTGGTGGCACGATTGCTTTCCCAAGTTACAGTCTTGGCGACGAGTTCCAGGTCAACAGCCAGCGCTACAACGGTCGTACGTTTGCCGATGTAGCGCGCGATTACTCTGAGTTTGTCGAAGTGCATCCGGATGGTTATGGAGTCGATAAGTTCTGCGACCGTTTGATCTACATCCCCGAAAATGCGCGCGCGAGTCTTTACGACCAGTCGATTCGCTGGCAACGTGAAGACGGGGAGCGTGGAATTGCTCTCGAGCCAGGCAAAGTCTATATGGCGCCGAGCGGTTACAAGATCCACATGGAGAAGCATCCCTCAGCGCCGTCGTGGCGTTTGATTGGTACCAGCGGCGAAGGGATCGTCTGCCACAAGCCTTGCACCGTAAGCGGTGGCGGCAAAAGCGAGATCAGCAAGTCGCTACGCGATTACATGCTTAGCGGTCCGATCTTCGTGAGCGATCTCAAGTCGGACTTCGATCGACTCGACGAACTGTTCACTAAAGACTATTCACAGCGATGGAGGCCCGAAGCGACGGAGAAACCGAACTATGCAGACCGTCCCAGCCGTTCGGTGCTTGACCCGAATCGAACACTTGGCAGCGTTATCAAGTTGTTGACGCCCTCGCGCGAGTACACCGACGAGTACAACGCTTGGCTAGGTTCGATTCCGGGATCGATCTACGCTATGGCGTTTATTATCAAGCGGTTTTTAAAGCCGGAGTGGCAGGGTAACTGGCGTGCGCATTTCGGCGTGGATGTGGTCAACGGTGAACCGGGCCATGAACTGAAGTATCACAATCGCAAGCTAGTTGGCATGTACTTGCGAGTTGGGCTGGATAGTGAACGTCGCTGGCAAACGTACAAACTGCGTCAAGACTTTGCAGCAGCCTTCAAGATCCAGCTCGAAGACGACATCACGGCGTCGGTTGTCGTACCTGGAAAATACTTGGACACTCAGGTGGAGCAGGATCGCAGTTACAAATTTGTGGCTAACTGCGAGTATCGACTATTCCAACGTCCCGACGACGCTGTGCATCGCGGTTTGGACAAGCAGACTGAAAAAGATATCGCTGCGCCTGACAATTTCTTCTGCAACTTTGAACCACTCGATCGTGAGCATGCCGAAGCCATCGTGAAGGATGTTTTGAACTTCGATCAATTCACCGAACCCATGCAATCGATGCTCAGACAATCGCTTGAGCAAAATGCATCGTATGTGGTCAGTTCGGCGCACCCGCGTCTGGTGGATGGCGAACCGACTAAGAATCCTCGCTACCTGCAAGATCGGCCCGACTTATCGGAACCTGAGCAGCGTTACATTGCGATGCGGGGATTGAAATTGTTCCGTCGGTTAGCGGCTGATGCGCCGATTTACCAACCGGTGTCTGCGGTGCTCTCTGGTCGCCGTAATAATCCACCCGATCGCGCCGCTGGAATCCGTTCGCTCGCGGTCTACAATCCGATTCACTATCAAGAGCTGCCCGAGTTGTTTATGGACTACGTCTGCTCGCTGACGGGCAAGAGTCCATCGACAACGGGTGCGGGCAGCGAAGGCGCGTTGACGAAGAGTCCTTTCAACGCGGTGCTGCCTGTGCATGATTTGAATGCTGCACTTGTTAGCATGATTCTCACGCGACTCGGTGGCTTTTCAACCGCGGCTGGTTTCATTGGTAACTATGTCGAAGTCGGTCATGATGTCAGTCTGCTGGTACCGGAGCTGTGGTGTCGATTGACTCCTGAAGAACGCGATCCGCAGTTCTTGATCGCCGGCGGCATGCTCAAACAACTGGAAGATTACTCTTACGAAGGTCGCACAATTCTTGCGAGCCGGCTGGGCTACCGCATCACGTCGCGATTTGTGCGCAGGTACTTTGGACGCATGTTCGATAACCCGGACAAAGTTTTCGATGAACGTATTTTGTGTCCAGAGACACAAGATCCTGACGCATATGCTGACGGCATCGAGCACATCGTTGAAGCTCAGCAGCGAGTCGCTATGCAGTACTTCGAAGATGATAGCTACCAATATGCGTGCCCTCCGCTACAAGCAGTTCTGTCGGTGATGGCGCACGGAAATTGGAACGGCAAGTCGCTTTGCGATCCCGAAGTCCGATCGCTGTTCACTTGCGAATCGATGTTATCAAGTGATTGGTATCGAGCGCGGTTGAAGGCGAAACGCAATGCAGACATTCAGCTCTGGCAGCGGCATTTGAAGTATTTGACAGGCTACTGCGCTAAGACGACACACGCTGACGTGGTAAATCGCATGGACCTGCAGCAACGTATTCAGCAAGCGACCGATCGACTGGCTTACTTTAACACCGACGCTTACTTGCAGCGGATTGAAGGTACGCTCGGCACCGATCCCGCGCTGCAGCTATCCTAATCGATTCGCATCCTGTCGATAGGAATCAGCCGGCAAGTGCATTTCGGTAAGCTGGTTTAGCTTGAGCTTTGACTTGGGCTAGTGCCTGTGGTTCACCGACAGCAGGGATAATCTACGTCGTCCTATTCCTTCGCGTGTAATGGCTTTAGAATCTTGCCTGTGGACTGAAGGCAAAGCTGTGGACTGAACGCAAAGCTTGCGATGGCAAAGCGTTCTGTCGGCATGAACCAATGCATTCGCAGATTGTCCCTTAGCTAGCCTACTTTGTACCTAACGTTTCCGACATTCATCGACATGACCGCTCCATGACCGCTCGAAAAATACTCGTCACTGCTGCATTGCCCTACGCGAACGGTCCGATCCATATTGGACATTTGGTGGAATACATTCAGACGGACGTTTGGGTGCGATTCCAAAAACTTCAAGGCAACCGCTGCATCTTCATCTGTGCTGACGATACGCACGGCACCGCCATCATGTTGCGAGCTCGCAACGAGGGTCGTAGCGAAGTGGAAGTGATCGCAGATATGCAGAAAAGCCACGAGCGCGATTTTGCCGGCTTCGATATTGCGTTCGATAACTATGGCAGCACAAACAGCGCTGAAAACTACGAACTCGGTAAGCAGTTCTGGAGCTCGCTGCGCAAAGCTGGCTTGGTCGTGGAGCGAGATGTCAGTCAGTTGTTCGATCCCGTCGCAGGCACGTTCCTTGCTGATCGATTTGTGAAGGGAACGTGTCCGAAGTGCTAGTCAGAAAATCAGTATGGCGATAGCTGCGATAAGTGCGGCAGTACCTATTCGCCAGCGGATTTGATCGATCCGAAGAGCACGGTCAGCGGTGCGACGCCGGAAGTTCGTACCGCGGAGCACTTGTTCGTCGAGCTTGAGAAGTTGCATCCGTTTCTCGAAGAGTGGACACAGTGCGGCGAGCATTTGCAGACCGAAGTTGCGAACTACTTGAAGGGACATTTTCTCGGCGAACCGCTGCGCGATTGGGATATCTCGCGACCGGCACCGTATTTTGGATTCGAAATTCCCGATGCGCCGGGAAACTATTGGTACGTCTGGTTCGATGCACCGATCGGCTATATCGCCAGCACGTGGGAATGGTGCAAGCGGCACGGCGAGCGGCTTGAAGATTGGTGGAAGAGTGGCGATACAGAAGTGCATCACTTCATCGGCAAAGACATCACTTATTTCCACACGTTATTTTGGCCCGGCATGTTGAAGACGGCTGGCTTTAACTTGCCAACGAAAGTCCACATTCACGGCTTTCTGAACGTGGCTGGCGAGAAGATGAGTAAGACCAAAGGCACGTTTATCAAAGCCGAGACTTATTTAAAGCACCTGGATCCTGCGTTCTTGCGCTACTACTTCGCCAGCAAACTTGGTCCGCGCTTGGATGATCTCGATCTGAGTCTCGACGAGTTTGTGAATAAGGTGAACGCAGATCTGGTGGGCAAAGTTGTGAACTTGGCTAGTCGTACGGCTAAGTTTGCTCAGCAGACAGGACTGGCGGCGACCTATCCGGATGATGGCGGGTTGTTCGAGCAAGCCGCTGCGGCTGGTAAACAGATTGCTGAGGCGTATGAAGTTTGTGATTACGCGAAAGCGATGCGGTTGATTATGGAGCTCGCGGATCGCGCGAATCCCTATGTCGAGAATGCCCAACCTTGGACGCTGGCTAAAGATATGGCTCAGCATGGCGATCGGCTGCGCGACGTGTGCACGGTAGCGTTGAATCTATTCCGCCAACTAGCGATCTACCTCGCGCCGGTTCTGCCACGCTTGGCGCTTCAGTGCAGCGAGTTGTTAGGGGAATCGATAGTCAATTGGAACCAAAGTCAAAAACATTTACTTGGAACGACGGTCAACAAGTTCGAGCATATGCTGGGACGAGTTAAGAAAGAGGAAGTTGAAGCGATGATTGAAGACAGTAAAGAAGCGGCGCCAACCCACACACCAGCGACTACGCCAGCAACTCCGCCAGCAACTCCGCCAGCGGAAGCGCAAGCAACGGGTTCGGCGACCGGCGGCCAGGTGGCTGGAACAGCTTGGGATGATTCCGACGAACCGCTGAAAGCCGAACCGATGGCGGAGACTTGTTCGATTGATGACTTTGTTAAAATCGATCTGCGAGTCGCGCGCGTCATTGCGGCTGAGCAAGTTCCAGAAGCTCGCAAGTTGTTGAAGCTGACGCTCAGCCTAGGCGGTGATGTTCGCAAGACGGTTTTCGCGGGGATCAAAGCTGCCTACGAGCCTGAGCAGTTAATCGGTCGCCTCGTAGTGTGCGTCGCCAATCTCGCACCACGTCAGATGAAGTTTGGCTTGAGCGAAGGCATGGTTACCGCGGCGGGACCTGGCGGCGAAGAGGTCTTTTTGCTGGCGATCGATTCCGGAGCGAAGCCTGGTATGCGAGTGCATTGATATGGCTCACTGGCCACACGAATTGAAGGCCGTTGCGTTCGATATGGACGGATTGATGGTCAACACCGAAGAGTTGTACTTCGAGGTTGGTCAGACGATCCTCAAGCGCCGTGGACGCGAGTTCAAGGATTCGTTGCGACGCAGCATGATGGGGTTGCCGGGTCCGAAGGCTTTCGAGTTGATGATCACTACCGAGCAATTGATCGATACGGTCGCTGTACTGGCTGCGGAGAGCGACGAAGTTTTCGCAGGGATGTTGCCACATCGCTTGCGCCCGCTGCCGGGCTTGCTCGAATTGCTGGACGCACTCGATACTCATGGCATTCCGCGATGCGTCGCGACCAGCAGTTCGCTGCGTTTCGCGCGCGAAGTGCTAAGTGGAATTTCGGTGCTCGATCGCGTCGACTTTGTTATTACGGCTGAGCATGTGCCGAATGGAAAACCGCATCCGGATATTTATCTTGGGGCGGCGAGTAAGTTGGGAGTTGCATCGCAGAACATGGTCGTGTTCGAAGACAGTCAGCATGGATCGAAAGCTGGTATGGCTGCGGGCGCTTGCACGGTCGCTGTGCCTGGCGATCACAGTCGGCATCACGATTTCAGCGGCGTTTGTTTTGTAGCCGACTCGCTAGCCGATGCGCGGATTCGCGAGCTGCTGTTTCCAAGCAACTAAGGCATCGAGCGCGCTTGCGACTCAGTTCGAGTCTTTCCGCGACTTGATCATTGACTTGATCGCACCCGGCCAATTTCCGATTTACGTCGGCCTGTTGTTCTCCGCGGTCAGAATTGCTTTGACGGTAGGTCGAACGCACGCAAAGCGATCGCGTGGGTTAAACTGGGATTCCGGAACTAGGAATTAGTAAGCGGCGTCTTTTCTTTCGGAAACTTATGCTGAGCGATGATCAGGCTGCGATAGAACGAGTTCTCAATGGCGAAGCGGACGCTTATGCCGAGTTGGTCGAGCGCTACCAACGGCGGCTGATGGGCTTGCTCGTAAATGCATGCGGCAGTCATCACGAAGCTGAAGATATGGCGCAGGAGACGTTCACTCGAGCTTATCGCAAGCTGCATCTGTTTTCCGGTCAGAGTCAGTTTTACACTTGGTTGTGTCGAGTTGCGATGAATTTGCTGGCCAGTCAACGAAGGCGCAAACGCGTTGAAAGTCATGTGCCGCGCGAGGGCTTTGACGCAGCTATGGACTCGATGGGCGCGAATGCGGATGCCGAAGCGATGCTCGAGCGTGATGAAGCTCGGACGCACGTGCAAGCCGCAGTCGCCATGTTGGATGTGGAACGTCGCGCGGTCGTGTTGCTGCGAGATTTTGACGGACTGGACTATGACGCGATCGCGGAGACTTTGGAGATCCCAATCGGAACCGTACGCAGTCGGCTGCATCGAGCGCGACTGGAGTTGAAGGCAATCCTGGAACAACGCATTGGCAATTTAGAGGCCAGTGGCTGATCGAGCTGATCCCATTGGGCTGGTGGAATGAACGAGTTGCAATTTCAAGAAGAGTGGCTGTCCGCTTATCTCGACGATGAGCTGACGGCAGAGCAGCGTCAAGTTGTCGAACAGCGACTGGCGGTCGACCCCGCTGCGCAGACGATGCTCGACGACCTGCGCAGAGTGCGTGCGATGGTCTCGAAGTTGCCTGCATGGTCGGGCAGCGAATTGAAGTTTGCAATTCCGAGCGATCTGCCTAGGGATTTGCCGAACAGTTCGCAGAATGACTTGGCCGATGAGATCGAGAACTCGAACGATTTTGAAGCGGTCACGCACTCAATGCGAGGAGCCGATGAAACGGCAGCTTGGAAAGAGCCGCCAGCGCGATCTCTAGTCGCTCGCCGATCGACGCTGACATGGCTTGCCACAGCAGCAAGTGTGCTGCTTGCGCTGGGATTGGGCTATTTCTACTGGCCATCCGATACGCTTGAGGTTTCGCAGCTGGATCGTACGGATCGCAGCAGCGAAAAGTCAGCAACGGCTGCGCCGGCTGGCCAGCAAGCCGCTCGTGAGGCGGAGCTTGAAGTAGCGGGAGCTAACATAACTGACTCTGCGAGCTTGAATGCTCCGAGCTTAGAGTCGCCGGGCGCAGTTGACGACCGCATGGGTTTGTCACCGAGTGCGGCAAGCGACGATTCCATCAACAGCGGCCTAACGAGCAGCGTCCCACAAAGTGACATTTCGAACATCGAATCTAACCGCAACGCTGATCGTAGCGAGGCGTTCATGGCGGATTCGATGGCGGATCCTATGCCCGCGCCCAGGACTCAGCTAAGAATGGCTAGTCCGCCGCGTGGAGGCGCTGAAGAATCTGCTGCTTCAGAACCATCAATGAACTTGCGGTCCAGCATACAACCGGACTTCAGTCGCGGTGCGGAGGCGTCCTCGGAGCTCGCGCCGCCAGCATCCGCGAAATCATTTGCAGAAGGGACGAGCGACAACAGGCTGCAGAATTTGGATTTTCCGCAACCTCCGATGGACGCCGCTGTGCTGAAGGAAAACACTGCCGACTCACCGACCGCGGGCCCTCAGTTGCAATTTGCTCGGAGCGCAACTTGGATCGATACCCGCTCGTTAAACCAAGCGGCTGCGCAGGCGGCTGTTTTCTTTGGGCAGATCAGGCCTGTCTTTGACTCAAACACAACAGATTCGCAACTTGCCAAGCCTAATGACGGAGCGGCAGTTTCTGAAGTTCTCATGGCGACGCTCAATGCCGATCAACGCGAGCTGAGTTCGTTGTTCGATTCCGTTGTTGCGTCGAACACGTTGTTAGCGGTTGAGAGTGCATCGTTGACGGAGCGTGCTGAAGCTGATGCAAGCGAGTCAGTTTCGGAGTTTGGCCAATTTGTGACGCCGAGTCGAGCCGGCCAAAGCTTGCCTCCGGTCAGTTCGCTGGTGTTGTTTGTGACTCGCGAGGAAGCGAACCGAATACTCGATGAACTCAAACAAGCTGGCCAAATCGCTTCCCCGGTTTGGAGCGTTCAAGGTTCAGTTGCAGTGCCGGACATGTCGAGCGAGCGCGTTGTACTGATGCTTAATGGACCTGCGAAGTAACCGCTCGCAATCGTTACTTTTTGCCTAAGTTTTCGCCGATCCACTCTTCCAACTCAGCCCAATCGACCGGCGGCAACTTCGACAAATCTGGGCGAAGGCGCACGGCGTCGTGAATGTAAATGTGGTTAATCTCGCTTTGTGGCAGCTGAGTATTCCAGTGCACCAGAACGCGGACGCATAAGTTCAGCGAGCCCGGAACTTCGATTTCGTAGCCGCAGAGCAACGGAACTTCGATCCATCCCAACTGTCGCGCGGCCAGGGCTGGGAACTCGGCGTTGAGATCTTTCGTAACCGTGAAAATGGCGCTAGCAATGTCCTCGGACTTGATCTGATTGCGTCGAATTAACAACGCAAGCATCTGCCGAGTCGCATTGAGAATTGCGTCGCGTGAATTTTCGGTGACGGTGGTTACGCCTAGGACGCCGCGGCAGCATAACGTCATAACGGGCCTCGAAGGTTTTGCGGAAGGGCGGTGCTCGATACTCGATCGGCACGCTACTATATCACCAGAGAAATTATTGTTCAGCCCCCGTTGAGGTGTCGTTTTTTACACTTCGTAGAGACGCCGCT
>JBGSJB010000422.1:0-2636 GCA_041742175.1 Pirellulaceae bacterium
TTGACAGCTTGATCCAATCGCAACGCTACACTTTCGGGATCTTTCTCAACTAGTCCGCTGACCACGTCAAGGGCTGCTTTGTAATTCACCAGTGCATCTTTTGCTTCTTCAAGCGAGAATTGGTTGTCGCCTTGCTGAACAAGCACGGTGGCCAGGCGTCTTTTCCGTAGTACGTCATCAGGCCGTGCGAGCGACGATGCTTCTGCAAGCTGCCGCGCTTGCTCCAGGAATTGTTTTGCTTGATCCCAATCTCCTGAACCAGAAGAGCACATGCTTCGGTTGATCGCCAGCCAAATTCGCGAGTTTTCGAGTTCGGTTTCGTTGGTATCTTCGTATTGCTGCTCGGAATCGATCGAAGACTGGATTTCGCCGAGCACCAACTGAGCTTGATCAAAAGCATTTTCGACCAACAGCAATTCAACTTGAGACTGCTTGGCGTAGTTTTGTAAATACCTTGCCTCCCAGTCTGTTTGCGGCAATGCACGCAACGTCGGTTGGGTTTGGTTCCAAATCGCTCGAGCCTCTTCCGGACGATTCGACTGGGCATAGAGAGCTGCCAGTTGGAGGATGGTTTTTAGTCGATTCTTTCTGTTTAAGAGGTCGTCGGGGACTTGCGCTTCAGCGTGTTCCAAGAGTTCGATCGCCTTTACGTAGAATTGTTCGGCCTGCGCCGTATTGCCCAAATTGTTTTGATCATCGCCGCCCGAGATTTCGGCCAAGCGAGCATACGCGACACCCAGTCGACGAGTGAATTTGGCGTCCGAAGGCGAGTCCGCGTAGCTAGCTTCCAAGTATTCGCGGACATGTTTGGAGACTTCGAGCCGCGTGGAGGTTGTACCTACCATGGTATTCAAGTCACGCAAGTGTTCCGTCACGAGCCATTGCGAGAGTTCGCTGCCAAGATTTGCCAATCGAGTTGTTCGATCGAGTTCGTTTTGCAGGCGACGGCCATGCCAAAGCAGGCCGACGATTGCGGAAATTACCGCCAGCACTGCAAAAGAAATTGACGTGACCATCGTCGGATTGCGCTTCGACCATTTCACTAACCTTTCGATTCGTGTTGAGGCACGCGCATGGATGGGATGCCCCTCCAGAAACCGGCGCAAATCATTGTGTAGCTCTTTTGCGCTCTGATAGCGCCGTGCCGTGAGCTTTTGAAGGCATTTCAAGCAAATCGTTTCTAGGTCGACTGGGACGGATGGTTCCAACTTGCGCGGGCTAATGGGTTCATCCGATACGACCTTCATCAACACTTTGATCGAATCGGGAGCGACGAAGGGCGGGCGTCCGGTCAGCAGTCGATACAGAATAGCTCCGAGAGCGTAGACATCCGTGGAAGCTGCGAATTCATCAGTTCGCCCAGCAGCTTGTTCTGGAGCCATGAAGCTCGGCGTTCCGAGAATCTCGCCAGTTTGCGTACTAGACGAATCTGCGTCCAGCACTTTGGCTAAGCCGAAGTCGGCGATCTTAAGTTCGCCCGAGTTGCTAACCAAAACGTTGGATGGCTTCAAGTCGCGATGCAAAATGCCTTTCGAGTGGCAGAACTCAACGGCATTGGCCAGCGTAGCCACAATTTCTGCCGTTCGCTTTGCCGTCAATGGTTCCTTTGCCAATTCATTGAGAGTTTCGCCGTCAACGAACTCCATCACAAAGAACTGAGCACCATCTCTCAAATCGGCATTGTACAAGCATGCGATATTGGGGTGCTGCAGATTGGCTAAGGCTTTGACTTCACTCTCAAAACGATTTCGGGCGGAACTAGAGTGGTGGGCGTTTTGCGACACAACCTTGATCGCCACGCGTCGACCGAGCTTCTGGTCTACCGCCAAATAGACAGTTCCCATGCCGCCTTGTCCAAGCTTGCGCTCGAGTTCGTACCCGTCAATGGTTGGCAGAGAGTGTTCGTCGCCGGAATGGCTGGTCGCCATTTGAATCGAACGATCCGACTGCACAAGAGTCGCATCGGCTCGTTCAACGAGTTCATTCTGCTGAAGCTTAGTTGACTGAGCAACGGGGTCGAGTTGAGTGTTTTCCGGTTCCATTGGCGGTTCTGTATCTACAGTTACCTCACTGGTTGACAATGACTGCTTTTAAAACTGGAGGTGAATTTGTTCTGGAGTTTTTGCTATTCTCGCCCGAGTATAACGGATGCGCAGGTTGGTCGTTGCCGTATTCCTGGGAATCGAACACTTGGAACAACACGCAACAAGTGATCAACTCTGTGACGACTGGTGGCTCGGCAGTTAGTTCGCAGGCGTTTTCGAAGGAACGGAATCCAAAATTTTCGTTCCACTAGCTCGCACCGGTTTGGCACGCCGGTGCGTTTTTTGGTTGGTACGGGCTTGCGTCGCAGACCACGGCCGTTACGTGGATCGCTTTGGCCTCGCGGACCATCCAGCCACAAGCGACGAACAATCTTTGCCGTCGGACGGCAACGGAGAAAAGCAAAACGATCGGCCGGCGAACGGCGAAAGCGACAAACACTCTGCCGTCGAACGGCGAAGGTGAGTTGCGGGAGAAGCGAACCGATCGCATCTATCTTGCATTGCAGGCCGTTTCCGCCTTTAGGAACATTTGCATCCTGCCGGCGAACGGCACAAGCGGGTTGCGGCTTCGCGCTCCTTCCGAACGAAGCG
>JBGSJB010000423.1:0-13089 GCA_041742175.1 Pirellulaceae bacterium
AACTTTGCAATGTATCAAGTCCAAGAAATCCGGCCGCACCTTTAATCGAGTGCACTGCACGGAATACTGTATTTACCAGCGAGACATCCATCGCGTCACCTTGAGACTCCAGCGTAAGCAACTGATTCTCAACGTCGGACAGGTGCTCTTGAGACTCAACGACAAATTCTTTGAGTAGCTCAGCATCTTCAAAACTCATCACATCGGCCTCACTTAGTTTATTCGTTTGACCTGATAAGGTCTTCAGCATCACACACTATGAGACGGAGCAGAAACGGCGTGCGAATCGAATCAGTGATCCAACTTGCAAAACTTCTTTGGTGAGTCGAGCAGTCGGAAGTGCCTTCAGACAACTGACTCAACTTAAGCGCCGTTAATATCGATTGCCCCGAATCAATGACAGGACTCTTTCGTCCCTACTGGATGGATGTCAGACGCATCTGCCCACGTGCTGCCCAGCCTGTCGCAAAACACAATCAGATGTTTCGCTGTGGAAACCTATACCAGAAATAGCGTGCAAGCAAGTAATTAAAAAATTACTGCACGAAATCATACTATGAAATGCAAAATAGCGAGTTTCCGCCAGCCCTTCGCGATCTGATTCTTTCGTCCTTAACGGAAGTAACGCATGCGAATGCATATCGAAAGCCGACTTAGTGTGTCTCGGTGCAATATCACTTGACTAAGTTCTGTGGCAACTAATGTTTAAAGCGGCTGATATTCTCAACAAATGCAATATTGTTGCTGACCTATTTTACAACGGAGCAAGTGATGAAGGTTTTGGTAGTAGACGATTCTGGGATTATGCGCAAAATCATCATTCGCTCACTCAATGCTTGTGGCGTAAGCGATATCATTGAGGCGTCGGATGGCTGCGAAGGGTTGGCGGCGTTTCAATCAGAACCCGTGGATATCGTGCTGACCGACTGGAATATGCCTGAAATGTCTGGGCTGGAACTGCTACGAGCGATTCGTGCGACCGGCTCTGAAGTGCCGATCATCATGATAACAACTGAGGGCGAGAAAGAAAGCGTCTTGGAAGCCATCAAAGCTGGCGTCACAGACTATCTTTGCAAGCCATTTGAGCAGGAAGACCTTCGCGACAAACTTGAGAAGTATGTTGCCGTTAATTAATTGAATGCGGCTGTTCTTTAGTTTGGTCAGCCGTACGTCTCTGCTTCATGTTAGGCATACGTCAATTCGTCGCTATGCCTAACGGCAAATAAGATCCTAGCAGTTGCCCATAGTATCATTCGTTGCTTAAGTTATTCTTTCGCAGATTCTACCGCATAACTCGAATGTCTAGAGGAAGATTCGTGAGTACGCTTAACAACGATCTCATTGATGAAATTTTGGAACGAAATGCCCGCATAAACTCCCGGCCTGTGTGGGAAGGCGATGGAACCTCAACTCACGGCCACAGCCCGCTAGCGGATTCGCTGATTCGTTGCCTAATCGAGAGCACTGAAAGCGTCTTCTCAACGATGTGCGGTTGGGAGATGGTACGAGGCTCAAGCTCGAATCAAGATGGATTTTCACCGCGGCATGACATTAGTGGGATCATCGGTTTGACCGAAGCGATCAAAGCAACGGTTGTTGTCAGTGTGGATCAAGAATTGGTGTTCGCGATTGCAGATGCCTTCTTGGGGGAACGGCCAACTTCGATCAATACGGACGTTGTGGATCTGGTGGGCGAGCTTGCAAACATGATCGGTGGTAATGCGAAGGAGCGACTGAGCATGCCGAATGTTGTCTTGGGGTTGCCGACAGTCGTGGCGGGCTCGAGGCATTACATTGCATACAACTCCCACATGACAGTGACAATGATTCCGTTTCGATGCGAACACGGAGCGATGTCTGTCGAACTGGGGATCGTCTAAAGCGAATTCGGTTCGCGTTTCTGTTTGCGACGATTGAGCGAGTCGTCGGGAAACATCTGCGACAGTGCGGCATCACTTGTGATGGCTTCGCCATCGCCATTGCCGCGGCGGATGCGATTCAGTTCGTTGATTACCAGCAAAGCG
The DNA here is from genome assembly GCA_041742175.1 of Pirellulaceae bacterium. Taxonomy (GTDB): domain Bacteria; phylum Planctomycetota; class Planctomycetia; order Pirellulales; family Pirellulaceae; genus Aureliella. The sequence continues at coordinate 2,025 of JBGSJB010000423.1, forward strand.
TCGAGGGCTTCGATCGAGTTCGACCCGCTGGTATCGACAAAGCCGTACATACCTGTGGCTCCAGCGACAGTTGTTGGTAAAGAGCGAGCACCCCGAGCGGTAATCTCATTGATGACGAGCAATGCGTCTAGTGGGCTGACCACGCCATCATCGTTGACATCTAATTGCCTTCGAGCGTGACGCCAAGGAGTCGGCGTAGCGAAATTTAGCACGAAAATTTCGATCGTCGCGTTATTCGAAGATTGCCGTTGATCATCTGTGACTCGATAAGTCGCGCGGTCTATCCCAGCGTAATTCAATGGAGCACGATATGAGAGACTCCGGTCACTTTCGATCACAAACGAGCCCGCACCGGCAGTCTGAATGGCTGGCACTAACGCGGAACTGGGACTGTCCGCGTCGGTATCATTAGCGGTGATTTGTACGCGAATTGCGCCAGCACCCTGTGCAGTGATCGCGCGGTCAGCAACGGCAACTGGCGCAGCAGGTTCAGGAAGGTTCAGTTGTAAACTGTAATCGCCATTGGTCGTACCAGAACTGGAAAACACTTGAACGAAGTACGACTGACCTCGGACAAGGTTGGCAGTGATCGTTTCGGGCGAGCGACTTGAGATCGATGAGGCAACAACTGCGCCGTTTGCGTTTAGCAGGTTCATGTCGAGATTGCCGTTGGCTTGGTTGAATCGCAATGTGAAAGTTGCCGAACCGGTCCCGGCTGCCATTACTTTGAAGAAGTCGACGTCGCTGGGATGAATGGAAAGCGAAGCGATTGTCTGTTCGTTTGAGCCGAGGTCGGTAGCGGAAGCTGTCGAATTATTGGGCTCGCGTGCATCCGGCGGAATCGCTGTTGGGTCATAAATCAAGTTCTGCCAAACGTTGGATGCGCCGATGGTTACATTGGACTGAGTAATCGGGTGCTTCATATTGCCGCCAGACGCCGTGACTGAATACGTTCCAGCCGGCAAGACAATTTGGTATCCGCCGGCACTCATCGAGGTAGTAGTGAAGCGACCGGCTGAGCCTTCAAACGCAACTTGCACGCCTCCGATCCCTTCACCCGCTTCGTACCAACCGCTGTCGTTCTTGTCTTCGAAGATCGCACCGACTGCCATTTTCTGCGCGCTGTTAACTTTGGCAAAAAATTGTGTGTTGACTAGTGAAGAAGAAAATGGCGTAATCGCTGATGCGGCTTGGTTGTAGAGTGGATTGAGCATGTTGACGCGGTGGCCACGATTCGGTTGCATTCCACCTGTACCACCGGTCCCCCAATCGATGACGTAAGCCGAATGCACAAAGAAAGGTGTCTTGCCTATGCCCAAGTTGTTGTAGAAGGCGTTCTGTCCGGTACCCGCCTCGATCGGAACTCCCATTGCATTCAATTTAGCGGCGAGCCCTGGAAAATGCTCCTGAGAGTTCTTGGAAATCATCGTTCCATTTTGCGTCGTCGCAAGGTCTTGCATGATCTCATTCCAAGCAAGCGGCGGCGAAGGCGATAATGCGTTTAACTCAGATCGCAGGAGATTCGCATCCACTTTGAAGAAGGTCAAATTGGAAGTAACTTCTGCGTCATGCGACTGTATCGGAGAACTTGACTTGATTAGCCGAGCATATTCATTGGTCGGGTCGGTACGAAAGCGATTGGCTAACTGCAGCGTCTCTTGTTCAAGAGGCGTGGGATTGAGCGCAAGCAGTCGTCGGCATTCGAGCGGCTCAAAAGCGATACAACGATTGACTTGTCGACGAAGTTTCATGAGGGGCCCATCCTTACACTGAATCGAGGCGTCGCGACTCCTGCCTTGGCGTAAGATGATTCCCGGTGACATTCGAGTCTTATGGGAATCCCGCATGATGTGTAGTTCTCTTGGCAGCTCGACGGCTCCAGTCTAGGGCACGGCAAACCCCGGGTCAATAGTTGCTATCCGCAAGTTGCACAGCGCCTATTGCACAGCGTCTGTTGCACAGCGTCTGTTGCATCGGCTAGGCAGCGGCACGACGGGGGATCACTTTGCGATGGACAGTCTTGCATGCTTCAGTTGCATCCGTTGCGTCCGCACTTGCACGTTGCGCTGAACCTACGAGCGCGTCGTCCGAACTACCAACTTCGTCTATCGCGCCGGGCTTGAACATCCGCAGTGGCGATTGGTGCTTGCGCGACAGGACTTTTACGTATTCGGCACCGAAGAACAGAATGGTTACTCCCCAGTAGAACCACAAGAGTAAAGCGATGAAGGACCCAACGGCGCCATAGGCACTGGTGTATTTCATTCCAATCAAAAATGCGCCGAGAAATTGTCGTCCGACTTCCCAAATGATTGATACGAGCAGTCCACCGCGAAAAGCATCCTGCCAAGTCGGTCTTCTCTTGGGCAACCATCGGTAGAGAACGCTAAACGCCGCTGCGTTAAGCAGCATCGTTGCGGTTGCGTCGACAATTGTGATCGCAATCGTGCCCGGAAGATGCAGATGCGTCATCCATTGTCGCAAAGTGCCGATCGCCACGTTGGCGGCCAGCGTGCAGATAATTGCCGCTCCCACTGCGGTGAATAACATGAACGCCATGCAACGACGGATGACCAGTCGCCGCACCGTACTGCGCCAGCCCGCTTTGGGTGGTGCAGGAATATGCCAGATCTTATCAAACGCCTTTTCAAACTGATAAAACACGCTGATCGCGGCCAACAAAGCTGTCGCCAGACCGAATGGGCCTCCGACAACTGATTGATCGCGAAGCTGCTCGAGGACCTGCGCGACTTGGGCGCTGAGGCTGTCCGAGCAATGGTGCGAGACGATTTCGAGGATCTGCAATTCCGCATCGTGTCCCAGGCTGGTGTAGCGCATTACCAAACCGATGCCTGCGATCAGCAGCAGGAACATGGGAAATAGCGACAGTGCTAAATAGTACGCAACGCAGGCCGCCATCGCGCTCGCATCATCCGCTTGCCAACGTCGCAATGCAATCAAAAGCGAACTGCCGATCTCGTGGCAATAAGTACCAGTCTTCTGCACCAAGCCAATTGCCGACAACCGATCAACGCGCCGATCGGCCTGCAATTCAAACTTAGATAGCAATTCCTTCATCGCTGCTCATGCCAAGATGACCCAAGATGGCGCAAGTCACGCCTAATTGTCGGGGTCAGATTAGCAACCTAAAGTCGCCAAGCACCAGGGCAACTGCGGTCAGCGAGTGATGAATTTTGAGTTGTGCGAATGCATTCAGTTGAACTAGCTTCCGCAACCACCGCCGCATCCGCCACCGCCGCAACCGCCGCCGCACGATGCACCACCAGCGTCTCCGCCAAAATCCACCGCGTCCGCCCCGTGGCCGCTGACGTCACCACCGAACGCAAACGAATCGAACCAGCTCGACCGAGTCACATCGCCTGCGTCACCTAGCAACCCAAAGTCGACATTGTCGGAGATCTCGCCGCCGACTCCTTCAACGGGTTCGATTGGGCAGTCGGGAGCTTCGAACGGAGCTTCGGGATCGAGCGTCGAGGACTCGCCCGCATGAAAGCCTTCTTCACCGACGCTGAACGCTGGTTGACCGCTCTCGCTAACAATCGTCGCATCGTGGCAGTAAGTGTTGTTCGTATGCATGAAGCTGGACCACATCCACAGATACATCAGCGAATCGCAAGCGTAATAGCGTTGTAACATCGGCGGCGCGTGCGAAGTGCTTTCAACGTCGCTGCTGCCGACCACAGTTCCATCAGCGGCTGAACCTGATTTGCTCGAGGGAGTCAGCCCGGGGCGTACGATGTTGGTGTACACGCGACGATGCAAATTATCGACGCGCATCTTCGATCGGAAAGCTTGTTCAAGCTGCTGGATGAAGTCTTCGAACTCAGCCTTTTTCGATTTGGTGTAGGCATCATAGGTCTGTTGCGAAGCGAAAACTTGGTCGAGTCTTGCTCCCAACATCTGCGCGTCGCTCGTGGACTGCAGTTCGGCGTCGAGCCCGTTGACGGAGATCTGAATAGGATAAACTCCGATCGCATGGACTCGCAACACTTTGATTTCTATGATTACTGCGATCGATGTCAAATGATGCTCAAGCAACAGCGACAAACTTGAAAACGATTCACCTTGCGGTGAGCGATTGCGCGACAAACTATCGATCGCCGCTGGCATGTCATCGGAACTGGACGAACTCTGGTCGTCGTACAGCACTTGATCGTCGCGAGTGAATCGGACTACATCGGTCACACCGAGTGAACGAAGAGCGACATTAAGTTCTTGTAATATCGATAGCGCCGTAAATGTCTCGTGCTCCTCGCGCTGAGACAGCAAATTGCCAGTCAGCAGTTCAGCGAATCTTCGGAAGCCTTTCGTCGGCTTGCGGCGCAATTGGGTCAAGTGGCTAGGGTCGATCGTCATTGTCGCGGAAAGATACATATTGATCTCCTGTTCGCCTTGTTTCACCAAACACCGCTCAACTATCCGATTCACAGTTACCGCAAAATGCCGAGGTGCGTTTGGTACTAACCGCTCGGCAGGTGCCCCAAAAATCAGACGGCGGATCACCGAACTGTTCGCGGTAGCGTTGCAATGTTGCGGCGTACTGATTCGAATTGACTTCGTGATTGTTGCTCGGTTCGTGATGGACGAGCTTACCAAATTGCTGGTCGCAAAAGTTGATATACGTCTTCGTGAACAGTATAAATTCATGCCAAGCTACATCGACTCGCGCGGACGGCGTTAGCGGACCGTCAGTGCTTTGGGCGGCGAGTGTCAGGAACTTAATAACTTCCGTAAGCGCTCGCTCGGCTTCGACTGAAGAGCAAAAGAGAGCGCGGACAAGTTTCGTTTGCAACAGTGGAGCTGTTTCAAGAATGTTTGCGGCAAGTTCGTTGGGCGAAGCCGCGATGAATCGTTCGCTCATAGTTGATTTGCCATCGTATCGCCTTTGAAAACAAACATGCTGTTAGCCGAAGGAAGCGGCATGGCTTCACGGCTCACTAACATTACGGCTCGGTAGCTCAGAATTTTTGGCGCGGCACTGACTTAAATTCTTCGAGAATTGCCTCGGTGGGACTCTTCGGTTCGAATTCGAATTGCTTGGGGTCCAATCTTCGGACGGCTCCGGGGTTGTTGGCGGAACGTGCTTGGGCGAACACATCCATCGTGCTGTTCATCGGCAATGCAGCGCCTGCTGGAATCTGCAACCATCCGACACTCTTGGGCATATAGTTTACATCTTCGATTGGATTGGGGCTTTTGCCGGTGCGATCGATGGCGATCGACTGCAAAAATTCTTCGTAGATACTCAGATCGTAAATCGTTCGCGGGGGGACTGCGGTCGTAAACTGCTGACGTTCCCAAACGCCGCTGGGCGAACGGATCTCATACGATTCAACAATGGTTGCACCCGCATCGCGATCAAGGGTTACCGTGGCTGTCTTCCCCGGTTCGATGCGCAACTGCTGCACTTGGCCAGCCTGACGTTGATCGGCCAGTAGCACGATGAGTGCGTTGCGGTGTGAATTCATCAGCCCGAGTTGAGCTGGTGGGAGCGGCGAGTTCGCGTGGACTTCTTGATTGACAGTTCGCCAGAATGGTTCGAAGGTCGGCAAAGTCGGCGCGGCCAGCGGTACCCACCACTGAGCTGGTGAGTAGTTGATCGGTTGCAGGTTGAGTTGCCCTCCGAATGAACTCATGCACATCCCGCTGTACTTCGCATTTTCCAGGATGAAGCGATTTCGGTTGGTGGCGCTATCCGAAACTCGCCATAGTTGTCGTGGGTCTTGCGAAATGGCGGCGAGCGAAACACTGTGGTTTCGATTGGCGCTTAACGTCGAGACACGTCCATTTTGATAATGCTGAACGCGCACGTAGCGATTTCCCGCCGGCACGACCCACCAACTGCTTTCGGAAATCGGATCGCGGCTGAGCGTCAGCCCGCTGGAGCGATCGCGTGTTAAATACAACTGCGCGCCGCGCGGATCGAAGGTCGCCAATTGCAACATTTGCGATCGGGCGTCGCGACCATCTTGAACTGAACTAAAAATAGGGCTTGGCGCGATCCCCTGCAGCGAGTCGATGAAGCCACCCCTGGCACCGGCGTCGGGATCGAGCGGATTCGTGTTCAGCGGTTGCCGAGTATTCAATGGTTGAGTATTCATTGGCGGTGGTAAGACGGGTCGCTGGGTCACGCGTTCGAGCGGCTGAATAGTCATTTGGCTGGTCCGGTAGTTCACTGACCGCCCCTGGACATCGCCGATCTGCATATTTCCAGAGCCTGAAATCGGCCAGCGGATGACTTGGTTCAAGTTTCGGGCAAAGTAGCCCAACCATTGTCCGTCTTGAGAGTCGAACTGTGTGTCGCGGAGGTAAGCGGTGTTTTTGCCCGCTTGATCGACGATTACCAACTCAGATTCAGTCAAGTAAGCGTCGGCCGATACGCGCGCCGCCGGAGCCTCTAAGCGAAAGCGTTCCTGAGCCCAAGCTGTTGAAGCGGAGATCAATATGACCAATGTAAAGGAAAAGAGAGGTTTCATGGTTCTTCTCGCGCGCGGTCATGAAGGTTTCGAAAGCGTCAATAACCGATTTTACCCGCTGCCCGGTCTTTTAGCGAGAATTGAGTGTTTAAACGGGAAGTTTGCAGCTCGAAGTTGGTCGAAGTGCTCCATTGTCCACTAGCCCATTGTGCACTCGCAACACGCAGTTTTGGGACGGTCAGCCCGCAGTCAGAATGTGAAGGCGATCAGTGAGACGTTTAGTTCTGACGTTCGTTCGAAGAATAGTGGTCGGTCATTCGGGTCGGAAATCTGCCGAAGTGACGACTAAGTGTTCCTTGTTCACGCTCGACCGAGCACAATAGTGTCATACCAGCCAGAGAATCGCCGACCAGCCAGAGATTCGCCGAGTCGATAAACTAATCGTATACTCTGCGGGCAGCGATTTCGCTTGCTAACGCGATTCGATTTGATCCTCCCACCAAATTTCTTACCCGCCATGAAATCATTTGTAGATCTGTTCGTCGCGTTTGCGATCATCATCCTCTTTGTCGGTTGCCACGAAGAGGGCACGCCCAAAGCACCGGTAGCGCGTGTGGAAGCAGAGATTGATGGTAAGACATTTACGGTCACAAAAAGTGTTTGGCCGCGGGTTGCGAAAGTTCAGGGAAGTCTATTTGCGGATGAGATCACGACAATCGCTGCCAACGTTCCCGGCCGCGTCATTGAAGTGAGCTGCGACTTGGGCGATGTTGTTGAAGCCGATCAGACGCTGGTAAAGATAGATCAAGTCGAGTACGAATTGCTGGCCGCGCAAGCTGAATCGCAGCTTACTCAGGCGCGGGCCGCGATCGGATTGAAGCCAGGCGAACCGGTCGAAAAGCTAAATCCGATGAATTCGCCGCCCGTCCGCGAAGCGAGTGCAGTGCTTGAAGAAGCGAAGAAGTCGGTCGCACGCTTTCGACAGTTGTTTTCGCAAAACGCAGTTGTCGCAACGGACCTCGAAGTTGCCATCGCGGCCGAAAGCGTGGCCGACGCGCGCTTCAATTCTTCGCTAAACAGCGTCCGCGAGAAAATCGCGCTAGTCGGCGTCCAGACCGCACTGCGTTCGCTCGCCGAACAACGACTGCGGGACACCACTATTACCGCTCCGTTCAAAGGCCGAATTCAAAATCGAACCGTTGCGATCGGCTCCTACGTCAATGTCGGCCAAGCCATCCTTGAATTGGCTAGAACTGACGTGCTGCGCTACCGCGCTTCGGTCCCAGAACGCTTCGCATCAGAAATTAAGATTGGCCAAAAAGTGATACTGTTACTCGATGGCGGAATGCAACGCGAAGCTAAGATTACTCGGATCAGTCCAACCTTGGATCCAGTTAGCCGTTCGCTCATGTTCGAAGCCGATGTGCCAAACTCTGATAATTCACTGCGTAGCGGTTCGTTTGCACAGGCTGATGTTGTGCTCGACGACCAATCGCTGGCCATCGTTATCCCAGCCAGTGCGCTGGTGCGTTTTGCAGGTGTTCAGAAAGTTTGGAAAGTCGTCGATGGCAAAGTGCAAGAAGTTGTCATCGAGATTGGCGATGAAGCGAATGAACAAATTAAGTTGCGATCTGGTTTGAGCGAGGGCGACACCGTGCTGCTTGACGGCAGCTCCGGGGGCGTGGGCAAATACAAACCGACTGATGCACCGAATGCAGAGTCGATTGCGGCGCCGGAGTCGAAACCGGCTATGCAATCCGTAAACTCAACTGTTCCAGTGAATAGCGCCGGGACTTCAAAGCAAGCAAGATCGGCGCAAGCAGGATCGCCGCAATCAGGGTCTGCTCAAACTGCACTCGGACAATAGGAAATTAAAGCGTGTATTGGTTAGCCGAAGTCTGTGTTAAACGTCCCGTGCTAGCGCTGATGATTATTTCAGCGTTGATTGTCGCGGGTGTTGCTTCTTTTCCGCAGTTGGGTGTGGATCGATTTCCGAATATTGATTTGCCGACGGTGTTTGTCCGCGCAAGTTACCCAGGTGCAGCATCCGAAGAGGTCGAATCGGAAGTCACGCAGGTCTTGGAAGATTCTGTAGCGACGGTGGCGGGCATCGAAGAGTTGCGTTCGATCTCCAGCGACGGAAGTGCGATATTGCTGATCACGTTCAGCCTTGAACGCGAAATCGACGCAGCTGTTCAAGATATTCGCGATGCGGTCGCCTCAGTTGTCGCGCGTCTGCCACCGAACGTTGATCCGCCAACTGTGCGAAAGAACGATTTAGATTCATCGCCGATTATGACGCTGGCAGTGTCGGGGCCGCGGACTTCCAGCGAACTGTATTACATGGCGGATCGCTATGTAAAAGCCATGATTGAATCGGCGCAAGGCGTTGGCGAAGTCACCATCGCTGGTGCATCCGATCGCGCTGTGCAAGTCAACATCGATGCAGAACGCTTGGCGGCCTATGGGCTGTCGATACTTCAAGTTCGCGATGCGATGACTCGGCAGAACACCGAAATTCCCGGAGGACGCGTCGATGAGGGCTATCGCGAACGCGCGTTGCGAACGCTGGGTCGCGTAGCCGACGCGAGGTTCTTTCCAAGCTTGGTGGTCGATACCGTCAATGGTACTCCAATCCGCTTGAGCGACTTGGGCACCGTTGTCGATGGAACAAAAGAGGTGCGCACGTTAGCCCGCTTGCGCGGCGAACCTGCTGTTGTACTTCAAGTGCAACGTCAGTCGGGCGAGAACACCGTGCGCGTTGTGCAAGCCGTGAAAGATCGCCTGCCACGCTGCGAGTCGTTGTTACCAGACGATGTGCAGGTGACGATTATCCAAGACCAGTCGCGCTACATTCTAGCGGCTTTGCATGAGATCGAAGGTCACTTGTTCTCTGGTTCGCTGCTCGCATGCCTCACGGTGCTACTGTTCATGAAGTCATGGCGCTCGACCCTGATCGCATCGGTAGCCATCCCAGCTTCGATTATTGCAACGTTTGCGTTCATGCGTTTGTTTGGATTCACTTTGAATAATGTGACGATGCTGGCGCTTGTGTTAATGGTGGGCGTGGTGATCGACGACGCGATCGTAGTGCTGGAAAATGTGTTTCACTGTATCGAAGAAAAAGGGATGGATCCGTTCCGCGCCGCGATTGAAGGAACTCGCGAAATCGGCCTAGCAGTTCTTGCGACCACAATTTCGCTCGTGATTGTGTTCTTACCGGTCTCGTTTTTATCCAGCGTCACAGGACGAATGCTTTATGAATTCGGCATGACAGCCACCGCGGCGATTCTGGTCTCGATGCTCGTCAGTTTTACTCTGACCCCGATGATGTGCAGTCAGTTACTGCGCAAAGCAAAGCCGAATGATAGTGGCAAAGCAGCCAACTCGCGGCGCGGATTCTATAGCTACATCGAATACGCGTATATGGCTAGCTTGCGAGTGACTATGCGCTACCGTTTCCTCGCTTTGTTACTGTGCATCGCAGTTATCGCAGCCAACATTCCGCTCTACCGACTCGTTAAACAAGATTACATTCCGACCAACGTCGACGAATCTGAGTTCGAGGTAAGCGTTCAAGCGAAAGAGGGCGTCAGTTTGTTCGCGATGAATCAAGCGATGCAAGTTGTCGAATCGGAACTGGGCCAGATTGACGGAATCCAATTCGCTTTAGCCACAGTTGGTACGCGCGGGTTCGGAGGCGTCAATCGCGGTGAACTTTACGTGCGACTGATCGATTCCAAAGAGCGGACGTTTTCGTTTGAGCGGTTCTTTAAAGGATTGCTCGCGGGAAATCCTCGTGCCGCTTGGGAGGGCAATTTCACACAACGCGACAAGATGGGCGAGATTCGCAAGCGACTTGGAAAGCTACCTGACATTCGCCTGTCCGTCCGCAATCTAACTTCGTTCCGCCAAGGTGCACCAGTCGATATCGACTTCTCAATTACGGGTTCCGACTTAGTTAAACTCAGCGAGTTCAGCGAAGCTCTGCGTCTAAAAGCGATGGAGATTCCCGGTATCGTTGACATCGACACCACTTTGAAACTCGATAAACCTGAGTTACTGGTTAGCGTTGATCGCGAACGAGCGGCATCGATGGGCGTTTCTGTCCAAGAGATTGCTGATACGTTAAGAGTCGCTGTCGGTGGTGATGATCGCGTCTCACGTTACCGCGATAAATCAGTGGACGACGCGTACGATGTGGAGCTGCGATTGGTCGGCATCGATCGCCAAGACTCAGAATCGATTTCGCAGTTGTATGTCCGCACCGAGCCGAACTCGGCGCAGTTGAATCCGATTTCGCTTTCCACCAACTCATCAACTACGACTGGACTTACGCGCATTGACAATGTGATCAAGTTCGATTTTGGATTCGCCGCAGCTCGCATCGACCGGTTGGGCCGACAGCGAATGGTGGCTGTGCGCGCCAATATCGCACCTGGATACGCGCTCTCGGACCGCATCGAAGCGCTTAATAAAGCTGCAGCGGAACTCGGTGTGCCGGTCGGCTTCGAGACGGTGGTGCTCGGGCGTGGTCGAGAACTTGAACGAACCTTAGACGAATTCCAATGGACGTTTGTGCTGTCGTTCGTCTTTATGTACATCGTCCTTGCAGCTCAGTTCGAACA
>JBGSJB010000424.1:0-2494 GCA_041742175.1 Pirellulaceae bacterium
ATCTTAGCCGCGTTGCTAGCCATCACACACCTCAAGTAGGTTCGAGTTGAATTGGCAGCCCCATCAGCCGCCTAACGAAACCTACAACACAACGCAACACCACGCCGACCCAATACCCACTGGGACTGGTGTACGCTTACCAACGTACAACTCGATTGAGGCAGCCAATAAGCAGAATGCGAACAGCGAGAATCTGCTTTTCGTTACCGTCCATCTGCTGACTACCATACTATCCCATTCGGCCCGTAGGGGTCAGTTGGATCCCAACCAGGCACGCAGTTCTTCGTGCAGTACTGGTCACATGCGAGTTTATAAGTGGCACAAAGTGTAATACATTGCGCTGGCTTTTTGGCAACAATTGAACAAACTCCTTGGCACAACACCATCTCCATTGAACAACTCAATTTGCAGGACTCAACATAACAAGGCGAAGGAGGATGATGGTCGTCATCAGCATCCTTAAGCTTCCATTTTTTAAGCTTGCAATCCACATGACATCGGTTTTTACCAAGGTCTTCCTCAACTTTCTCGCGCTCGGCTTCGCAGCAAGTCTCGCCAAGCGCAAGGCAATCTGTTTCAATTTCAACATCATCAATTGGGTCATGACCTGGCCCAAGTTCCTTACATTTGAAAGTGCAAAGAACCGCAGCCTTGCCACTTGGATCCACTGCTACCATAGGGCGAGACGACAGAAAACTGACGAGATTTAAAGAATTCCCTCGATATGCAATCGGATCTCTGGACGCGAAGCGTCCGAGATTCGCGTCGTACATCCGAGCTCGGTAGTGATACAAGCTGAGCGTTTGGTCCCACTCGCGGCCTGTGTATAGATAACGGTTGTCAACCGAGCCGACAGGAAGCAAAGTGCCCGATGCGTTGGTGATCGTGGGAACGCCGTAAGCTGAGTAGGCGTAACGCTCGACGATCGCTGCGGAACTGTTGGTCAAGGCGACGACCGAGTATTGCTGGTTGCGATGGTAGTACAACGACTCGGAACCGCTGGGCTTGAATCGCAACACCGGTTCGTCAATGTAGCTGGCGTAGACATAACGATAAGTCGGCGACGAAGGAGCACTGCTAGCCGTGTAGTCAGCGATCGTCTGCTGACCCGCTTGGACGTAGATGGTGGCTGTCGTGCCGTTATCACGGAAGACTCGGCGACCGATGGCATCGAACTTGTAAGTTACATCCACCGAACCGTCGCTGCCAACGTCGGCTGTGTTCAAGCGATTGTCAAAGTCCCAAACAGACGTGAGGCTTGAGGCTGTAGGCCTGAGGGAAGCAGGAATAAAGGTTATGTTTCCCTTCACGTCGGTTGAGATATTCTGGCCGCCAGCAGTCAGCAACTCGTGCGTCGGACCATGAGTGCGAGTCAAAACGAGCGAACGATCTTCCCCAATGCTCGAGCCCCTCACCCCCAACCCCTCTCCCCGAGTACGGGGCGAGGGGAGACGGGACTTCGAATCGCTGCAACTCGCTTGCTGAGTACAGGGCGAGGGGAGACAAGATGCTATTCGCACTTCGCTGGTCTTGTTCTTGTTTGCATCCCAGCCGTAAGACAGATTGCCGATCGATGCGCCCGAAAAAATGATCGATGCAAGGGTATTCTCCGTGTTGTAAGCACGCGTTTCAGAAACACCATTGCTTTCCACGGTGCGGCGAATGCGTTCGCTTCGTTGGCAAAGATCGGATTGCCAACGTGGGTTTGTGTTGGAGAATGGTTTCGAACTGGTCATGCGACCACCGTTATCGTAAACCCGTGTATCGATCGATCGTTGTTCCAGATGCGTGAGCTGGCACAGTTCACCGCGAGCCGTGTAGCTGCGCACGACTGCGGTTCCGTCAGGATAGGTGTAGCTGGTGAGCTCGCCCTTGGCATTATACCCGGTTGTCATTGTGTCCGTCGGGCCGAAACTGTTGAAGTTCCTAGATGCGCCGGAACGGCGCGTCGCTTGTTTCGGACTGCCAAGACACTTTGCGGGACAATACCGCAAAACGTCAAGGATTAGACAAACCGCCGAGCACCGGATCGCTCAAGCCATTTTGCTCGAAGCCGCGCATGCGCAGCAAGCATGAATCGCAATGCTGACAGGGATTGCCTGCCGCATCGGGATCGTAACAACTGGATGTGCGCGAATAATCCACCCCTAGCCGCAAGCCCCATTCGATGATCTGAGCCTTGCTCAGTTCAATCAGCGGCGTGTGAATTTTGATCCGCTGCGTGCCTTCAACTCCAGCTTTCGTAGCTAGATTCGCCAACTGCTCGAAAGCCGCAATGTACTCTGGTCGACAATCCGGATAGCCGCTGTAGTCGAGCGCATTCACGCCTAGAAAGATGTCGGACGCACCGATGCTCTCGGCATACGCGAGTGCCAATGACAGAAACACCGTGTTCCGCGCAGGTACATACGTGACCGGAATCTCATTGCCAATTTGATCCGCTGAATCATGCTTCGGAACAGCGATATCACTGGTCAGCGCTGAACCACCGAAC
>JBGSJB010000425.1:0-14864 GCA_041742175.1 Pirellulaceae bacterium
GTCGGATTTTGGAAACCGGCCGCAGGACTGCAACCGCCAGCCAAAAAACTTGGACGCATGAATCCTACCGAACTACTCAGGCTCGTCGACTCGCTTCACCGCGAAAAAAACATCGATAGCGAACTCGTCTTTTCCGCTATCGAATCTGCACTGCAAACAGCCGTCAAAAAACATTTTGGCGAAGAATCTGACCCGACCGTCACCATCGATCGGCAGAGCGGAGTCATTTCAGCGCACTGCAACGGCACTGAATTGAATCAGGAAGAAATCGGTCGCATTGGCGCTCAGACCGCTAAACAAGTGATCATTCAAAAGATCAAAGAAGCCGAGCGAGATTCGTTGCTCGACGAATTTCATGATCAGGTTGGTCAGTTGATCACCGGTACGGTTCAGCGAAGCGATCGCGGTGTGACAACTGTTCAGCTCGGCAACATGGAAGCGATTTTGCCTCGTGGTGAGCAGATCACTGGTGAATCGTACCACAACGGCGACCGCATCCGCGCGGTGGTCTTTGAAGTTAAAGCGGCGGGCAATCGCGTAAAAGTCATTCTCAGTCGCACAAAACCGCAACTGGTTCAGCGATTGTTTGAACAAGAGATCCCTGAGATCGCTGAAGGTGTGATTCGCATCAACGCAATCAGTCGCGAACCGGGTCACCGCAGCAAAGTTGCGGTCAGCAGTTCTGATCAACGCGTGGATTGCGTCGGTGCCTGCGTCGGCGTTCGCGGCAACCGAATCAAGAACATTACCAGCGAACTGGCTGGGGAACGGATTGATATCGTTCGTTGGAGTGATGACCCGATGGTACTGATTCCAGCTGCATTGCAACCGGCTGAAGCGGAGCAGGTTTTGTTGTGTGACATGATCGGTCGGGCTATCGTTTTGGTTCGCGAAGATCAGTTGTCCCAGGCGATTGGAAAGTACGGCCAGAACGTACGGCTGGCAAGTAAACTTGTCGGTTGGGACATCGAGATCATGACTGCTAGTGAGTTGGAAGAGCAGATCGACCGCGCGGTTTCAGCCTTCATGGAAATTGAAGGGATGACGGAAGATTTGGCACAAAGGCTGGTCGAGCAAGGGTATTTATCTTACGATGATTTATCGGTGATCGAGCCAGACGCGCTGATGGAAATGGGCGGGATGACTGCTGAGCAAGTCGATTTGATTGTCGAGCAAGCTGACGAGAGAGCGGTTGCGGCTGAGAAAGTCGAGGAGGCGGCGAAGCGTCAGAAGAAAGAACTGGCAGCGGCCGGCCACGCCGCGGCGGCGGTACAACCTGTCGTTGTAGCACCCCCAGAACTCGAAGCAGCTCCCGCCGAAGAGTCCGAGGAAACGGATGCAGTTGCATCGGAAACTTCTGCAGAACTTACCGCAGAACCGGTTGACGAGACTATTGAAGAACTTGTTGAAGAAACGCCACCTGTGGCTGAAAACTTAGAGGATAACATGGACAAGAACAATGACGCCGATCAGAAGTAATACTCTGGTTGGTCCGGGCCTGATCGCAGGTCGCCAATTCGATGCATTTCCCAAAAGGAGTCGCTCGATGTAACCGACACCCCGCTGACGAGTGGTTGTGTCAAAAAGTAGTGCCCGCGGCAGGTTATCGCAGAGTACTACCCCAGCAGACCACTCCCATCCCAAGCTTGTTGTTGATCCGTTAGCGTTGCTCAACGACGGGTAGAATTTGTTAGGAACTCGTTCACGTGCCGAAAAGAATCTACGCACTCGCCAAAGAGTTGCAGATTGACAGTAAAGAGCTGGTTGACATTTGTACTCGGATAGGAATTCTGAACAAAGGGTCCGCTCTTGCGAGCTTGGAAGACGATGAAGTAGCTCGCATCTCGAAATATTTAGCAGGTGGACCGGCTGCGGCTCCGGAGAAACCGGCTGCTCCGACCGGTCCAATCCGCGGGCCCATTGTTGAGCGATCCGCGCCGGCCGAGATTGTTATCCCTGCTGCTCCAGCCACTCCAGCCCCAGCCACTCCGGCGCCAGTCGCTTCGGCTCCGACTGCGCCTACCCCGGCGGCAATACCACCGTCACGGTCCACACCGGCAAT
Source organism: Pirellulaceae bacterium (assembly GCA_041742175.1). Taxonomy (GTDB): domain Bacteria; phylum Planctomycetota; class Planctomycetia; order Pirellulales; family Pirellulaceae; genus Aureliella. The sequence continues at coordinate 2,063 of JBGSJB010000425.1, forward strand.
CGCGACGCCCGCTGCTGAAGTGTCAAAGCCAGTGACTCCAGTTGTCCCACCTGCACCTACTGAACAAGCGCCAGTTGCTCCTGTTGCACCCGCGCGTGCAAGTTCGGTCTCGGTCGGCCGTTCCACGCCTTTGCGCTCGGACGAGCCGCTACGTCCTTCGCGCGATGACATCGCATCGCAGGGAACTAGCGGCGCCCGCGTGCGATCGCTTGACGCAAGACGCACCAACTCCAGCACGGCGCCGCGCGCTGACGGAAGTACAGGCGAGAAAAGGCCGCAGCAACGACGCGAACCAGTCATCAACCTGGCGAAAATTCCGAAAGGAAGTCAGTCGACTGCTCCAGCTCCGAAATCGACTGAACCAGCTCCGCAACGTCCCGAAATTCGCTTGACGAAAGAAGCGATTAGCGGTCACAAGCAGGGCATGAAAGCTCCGCTGGAAGCTCTCGAACAGCAGTCAGCTGCCGCCGCGCAGGAGGCGAGTGCAGCGCGAGCGAAAGCAAAGACGGGAACCTCGTCCTCGACTCCGCCAGCGCAGGGTACGGGCGGGCTCAGCCAGTTCAAAGCCGCAGCCGATAAAGCCAAAGGCAAACATCGGACGACGGACGACGACGACGAAGCTTTGGCACGCAAGAAAGGTGTTGGCATCGCGGCAGCACGCGACGAACGAAAACGCCGCGGCAATCGACGAGCGGTCGAAACGGGCGATGAAGACGGTTCCGGTCGGCGACGCCACTCAAAAACGCTGGTGCACCGCGGGACCAATACCGCTGCACCGCGTAAGGAAAAAGCGGTTCTCGAACTGCCGTGCACGGTCCGCAGCTTCCTAGAAGCTTCCGGTCTTCCGGCTGGCAAAGTACTGGGAACGCTGATGCAGATGGGCAAAGGGCTCACGATCAACGCCAGCTTGGATACGGAATCTGCCGAAGCGCTCGCGATCGAATTGGGAGTTGAGCTCGAATTCCGTCAACCGGCTTCGCTCGAAAACGAACTGATCGACGGCATGGAGAACGAAGTCGACTCGGACGAGTCGCGTGAGTTCCGGCCGCCTATCGTCACCTTCTTGGGCCACGTCGACCACGGTAAGACTTCGTTGCTCGATTATCTGATCGGTACGCGCATCGTTACTGGCGAAGCGGGCGGGATCACCCAACACATTCGAGCTTATCAAGTCGAAAAGGATGGGAAGAAGATCTCGTTCGTCGACACACCTGGCCACGAAGCGTTTACGGAAATGCGAGCTCGCGGTGCCAACGTGACCGACATCGCGATCCTCGTTATCGCAGCCGAAGACGGCATCATGCCTCAAACCGAGGAAGCGATCAGTCACGCGAAGGCTGCGGGCGTTCCGATCGTTGTCGCGCTCAACAAGATCGATTTACCCGGCGCCGACGTCAATCGAGTTTTGACACAGATGACCGAGCACGGTTTGACGCCAAGCGAATGGGGTGGCGATGTCGAAGTGGTCCGTACCAGTGCAATCACTGGTCAAGGGATGGACGAACTTCTGGAAACGCTGCTTACCGTCGCTGAACTGAACGAATACAAAGCCAACCCAAATCGGCCAGCCATCGGGGTCTGTTTGGAAGCCGGTCAAGCGGCGGACAAAGGTGTTATCGCTAAGGTCATGGTCCAGAACGGAACATTGAAAGTCGGTGACATTGTCCTTTGCGGAACCAGCTACGGCCGCGTGAAAGCACTTTACGATACGCTGCAAACGACTAAGCAGTTGCAATCCGCAGGTCCGTCGGTTCCAGTGAACATCACCGGTTTGGACTTTGCTCCAGCGGCCGGTGATCGCTTCTACGTGTTGTCCGACATTATCGAAGCACGCGCGTTAGCTGAATCGCGTTCAGACATTTCTCGTGCTCAGTCGCTTTCTGGAACGTCACCCAAAGTCTCGTTTGAAACTTTCCAAGAGCTTCTTCAGTCCGGAAAACTCGGCAAGTCCGAAGATGTTGCGGAACTCAATATCATTATCAGAGCTGATGCTCGTGGTTCATTGGAAGCGATCGAGAAGGAACTTGGCAAACTTCAACATCCAGAAGTGCACATTAATATCCTGCAGAAGAGCGTGGGTGGGATCACTCTTGCCGACGTCACTTTGGCACACGCGTCGAACGCAGTGGTTGTTGGTTTCAATGTGATACCTGACGAAGCCGCTCGCAGTTTAGCGGATGCTCGGCACGTCGAAATTCGGCGTTACGAAATCATCTACAAACTGGCTGAAGACATTAAAGCGATCGTCGAAGGGCGACTGCGACCGGAAGAGCGAATCCTCGAACTCGGCCGTGCATTGGTCAAGACCGTGTTTACGATTACTCGAGTCGGAACGGTGGCCGGATGTTATGTGGCTCAGGGAACGATCGAACGCGGCTGCCGCATCCGAGTCAATCGTGATGGTCGCACCATTGGCGACTATGCACTCGATTCACTCAAGCGTCATAAAGACGATGTCAAAGAGGTTCCGCGTGGAATGGAATGCGGTATTCGATTGGCTGGATTTAATGACCTGAAGCAAGACGACGTGCTCGAGGCGTATAAGGTTGAAGAAGTAGCGAGAACGCTCAGCTAATTCTTACAAAACCATTCCGGCTGGTTAATCGTGGCCAGTCGGATTTGTTGACACTTTCGCTTCCATGTTTTTGAGTGAGCACAATGACAAGCCGTAGACTTCTTAAAGCCGCTGAGGCCATTCGGGAAGTGGTGAGTATGGCAATTCTCACCGAAATCCGTGATCCGAGAGTTCAGCATGTTACCGTGACTGGCGTCGAAGTAGCGCCCGACATGCGTTCTGCAAAAGTTCTGATCAGCGTCATGGCTGAAGAGGGCAAGCAACACCTGTGCTTAAAAGGATTGCAAAATTCTTCCGGATTTCTGCAATCGCAATTAGCCAAAAAAATTGACACGCGGTACGTTCCCCGATTAACTTTTGAACTCGACTCGGGCGTTAAAAAGAGTCTTGAAGTAGCGAAAATACTCCAAGAACTCGCAAAAGAGCGGGAGCAGAATGCGTCCGAGGCACAGCCGCCTCCAACCTCATCATCAAATGAAACTCCCGCCGAATAGCGTTGTCGTTTGTCCAACTAAACTCACCTTCCCTATCGATTCTTTCAGCAGTAGACGTTTTCAATATGAGCACCAAAAATCGCGGAGATCGAATTCAACTGCTGCACAAGGTTGTCAAGAAGTATTACAAGCCCGTAGCCACGCCAGAAGGCCGCTCGGTGCTTGAGCATCTGATCTACGCATGTTGTTTGGAGGACGCGCGTTACGATTCGGCTGATGAGGCCTTTCATCGTTTGCAAGAATCCTATTTCGACTGGAACGAAGTGCGTGTAACAACCGTCACTGAACTTGCAGAAGTCCTCCACAACTTGCCGGATCCTTCCGCAGCCGCAATGCGAGTCAAGAAGAACTTGCAATCGATCTTCGAGACGCGCTACAGCTTTGAGATCGACGACATGGTCAAGATGAACCAGGGCAAAGCGATTCAGGAGCTGGAAAAGCTCGGTGGTATCAGCAAGTTTGTTCTCGGCTATACCACACAAAATTCGCTTGGCGGGCATGCGATTCCCGTCAGCAATTCCATCATGAAGGTGCTCATTGCGACGGAGATCGTTTCTGAGTCAGAAGCGGCGAAGGGGCAAGCGCCTGGCTTGGAACGCACCGTTGCCAAGTCGAAGGGGCATGAGTTTTCATCCTGCCTGCATCAGTTCGCAGTGGATTGCTTGCTCCAGCCATCGAGTAAAACGATCAAAGCGATGCTGAAGGAAGCGGGCGCTGTCGAGCCTCCACCTAAGAAACCTGAGCCGAAACCTGAACCGAAACCTGCTCCCAAAGCTGAGAAGCCTGTGGCGACGAAAGTCATCGCTAAGAAAACGGACAAGCCGGCAACCGCTCCTGAGTCCGACAAACCTAAAACGAAAGCCGGCACCTTGCCGGTAAAGTCTGCTGAAAAAAGTACTGCGAAGGCGACAGAAAAAGCGCCGCAGAAAGCTAGCGACAAAACAACTTCGAAAACGTCGTCCAAAACCAAGCTGCCCGCAAAACCGGCTGCCGACAAACCGATTACAAAAGGTGGGACTAAGCCGGCTGCAAAGAAAATGCCTCCTCCGAAGAGGCCACCAGCGCTGGCAAAACACGTCGCTAAGCGAGCCGCCGCAGCAAAGAATACTAAACGTAAACCGAAATGATCCTTCGTTCAAATTGGCAACGGTGGTGTGATTAGCGTTCTGCCAAACGAATGAGTAACGTTTTCCCTGCAACTTTTGGTAAGTGAATCATGGCTGGTCATTCACATTCCGCGAACATCAAACATAAAAAGGCTCTTGTAGATAGCAAGCGCAGCAAGTTGTGGTCAAAGATGTCGAAGGCAATTATCGTTGCCGCGAAACTTGGCGGTGGCGACCCCGATGCCAACATTCGCCTGCGGGCTGCGATTATCGACGCCAAAGCGGTCAGCGTTCCGAAAGACAACATCGAACGAGCGATTAAAAAGGGCATCGGCGAACTCGAAGGCGGCGATGTCGAAGAGATCCTCTACGAAGGCTACGGACCAGCCGGGGTCGCCATCATGTGCGACATCATGACTGATAATCGCAACCGTACCGCTCCTGAAATCAGGAAGATCTTTGATGTTCACGGCGGCAACCTCGGCGGAACTGGTTGCGTTTCCTATCTGTTTGAACGCAAAGGCATCATCGTTATCAGTCCAGTCGACGGCAATGAGGATCACATCATCGAACTTGCCATCGAAAACGGTGCTCAGGATGCCGAGATCGTTGATGGAAAGGTCGAGATCTATACCCTTCCAGAGAACTTTACTGAGGTGACGACAGCTTTTGAGTCCGCAAACCTCGAATTGGAAGTGAAGGAGATCACTCGCATCGCTCAAAACACGGTCGATGTTGACGGCGAGACAGCAAAGCGAGTCTTGAAACTGCTCGAAGTTCTCGATGATCATGATGATGTTCAAAGCGTTTCAACAAACCTCAATTTCAAAAGCGCGGCTGTACTCGAGCATACTAGTGAGTAAGCTCGCGTGGACTTTCGTACCTCGCTGGTGGGTGATCCTTCAAAACTCGAAAAGCCAGCAGTAGCTCGCCACGAGCCGCAACTCATTCTTTGCCTCCAGCCTAGTCATCAGGAAGCTAAAACGCTGCTTGCGGAAATGGATCAGCAGTCGCAGGAAACGCTAGCAACTGAATCGGCTCGATGAAGTACTAACATTGACCCGGCCAGCGTGAGATTCTAGAGTCTAGCTTCCAATCTGCTCAGCAGCTTGCGTTGTCTGACGTCAACACGAATTCCCAATACTTGTTACATGGAAGTAACCGTAATGAAACGAATTGCTTGCCCAGCGGCTGTGTTAGCCATGTCAATGTTCATCGGCTGCAACGGCGGCTCGAATGACCAATCCGTCCAAAATTCACCTAAACCCGAAACTGGTACCACCGCTCCGATGCAACCAGTTGTTGTGGATGGTGTTGGAACGGAACCTGCCCAAGCGGTGGCGGTTTTCTTGGACAGCTTGCGACGCGGTGATGAAGCTGCCGCAAACGGCGTGCTCACAAGTTTAGCGCGCGAACAAGTTCAAAAGACGAACTTCCAAATCCAACCGCCTGGAACACCTGATGGCAAATACCAGATAGGTCGCGTTGGTTATCCCTATGCGGAGAAGAACGTTGCCCTGGTTGAGTGCCAGTGGAGCGAGCCCGGTTTGGCTGGTCAAGCACCGGAAGTGATGGATATCGTTTGCGAAGTGCATCAAGAGCAGGAAGGCTGGCGCATTGCGAGCCTAGGGTTCAACCTTGCAGGTACTGAAGATACGCTCGTGTTAGACTTTGAAAACGCACAGTCTCTTCAAGCAACTTTAGAGAGTGCGACGGCACCCAGCCAGCCAAGCCAAACTGCGCAAACGCCAAGTTCGGTCGGTTCGGATTCTGTCGTACCTAGCTCGTTCACACCGCCAGCATCCAGTCCTGCGTTGCCACCACTTCCCGGCGAAACATCGCAGATCGCCTTCCCGCCTTTGAACAATGCCCCCGCGATCCGCTAGAACATTTGGTGTTAAGTTTCACAACAAAATCTAAATCGATCCGTGTCTTCTGACGCGGATCATTTAATTTGAACGCACACAATCCACGTAATAAATCCGTTTTCCACCGACCTCTTCTTCGACTAGTCCGTGGATGTCGGTGTCGAAGCCCGGAAACATCTCGTTGAACATCCGAGCGAATTGAAGGTACTCGATGATCGTCTTATTGAAACGTTCACCGGGAATTAACAAAGGAATGCCGGGCGGATAAGGAGTCAGAAGGACTGCGGTTGCACGCCCTTCCAAAGCATCGATTTCAACGCGATCGATTTCTCCATGAGCCATCATGGCAAACGCATCTGAAGGCTTCATCGCTGGTTGCATCGGCGATAGATACATTTCAGTGGTCACACGTGCAACGTCATGCATTTTGTAGGTGTCATGAATCTGTTGCGAAAGATCACGCAAGCCGATCGCTTCATACCGCGGAAACTGCTGCGCGAACTCTGGCAAAATTTTCCACATCGGTTGGTTCTTGTCGTAATCATCCTTGAACTGCTGCAACGAACTGAGCAACGTGTTCCAACGTCCCTTCGTGATACCGATAGTGAACATGATGAAAAAGGAATAAAGCCCCGTTTTTTCCACGATAACACCGTGCTCAACGAGGTACCGCGTCACAATCGAGGCCGGAATTCCAGTTTCAGCGAACTGCCCCGAAACATCCAATCCCGGCGTAATGACGGTTGCCTTAATTGGGTCGAGCATGTTGAAACCCGGCGCCAGATTGCCGAATCCATGCCAGTTCTCATCCGCATGCAGAATCCAATCGCTGCGCTCACCGATGCCTTCTTCAGCCAGACTGTCAGGTCCCCAAACCTTGAACCACCAATCGCTGCCCCATTCGTCGTCGACCTTGCGCATCGCGCGGCGGAAATCGATCGCTTCCATAATGGACTCTTCGACCAGCGCGGTTCCGCCCGGTGGCTCCATCATCGCCGCCGCCACGTCGCATGACGCAATGATCGCGTACTGCGGCGACGTCGAGGCGTGCATCAAGTAAGCTTCATTAAACGTGTGCCGATCGAGTTTACGATTCTTCGGCTCACGCACCAAAATCTGCGAAGCTTGCGAAATTCCAGCTAGAAGTTTGTGGGTCGAATGCGTTGCGAAGATCATCGCTTCGTTCGTCTTCGGACTGTCTTTGCGGATAGCGTGCATATCTTTGTAGAAATGATGGAACGCGGCATGCGGCAACCAAGCTTCATCGAAATGCAAAGTCCCAATCTGACCATCTAGCAACTCTTTGAGCGCTTCCACGTTGTAGACGATCCCGTCATAAGTACTTTGGGTAATCGTTAGTACACGTGGCTTGCGATCAGGATGCAGTGCTTGAGCTTCGGCAGCGAATGGATTCTCAGCGATCTTGCGCTGGATCGTTTCCGGCAAGAACTCTTCGCGGGGAATTGGCCCGATGATACCCAAGTTATTGCGAGTTGGCCGCAAGAAAACAGGCACCGCACCGGTCATGATAATTGCGTGCAGCACCGACTTGTGACAGTTGCGATCCACTACCACAATGTCGCCGTTCGCAACTGTGGAATGCCAAACAATCTTATTGGACGTCGAGGTACCGTTTGTAACAAAGAAGCAATGGTCGGCGCCAAAAATGCGCGCTGCATTGCGCTCGGAAGCGGCGACCGGTCCGGTGTGGTCAAGTAACTGGCCCAGCTCTTCGACAGCGTTGCACACATCAGCCCGCAGCATGTTCTCGCCGAAGAACTGATGAAACATCTGTCCCACCGGACTCTTCAAAAACGCGACACCGCCAGAGTGACCTGGGCAATGCCACGAATACGAGCCATCTTGTGCGTAGTGGACCAGAGCCCGAAAAAACGGAGGCGCTAAGCCATCGGTGTATGCCTTCGCTTCGCGTAAAATGTGCCGTGCAACAAACTCCGGCGTGTCTTCAAACATATGAATGAAGCCGTGCAGCTCGCGCAGGATTTCATTCGGAATATGCCGCGAAGTTCGCGTTTCACCGTACAAGAAAATGGGAATGTCAGAATTCTTGTTGCGAATCTCACTGATGAAGGATCGCAAGTTGTTGATGGCGGGCGCCATGGCGCCTTCAGTTGCGAATTCGTCGTCGTCGATCGACAAAATAAAGGCCGACGCTCGACTCTGTTGCTGAGCGAACTGCGACAAGTCACCGTAGTTCGTGACGCCTGCAACCTCAGCACCTTCGCGCTCCATCGCTTCAGCCAACGCTCGGACGCCCAACCCTGATGCGTTACCCGATAGAAAATCCTCGTCGATAATAACCACGGGGAATTTGAATTTCATAAAGCCCTTTGCAGCCCTTGGCGAATTGGATCAGACGAGTTTTGCTTAGTCAGTTTAGCGGTGGTGCGATTCAAGGCAAATCAACTTGTCATTCAGGTCGCTTGGTGTTCCTTTGCCCCACTCCCGAATTACGAAGTTAATGCACGCCGCGGAAACTGACTAGTAGCCTACCTTTCCAACCAATCTAGCAGTTTTTCAAGCGGCCAAGCGTTTGCGATTTGAGCCTTCGTTAAGCCCGCGCGTCTGGCTTGAGTGATTCCAAAGTGCATCACCTCCAGCCCTTCAACAGAATGCGCGTCGGTGTTGATCACAATCGGAATGCCACGACCGGCCGCCGCAATCAGATTCGCTTCCGAAAGGTCCAAACGATACGGGCTCGCGTTCAACTCGAGAAACTTCCGATGCTCCGCCGCCGCTTGAAACACCGCTTGAAGGTCCACTTCATAAGCCGGTCGACTGCCCAACAAGCGACCCGTGGGATGAGCGATCGCGTCGACGTGCGGATTCGAGAGAGCTCCCACTATGCGATCTGTAATCTGCTCTTTCGATTGCTTCTGGCCATAATGCACGCTCGCAAGCACCCAATCCGCTTGAGCCAGAACTTCATCGGGTAGATCGAGCGGACCCGACTCCAAAATGTCGCACTCAATGCCTTTCAGAATCCGTATCCCAAGTTTCGTGTGAGCATTAAAGCGATCTACCGCTTCCCATTGAGCAAGCAACCGCGTGCCATCCAAGCCGCGAGCCATGCTCACGCGCTTCGAGTGATCGGTGATAGCGATGTACTGCAAACCTCTCGACTTAGCCGCAGCAGCCATCTGGTCCATCGAGGCGGCACCGTCGGTTTCCGTCGTGTGCATATGCAAGTCACCGGCGATATCGGACAGTTGAATTAACTCCGGAAACGCTCCACGTTCCGCCCACGCCAATTCTTGCCGACCTTCGCGCAGTTCCGGCGCAATCCATTGAAGCCCCAACACTTTGTAAAGTTCTTCTTCTGTTGCACCTGCAAACAAGTCGTCGGGCGACTCCAGCTTTGCAACGCCGTACTCGTTCACGGTCATTCCAAGTTTTCGGGCGCGCCCACGAATCGCCACATTGTGATCCTTCGAGCCCGTGAAGTATTGCAGCGCTGCTCCGAAGCTCTCGCGCGGAACCACTCGCAAATCAACTTGAAATTGATCGTCAACGCGAATGGACATTTTGGTATCGCCGCGTCCAATAACGCTCGACATCGCCGGAAATGCGCCAAAGCGATCCATGACTGCGTCGTGATCTTCGCTGACCACCAAAATATCGATGTCGCCAACAGTCTCGCGGCCACGTCGGTAGCTACCCGCGAACTCAAGTTTCTCGATCGCTGTGCATGCCGACAGGTGATTGCGCAGTCGATGCACTAGCTGGTCCGCTTGGTCGATACGCAGCCGTTGCGCAGCGGACTCAGCGATCGCTAGCCCCGCGAGGATCGCTTCTTCAGTCTTTGCGCCGAAGCCTTTGAGTGCTTGAACGCGATGATCAATGCATGCCTGACGCAATTCTTCGAGCGATGTGATGCCCAGCTTTTTTTGCATCACCATCGCTTTCTTGGCACCGACACCTGGGATGCGAGTCATTTTGACAAGCACTGCCGGCGTGTTCGCGCGAAGCTCTTCCAGCTGTGGCAACTTGCCCGTCTCAACCATCACTTTGCATTTATCAGCCAGTGTGTCGCCAATGCCCGCAAACTTGCGCAGATCTTGATCGGCGTCAGCCATAATATCCGCAACTTGCTGCGTCAGTTCTCGAATTGTCTTGGCACCGTTTCGATAGGCTCTCACTCGAAACTGGTTTTCGCCGCGCAGCTCAAGCAACTCAGCCATTTCGTCGAAAATGTCCGCGATTGTTGCGTTATCCATCATGAAACTCGACTACATCCGCGGAAGACATTTTGGGGAGTGAACCATGAGCGAAGCTACTTGCGTCCTGCGAGCAATGTTTGAAAAACCGTAAGCGCCTTCTTCGCTGAACTCTCCGTTGTGATTTCGCTCACGCTACGCTGCGCAGCATATCGCATCGGATCCAGATCGCTTGCAGATTTTGCGAACGCCTCATCCAACTTTGCGAACAAAGTCGCTTCTTGCAGCGGGTCGTACAACCAACCGTTTTCGCCGTCTCGAATCAGAGTCTCGCTCGCCTGGGCATATTTACTGCCAAGCACTGGCAATCCAGCTTGCATCGCTTCATTGACAACCAAACCCCATTCATCGGCGAGCGTCGGAAAGATCATGATTCCAAACTGAGCCAACTCCGCGGCGAGTTGTTGCGGTGGAATGTGCCCGATGAAATGCAGCTTCAGATTGTCAGCCACGCTAGTTGCCCTCAACGCATCTTCAAGCGGGCCTTTACCTATAAAAGTAAGATCAACTTGCTGTGTCTCCCTGGCGGCGCAGTAGCGATTCAAGGATTCGAGCAGCGGCTGAACACCTTTGCGTTCGATCAACTGTCCAATGCAAACCAGGCGATGACTGACTGCGGCCACACGCTCGAGCGGCCCAGTAAATTGGTTAGCAGACACTTGCGCGTACGGAAAGGGAAACAACCGTTCGTCTGGAATCGGAAAGCGCTTCAGGTAGTTCCGGCAGCTTGGACCGTTATAAGTGATCGCGTCCGCTTGACGCACTAACCAACGTCGCAGCAAATGCCGCGCAGCCCCGCGACCTTGCTCGGTATGTTCGCTCACGCAAACACAGAACGCCAATCGCGACTTCGGATGCAAGCGTCGATACATCGCACTGACCATCGACCGCACACCAAGCTCATACGCGAATACGATATCCGGCTTGGCTCGCCGCAGTTGCGAATAAGTGTCGTACGGAACATGCACATACAATTCGTCCTTGAACCCTGCACCGTGTTTCCAAGGACGCCGCAACATCAGACTCTTTTGCACTTCAACCTGCAAACCGCTCCAATCGGTATCGAATTGGCGATTCGGTTCGAGCTTGGTGGATAGCAGCACGCTGAAGTCGCGCGTTCTCTTAGAGACTTCCGCCAACACCGCTTTCATGTACGGCGGCAAGTAATGTGTTAACGCAACGACCCGCGCGTCGACGTAATCCGAATGCGACAGTTCAGTTCGCTCACCGTTCGCTTGCTCAGTACTCATTACTTTTGCTGTACTCATCAGTTTCGCTTGCCTCAACCAAGTGGCGCTTTCGAAGCCGAGATGCCGCACGCGGCTTCAACGCGCGCGAGAACTTCCGCAGCCTTAACGCGAGCGCGCTTGGCTCCGTCGGCCAAAACATCACTGACTCGCTCTGGGTCGCTTTCGAGTTCCGCGCGCCGGTCACGAGCCGCTTGAAAATACTTCTGAGCCGCATCGGCTAGCGCGGTCTTGATCTGCCCGTACCCGAATCCGCCTCGACGATACAGTTCCGCCATCTCCGCGATCTCGGCTTCCGTAGCCATCAGTTGATAAAGTTGAAACAGATGATCACTTTCGGGAGCTTTGGATTCTTCCATGGGGCGCGCGTCGGTCTTGATGCGCATGATCTTTTTCCGAGCTTCCTTCTCGGGTTCGAAGATGCCGATCGTGTTGTTGTAACTCTTCGACATCTTCTCGCCGTCCGTTCCCGGCACCTTCGCGGAATCATTCAGCAATCTCGCTTCGGGCAGCACAAACGCTTCGCCGAACGCATGATTGAAACTGCCCGCCAGGTCCCGACAGACTTCGATATGCTGCACTTGATCCTGCCCGACAGGAACCCAGTTCGCATCGTAAGCCAAGATGTCCGCGGCCATCAAAACGGGATAGGTAAACAGACCCGCGTCAGCCGTAAGACCCTTGGCTTTCTTCTCTTTGAACGCGTGACAGCGCTCCAGCAGACCAAGCGGAGTGCCAGTCATCAGCAACCAAGTCAACTGCGAGACCTCAGGTATATCCGACTGGACGAACAGCGTTGCCTTGGCCGGATTGAGTCCCAGAGCCAGCAAGTCAATCGCTGCATCGCGCGTCAAACTGCGAAGCAACTCGGCGTCGCGAATCGTGGTCAACGCGTGCAAGTTCGCAATGAAGTAGTAACCCTCGTGCTCTTCTTGCAGCTCAATGTACTGACGAATCGCACCAAAATAATTGCCCCAATGAAAGCGACCAGTGGGTTGAATACCTGACAGTACACGCATGACTCTATTTGGCTTTCACAATAGTTCCAACAGTTTCGCTGACTGAGCTGACGCCAAGCTCCGCGAGCGCGGCCGGCAGTTGCTCGACTAACTTCTGACTGATTTGGGGATCGTAATAGTTGGCGGTACCGACTTGAACCGCGGTGGCGCCCGCCGCAAGAAACTCCATCACGTCATCGATGTTACTAATTCCACCGATTCCGACAATTGGAACGCTGACCGAACTTGCGACTTGATACACACAGCGCAACGCAA
>JBGSJB010000426.1:0-1594 GCA_041742175.1 Pirellulaceae bacterium
TTTGATCCAAGCTGGCGCGACCTGGATGAAGCGGGTACGCGTCGCTTGAAAGCGCATGTGATGACGAGTGCGCGCGACGCGGGATTGAATCCTGTGAAGAGCTGGCAGAATACTGAAAAAGCGTTGGAAATCGATGCGACCATGCGCCGCTTCGCGGCGCTCGGCATTGAATCGCACTATCACTGCTGCGACGTGGCTGATCGAACTCAATTGCGCGCGACGCTGGAGACGGTCCGTAGGATTTCGGGACCGATCGAAGGCGTGCTACATGGTGCAGGCGTTGGTAAGGATGCGCGATTCGATCGCAAGCAGGCGGAGAAGGTGAACCAGTGCATCGCGGCCAAGGTTGATGGTTCGCTTGCGTTAATGGACGCCACGCAGCGCGATCCGCTGAAGTACTTCGTCGGATTCGGATCCATTTCAGGTCGTTTTGGAGCTAACGGTCACACCGACTATTCGTTGTCCAACGAAATGTTGTGCAAGCAGATCGATTGGTTCAAACGTCAGCGACCTGAGGTGAAGGCGATTGGATTTCATTGGCATGCGTGGGGCGATGTGGGCATGGCGACCAAGCCGGAAACTCGCTTGGCGCTAGAGATGATTGACATGCAATTCATGCCAGCTCAAGAAGGCATGCAGCATTTGATCGCTGAACTGGAAGGCGATTCGAGTGCGACTGAAGTATTGATTACCGATGACAAGTACTATCGTTCGTTCTATCCGGCGGAGACGCTAGTGACGAGCGCTGTCCGCAGTGAAGATCGCGCTGTGCGAACTCCAATGCTGGTTGCAGGGGCATCGCTCGACGCGAATGAACGAGTTTTTACAGCGAAAGTCGATCCGGCTCGCGATCCGTTTCTAGCCGAACATAAACTCGATGGTGCGCCGCTTTTGCCGTTCGTGGCTGCAGCCGAGATGCTGATGGAAGCCGCAATGGCAAGTCTATCTCAGGGCGTTCTCTCTCCGGCGCAACGTGTTGTTCTGCAAGACGTAGAAGCTGTACAGGGACTACGGTTTTTCAGTTCAGCGACACGTGAGATCAAGATCAAAGCAAGGCTATTGGAAACGGGTTCGAGCGAGTTGAGTCTGCATTGCGATTTTGTGTCGCGCGACGGACGATTGGTGGAAGCGGATCGGACGCATTTCAGGGCGAAGGCGACAACTAAGCCTGTGACCTTGGAGCGCGTTCGCGTTGCAGTTCCGCAGACTGCCGAATGGATGCGGTCCATTTATCCGGCGGCCGATTCGAAGTTCTATGTTGGTTGGCCGTTCCAGCGCTTGCGCAAGTTCACTTTGACGGATGAAGGACTGGTGGGCCGAATTGCGGCGCCCGCGTTGATCGAGTTGGCTGGAAGCTCGCGCGACTTGCGAGGCTGGCAGATTCCCTGCGCGGCGATGGATTCATGTTTGTTTGCAGTGGGTATGTTGGCTTGGCAGCGTGTCGCAGCCGGAACGGCGTTGCCGGTACGGTTCGGTCGGTTGGAAGTTGGCCGATTGCCGAGCCCGGGTGAAGCGTGCGAAGTCCATACACGGTTGGTGTCGCAGTCCAGCGGTCGCGCTTGTTTCGATTTTACGTTGTACGGAATCGATGGCG
>JBGSJB010000427.1:0-22096 GCA_041742175.1 Pirellulaceae bacterium
TGGCAGCAAACTGACAATCGATTCTATCGAGCCAATGATCCTGATGTCTGCAAGCTGCAGCGGTGTTCACGACTCGATCGATTCAGGCGTAGACGACAGCTCAGGCATGCCTGTCGGTGACGATTCAAGTAACGGGGATTCGAGCAGCGATGACAACTTGTCCGATCCGCTCGACGACAACAGCAATTCGACTGACGACAATACAAATAATACTGATAATTCTTCAGGCAACGGTTCTTCGGGCGACAACTCCACAGGTGGCTCGGGCACGAACACTGGCGGCGCAAGCGGCGTATCCTTAACCGGAACTGATGGCAACGATCTATTGACTGGCGGAGCCGGTGCAGACACGATCACCGGTGGGCTTGGCAGTGACCTACTCAGTGGCAAGGATGGAAACGATACTCTCATCGGTAATGAAGGGCACGACCTGCTCAAGGGTGGCGCTGGCGATGACCGACTTGATGGTGGCGCTGGTGATGACACACTTAAGGGCGAAGCCGGCAACGACACATTAATTGTCGGCAGCGGGAATAACTTCATCGACGGGGGTGAAGGTAATGACGTTGCGATATTCAATGGCAACTTCGCAGATTTTACTGTTTCATCGCTCGGAAACGGCCTGATTGAACTGCGCTGTGAAGACAGTGTCGACATTGTTTCGAACGTTGAAGAATTCACTTTCAACGATGGTACTGTTTCTCTTGAAGATCTATTAGCGGGACGTGGCCCAAGCACACGCACGACGATCAGTGGCACAGCTGGCCAAGATGATCTTACCGGCACGGCGGGTAACGATCTGATCAGCGGCGGAGCGGATGATGACCTACTTCAAGGTGGCGCTGGCAACGACGAGATCGACGGCGGAGCGGGTGACGATGTTCTCGACGGTGGCAGCGGTGACGACCTGCTGATCGGCAGCAATGGGGACGATGTTTTAAAAGGTGTCGATGGAAATGACATATTGAACGGCGGCTTGGGGAACGACCAATTGGATGGTGGCGCCGGTGATGACACTGCGGTATTCAGCGGAAGTGCACTGGATTATTCGATAACCAAATTGGGAAGTGGTGCGGTTCGCGTCGTTGGGGCTGATGGTGTCGACTTGGTAACTGCGGTTGAACATTTGAAGTTCGACGACTTGACGCTCGCTACAGCCGACATCCCAACTGATACGACAACATCGAACACAACAACGAACACAACGACGAACACATCGACGAACACATCGACGAACACATTGTCGAGCAATTTGACGAGCGATGACGACTCGGCGCTCATCGAAGATGAAACTTTGGACGAATCTCTATTAGACAGTTCAGTTAGCAGCGACATTCCAACGGATGACCTTCCAGCGGATGAAATTGCTGTTGATATTGCTGTTGAAGGCGATTTGACGGCGACTTCGAACGAGGACCTTGTCGCTATCGATGAAGGTCCAGTTGCGATCTCAGACGACTCGGTTGTAACCATCATGGATGATTCTGTTTCGGTTGACGACTCGCTGTTGGAAGATTCAGTCGTAGACGAAAACGGGACACCGGTTGAAGAAGCTGTGGAGGACGATAGCGTTCTCGTGCCAACGGACGCTACGGAAACAACGACCGACACAACAACTGTTCTTGATGATACTCAGGATTCAACATCTGCAAGCACCGATGGCAACGATCTGTTGACCGGTACCAACGCCAGCGATTCGCTATCAGGTGGGTTGGGCAGTGACCTGATTCGTGGCGAGGCTGGCGATGACACCCTAAGCGGAGATGAAGGGCACGATCTGCTCAAAGGTGGCGATGGAAACGATATGCTCGAAGGCAACGCTGGCGATGAAATCATCAAAGGTGAGGGCGGTGACGACACTCTGATCGGTTCGGCTGGTAACAACATTTTGGACGGTGGCGATGGTACCGACACAGCCATCTTCAGCACGAACTTTGCCGACAATGTGATCATCGATCTGGGCAACGGCGTGGTTGAACTGCGCAGTGCGGGAAGTGTTGACATCGTTTCGAACGTTGAGAAGTTTACCTTCGCCGACGGAACGGTAACGCTGGCTGATGTGTTAGCGGGTCGTGGTCCGTCCAACATCAACACAATCAACGGAACCTCGGGCCAAGATAACTTAGTTGGCACTGCGGGCGCGGACGTTATCAAGGGTGGTGATGATGACGACCTGATTGAGGGCAAGGCGGGCAATGATGAACTGTCGGGCGACGCTGGCGATGATTTACTGATTGGCGGCGAAGGGAACGATTCGCTTGATGGGGGCGCAGGCGATGACATTCTCAAAGGCAGTGAAGGCGACGACATCCTGGTCGACAACAGCGGCAACAACCAGTTTGATGGCGGCGAAGGAAACGACACTGTAGTCTTCGCAGGCAATGCAGCCGACTTCACCTTGACCGACAACGGTAACGGAGCGATCCGCGTAGTTGGACCGAACGGGATCGATATCGTTACGAATGTTGAAAAGTTGACTTTCGACGACTTAAGCATTCCAGCCTCTGAGATCCTCACTCCGGAATCGAACACTCCGGTGGATGAGCTTCCGGTGGATGAAGTGCCAGTGGATGAAGTGCCAGTGGATGAAGTGCCAGTGGATGAAGTGCCAGTGGATGAAGTGCCAGCGGATGATACTCCAGTAGACGAAGCTCCTGTAGATGCCGCGCCGGTGGATGACGCGCCGCTGAATGATGCGCCAGTGGATGGGGAACTTGTGGGGACGTTCGATCCGAGCAGTCCAAGCACTAGCGACACGGTAGATCCAAATGAAGATCCCCTTGTCAAAGGTTGGAATTCGCACAGTCGCTTCTCGATCGCTCCGCAACACGGCTGGTTTAGCGGTTGGTTACGAACAGTGACTAGCTGGTTCCGAAAATGGTAAAAATCGTTAGCGATTGACTACTGAGCTAAAAAACTACGACCCGCGAGCCCAAGATGGCTGGCGGGTTTTGTGCTTTCCGCGACCTAGACTTGGCGACAATCTGCAAAATAACGCAATGCTTTTAACTTTACAGAGTTTCATGAAGGAGTACGGACGAAGAAAGCTACCAGTTTCTTAACTTTGGCGACCGGGTGCTTGAAGAGAAAGTGCTTAGCATGTTTGAGCAATTGTGGAATGGACTCGCAGGGAACGGCAAGTGGCTGGCATTTTACACGGTAGCATTCTTCACAGCCAAAGGTCTGCTTTGGGTCGCGATTCCAGTGATTGCGGTTCGCTTACGGCGCAATCGAAGTCGCAGTGCAAGTCCGAATCTATTTACCTCGCTACGCAGATCGGCTCGACGTCTATAATAAGCCGTCGCGAAACAGTATCGCTTTTAGGGATAGGTTGCAGTTTGCGCAAGAACGCCTGCGCGTAGCCGACGATTGTGATGCATATCTTTTTACGTCCAGCGCGCTTCGGTGACATGGCTTTCCCGTGGCCTCACTGGCCCGTTTGTTCCGTCCCAAATTCGCTATTTGAGTCCACGGCGATTGGTTGACATCCTGTTATCGGTTAACTGGACGCTGGCATGCATTGTCTAAGTCAATGAATTGGCTGGTCAAGGTCGTCGATCAATTGGGATAAATTAAGTGAAACTGTCGACAAGTCTGATCTATTCGAGCTATGCGGACGACCCCGATTTCAAGGACTTGCTCGACGAATTCGTTGCGCGGATTCCTGAAAGAGTGATGTCGATGCGGGCGATGATTCTCCAGCAAGATTCGCCTCATCTAATCACGATCGTGCATCAGTTGCGGGGCGCGTGCGGAAGTTACGGCTTTCATCAGCTTACGCAACAAGCAGAAGTGCTTGAATCGCTGCTTCAAGCGAGTGACTTGAATGACGATCTGAAGACTCAGCTTGAGTCGTTTCTGGAATCCTGTGGCCGGCTGACGTCATCACCGAATCAGCAAGACTTGTAAGTCCTCACGCGTTTCAGTGCCGCGTGGCGGTAACTCTGGTGCAGCTATATGTTCTTTACAATCGCTACAAAGCTTTTCGCCATCGAACCTAACCGGTTGCATGCGTTGTTGATCATGACGAATGTTCTGGCGTTGCTTTGGTTGCTCATGGTGCAAGTGTTCCGACGCAGTCGCTTGATGAACAGCCTAGAAGTGGATGCGCTGCATCAGAGCCAAAACGAGCGTCTCGCGCGGCTCCAAAGCGCGGCAGCGGTTGCCGAGTTTACCACGAACGCCGGGATTGTGACCGATATTCATGGACGAGTCATGTGGGTCAACGCTGGGTACTCGCGGATGAGTGGCTATAGCATTGAGGAGGTTTTGGGTGAGAACTATTTTGAGATGGTTCAGCGAGCAATTGCGCCGGAGAAGCTTGCTGGACTACATGCAGCGATTACGGTTCAGACCGGGTACCAAGGCGAAGTGCTCAACCTCAGTAAGAGTGGTCAGTATTATTGGATCGAGTTGGATCTTCAGCCGACGTTCGACGAACGCCGTATACATACTGGATTTATCGCTGTTGAAACTGAGATTACCATTCGCAAAGAAGCTGCGGCGGCGTTGCACGACGTTGAGCAGTTCTTAAAGAGCGCGTTTGACGCTTTAAGTTCCAAAGTTGTGGTAGTGGACGGGCAGGGAGCGATTGTTCACTTCAACGAGAACTGGCGAAACTTTACACACGAGATTTATCCTCACGACAATCGACTCGGCATCCGCAGCAATTACGTAAGTAACTTCCGTTTGCTGAGCGGAAATGATGCAGAAACTTCGGATGAGATTGAGCAGGGTATACGCAAAGTTTTCGCTGGGCAGCTGCCTAATTTTGCGATCGAGTTTCCGCTTCGCAACGTCACTCCGCTCCGTTGGATTGAATTGACGGTGACGCCGTTTACTGGGACCGGCCAGTTATTAGTGTTGTTGGCGCACAACGAGATTACAGTGCGGAAGCAAGCCGAGTTGATGGTCAGCAGCAACGAAGAAAAACTGCGTTGCATTTATGATGCTTCCAGCGATGCGATACTGCTCTTGAATGAAGCTGGCGTCGTTAGCGAGTGCAATGCTAGGGCACTTCAGTTGGTGGGCACGAATTCGATCGATGAAGTTGTCGGATGCGAATTATGGCAACTGTCGCCGCCCACTCAGCAAGACGGCGAAGGATCCAAATCGAAGTTTAATGAGCAACTTCGACTCGCACTCGCAACAGGCGAAAACCGATTTGAATGGCATTTTTCTTCGCGCAACGGCTATGAGTTCCCGACTGAGGTCTTGCTAACTGCGTTCAGTTATCAAGGGAAACGGGTCCTGCAATGCACGGTGCGTGATACTTCGCAGCGTAAGGAAGCTGAAATCTGGCTACAGGCGCTGAATGAGCAGTTGCAAAACGACTTGGAATTGCGCACTAAGGCGGAGCGAACGCTGCGCGAGACGACCAATTACTTGGACGTTTATCGCAAGATCGTGGATCATCATGCGATTGTTGCTGAAACCGACACAGCAGGGACGATCGTGTCCGCGAACGACGCTTTTTGCAAGATCAGTGGTTACTCACGTGAGGAGTTGATTGGTCAGAACCATCGTTTGCTGAACTCGGGGGTTCACAGTCGCGAGATGTGGGGCGAGATGTACAAGAGTGTTGCCAACGGCGGTTGCTGGCACGGAGAGATCTGCAATCGAGCGAAGAACGGTCAACTGTACTGGGTCGTCACCACGATATCGCCGCTCTACAGTGACGGAGGAAAGATTCGCGGATACTTCGCCATTCGAAGCGATATCACTTCTCTTAAGACCGCGCAAGCTCAAGCCGAAGCGGCCAGCCTGACCAAAAGCGAATTTCTTGCGAACATGAGCCATGAGATTCGCACGCCAATGACAGCCATCTTAGGCTACGCTGATTTGCTGGCCGAGTACTTGGAAGCAGAGCAAGCTGCCAAGCACACTCGCGACTATATCGAGACAATTAAACGCAACGGCGATCACTTGTTGACCGTCATCAATGACATCTTGGACATTTCAAAGATTGAAGCTGACAAGATGACAATCGAGAACATAGCCGTATCCCCGGCGACTGTTGTGCGAGAAGTTCTCGAACTGATGCGAGTCAAAACGCAAGCCAAGAATCTGCGAATGGAAGCATTTGGAAAGTCAGCTCTTCCCGAAATGATTCAGACGGATCCAACAAGGCTGAGGCAGATCTTAGTGAATTTGGTTGGCAACGCGATCAAGTTTACGGATACAGGCAGCATTGTTGTGACAGTTTACATGCATGCAACGCTGCCGAACAAGATGTGTTTTGCCATTCGCGATACCGGCATCGGCATGAACAAGTTGCAAATCACCAAACTGTTTCAGGCTTTTGAACAGGCAGATATGTCGACAACGCGACGATTCGGAGGGACAGGACTAGGACTGATGATCTGTAAGCAGTTGGCGAACATGCTGGGCGGCGACATCGAAGTAACGAGCGAGTCGGGCAGTGGCAGCCAATTCGCTTTTTCCATCAATTGCGGCGCGATTGACGGCGGCAAAACGTTAGATGCTGACGAGTTCAGTTCCTTGGTAACTATCGGTCAGCCATCAGTGGATACCAGGCAATCGACTTTGAATGTTGATCTTCCCCAGTTGTCTGGCGTGCGAATCTTGCTCGCTGAAGATGGTCCAGACAACCAGCGATTGTTGATGTTTTTGCTGAAGAAAGCGGGGGCCGACGTGCGTTTGGTCGAGACTGGAAAACAAGCTGTGGAGTTCCTAACAACGAACGGAGAGACCACCGGCGTATTGCTTGATCCTCTACCAGTTGACTTGATTTTGATGGATATGCAGATGCCGGTCATGGATGGATATGAGGCAACGCGAATGCTAAAGAGCAAGGGCTGCCGTATACCAATCTTAGCGCTCACGGCTCACGCGATGGCTAGCGACAACGATAAGTGCTTGGAAGCGGGTTGCAATATGAAGTTGACAAAGCCGATTGATCGACAACAACTTATTGAAGCATGTGAGATGTGGGGACGCCGACGTGAAAGAACTTCGACACCCCCGTGCCTCACGCTGTTGAATTCGATTTCTAACCAGCCTCTAGCGAGTAGTCGCTGAAGGCTGTTGCTTTTCTGTCTTCATCAGCACAAACATCTGCTGTTTCTCAGCGGTTTTGAACTCCGTCGGTGCTTTGCCTTCGGGTAGTGAGTAGATGAACTTAACAGTTTCGCCACTAAACTCGATCAGACCTTCGGCTTTCGTGCCTTTGCCGTCAACCTTGGTTCCCTTGCCTTCGACTGGAACGATGGTTGCGGTCATCATTAGTTTCCAAGGCTTTTGCCGCGTATCTAGCTCGTAGCTTGCTGCGTAGAACTCCTTCTTATCCTTGTCGAAGGTGGTAATCACGTTTTCTTCAATCCGAACGGTAACATCCTTCAAGCGTTCCGCCTCGATCTTTTTGCCGTTTCTTTCACCCGAAGCAATTTTGTAAGTGCCCAAGAGTTTCTTGACGTCTTCGCGATCACCAGTTTTGACTTCGGTGCTGGGCTTCTCTTGCGTTTTGCCGGTCGACATCGTAATCCCCATCATAGAAAGAGTTAAAAGTAGTGCCGTTCCGATTGCTTTCAGTTTCATTTCTGCTTACTCCAAAGACTTCCGAGTTAGTTCCGATTGTTGTTCGCCCAGGCGTGCTAGTCAGAGCAGGAGCCGACAGCGGTCGCGACTCATTGGCGGCAGCTGTTTGGGACACAACAATTACTTGGGGTGCAACAGATGTGCCAACCAAGCGCACGGTTGTCGAGACCGAAAATCGCGCCCGCAAATCATTCAAGGTGACGCCAATGGTGCCAGAACATCTGACGGTGAGTCAGTTCGCTGGGAGGATTGGCGTTAAGCCTGGTGGCGATGCATTGCGAGAGGGATGTGGTTGTGAGACACACGGAGCAGCAACTTAGTCGTGGATGGCAAGCCTCCCAATGGCCTGCAATGCTTTCGTTATAATTCTGAGGCTTTACGAAACGGGAGTTTAACCTCGAGCGGATGAGGAAAGAAACTATGCAAAAGTTCTCTGGTGCAATGGCTTGTTATGTCGCGATGCTCGCCTTTTCTTTGGCGGCTGCGGAGATTGTGGCAACGAAGTCAACTCAGGCATTCGAGCTTACCGACAAACCAGCGGTGAAGCCAAACGTGCTGTTCATCGCAATTGATGATCAGAATGATTGGATCGGTCATCTAGGTGGACATCCTCTAGCGAGTACGCCTAACTTGGACCGGTTAGCGGCGCGAGGGACTACGTTCACCAACGCGCACTGCCAAGCGCCGTTATGCAATCCGTCGCGAACGAGTTTGATGTTGAGTTTGCGACCAACGACAACTGGGATTTACGGATTAGCACCGTGGTTTCGATCGCTTGAAAAGTGGAAAGATAGAGTTGCGCTACCGCAGCATTTCAAAGCGCACGGTTATCGAACACTGACGACCGGCAAGATTTATCATGGCGGTGTTGGGGGCCCCAAACTGCAAACTCGAGAGTTTGATGTGTGGGGTAAAGCGGGCGGCATCGGTGCAAAACCGGAAAAGAAGTTGATTCCGCCAACGCCGATGGGAAATCATCCTTTGATGGACTGGGGAGTTTTCCCGCATCGCGATGAGGACAAAGGTGATTATCAAGTGGCGAGTTGGGCGGTGGAGCAGATTGAGTCGATGCCGAAAGATCAACCGTTTTTCATGGCGACCGGTTTTTTCTTACCGCACGTTCCTTGTTTCGTCACGCAAGAGTGGATCGACCTCTATCCCGATAACGACAGTGTCTTGCCGATCGTGAAAGAAGACGATCGAACGGATACGCCGCGGTTTTCCTGGTACTTGCATTGGAACCTTCCAGAGCCGCGGTTGCAGTGGGTTCGCGCGAACGATCAGTGGCGTAACCTGGTACGCAGCTATCTGGCATCGACCAGTTTCGTGGATGCGCAGATCGGTAGGATGCTCGAAGCGCTTGATCAGGCGGGGCTGAGCGAAAATACGATCGTTGTGGTGTGGGGCGATCACGGTTGGCATCTAGGCGAGAAAGCGATCACAGGCAAGAATACCTTGTGGGAAGATGGCACTCGCGTCCCGCTGATCTTTGCTGGGCCTGGAGTCTCAGGTGCAGGCGTTTGTTCACAGCCGGCTGAACTACTCGACATCTATCCGACACTAAACGAGCTCTGTGGTTTGGCGGCTCGGGATGATTTGGAAGGGATCAGCTTAGTTCCGCAGCTGGTGAATTCAGCGACATCAAGAGCGCGGCCAGCGATCACCAGTCACAATCAAGGTAACCACGGAATTCGCAGCGAACGATGGAGATACATTCGCTACGCTGACGGTTCCCAGGAACTGTATGACATGCAGAATGATCCGCACGAGTGGACGAACTTGGCGGCAACGAAGGAACTGGAGCAGCGTTATGCGGAGGTGATTGCGGAGCATCGCCAGTGGATGCCGCAGATCGACGTGCCACCAGCCGTTGGTAGTGCGAATCGAGTGCTAACGTATGACGCCAGTCGCGATGAGGCGGTTTGGGAAGGCAAAACAGTGCGCCGCACGGACGCGATTCCCGAGTGATGCATGCTCACAGCGGAAGTTGAAAACGCAGAGCTCGCAAAGTCGTCAGCGGATCCGAGTAATGCACAAAACTCAGAACTGCAAATACGACTCCGCGAACTCTGCGCAACCAGTCCCCAACTATACCGAATACACATTCCTGGTGCGAATATTTACTTCGAGGCGTTATTGGATCGAGCTCTTGCATCGGGTCTGCTACCGCTCGACGACGCAATCGCCAAGCGGAAACAGATAGCCAAGCACTGAATAGAAATTAGAATTTCGCGTACCGCAGGCCAGCCTGCCCCCAAGTCGGCCTGCGGTAGCGAAGTTCGTGACTGAGCAGAAGCGAACTTCGCTCAGCACGTTTCGGAGGGTAACTTCCTAGAAGTTTGCCGTTAGCAGCTTAGAGGCGTCGATGGCGTCGACATGAGGACTGCGGTTATGCGATTCGCACTCACTACAGTCGCCAGCAGCGCGGGCGGCTTCGTGTTGCAATTCGAGCGTCTCACGCAAGTTGGCTAGAAGAATTTGGTCGACTTCTGAGAAGTAAGCATCTTCGCGGATAAGCGATGCTCGGTAACGATTGCTGCCTGAATTCATTGTGCCTGCCCCAGTTGTTTCTCATTGTTGTGTTGGCAACTTGCGGTTGCGAGTGAGCACTTTGCGTTGCGTCACTCGCTTGCCAAATGAAACCTAGTTCAGAAACATCCGGGGGCAAATCGTGACGGTCTGAAAGCCGTGGTTTGCAAAAAGTAGTTGGTTAGCAAGTAAACACCGAGATTTTTATCGGGTTGCTTGAGCTCGATGGAACTCGCAATCAATATAATCGTCGCAAACGACGCCTTACTTCAGCTTCACGTCTATCCAGACCAAGTGGTGATCCGACGCGTCAAGAAGCTTCTTTACCACTGCAGCTTCTTGCTCTGGAAGAATATCGAGTGATGGCCAGAACACGCCGCTGGCGATAACGTCCAAGGTTTTGCTGGGCAGAGCATAATCGACTCTGAGATTGCCAACCGAGTTATCGTTGAAGTCGGCGGTGTCTTCTTCGGGACTACTTTTGTGACGCGCGTTTGCCTTTCCTTGGCTCTTGGCTGCGGTCGCTGCACCGGCACTACGGGGCGCGGCGGTTTGCGCAACGAGCGGATGGCTGATGAGAGCTTGAATGGCTACGTTTTGACTGTCGCCATCATTCGGATCACAATTGAGATCGCCGGCCACAACGAAGGCTTCATCCTTCGCGAACTTGACCGGGTTTCCATTATCATCACGAAGTGCGGGGTGCGATTCGATGTAAAGTTGAATCAATTTGATTTCGTCGTGATTCCGGCAGCCGTTTCGATCCTCCGAGCCATCGAAGGCTGGCGGAGTGGGATGGCTGGCCAGAACGTGGATAATCCCTTCCGGTGTTTGAACGGGAACATCCCAGAAGCTTTTTGACGATAAACGCAGCTTCTCCCACACTGCATCTGGGTAATACGACTTCTTAGTTTTGGGATCGATCGGACGTCGCGCGTCAGGCAGCTGTGACCAAAGAAAATTTTGTAGTGTCACGACCTTTTCGGACTGGATTTTGAAGCGACTGTACACCGCCATCCCGTATTGGCCGGGGAAGCGTCCGTAACCGAAAGCATCGTTCGGCTCTTCAGTTCGACCGTTGTTGTCCAAGTCCATTCCGCTCGATACGCCTGTGTTGCTCGGAGCGGAGTAGTGGTATGGCATTGGCCAAGGATCGCTGCCGAGGAGGTCAGGCTTGTCGTTTGCAAAGAAGTTCTGTTCGAGGAGAGTTGCGTTGTCGGGTTCACTCGAGTAATCGAGTTCGTTGATAAGCAAGATGTCGGGTTGCACAGTGCGAACGACGGTGGCGATGGCTAGTATCTGTTCGTCGTTAGATTGCAGGTCTTGGCTGAGTTTGCCGGCTGCGGGGCGATTGAGCGAAGCGTTGTACGTAGCGATTCGTATGGCACCTTCGCTTTTCGGTGAGATCAGTTGTTGCGAGTAGGCGTTCGTGGTTGCGGTTAAGAAGGTTATAGCAACTAGATAGAATCTGCATTTTGACATCATTGAATCGACTTCGCCTCCGAATTGGATTGGGTGCTGGTGAACTCGCCTTATTACTAAACAAAACCGAGCGATGCGTTTGACCGCCTTCAGTTTAGCAGATGCGGCTGTGCTGACAGGTGCGCGACTTGGCAACTCTTGGTCATCCCAACTTGCCCAATCCGTGCAACTGGCACGACAAAAACAGCACTGGCAGGGGGTAACTTAAACGAAGTCGGTGAGATTATTAACGAAAGGAGAATTTTCGGCCTCAAGCTCCTTCAAATCTGCAGAACCGGGATATAATGATCGCTCAAGTGGGTAAACCGAAGGTGTGAAATTTTGCAGGCTAGGCGCACCGAAGCGCCCTAATCAGCATGAACTAACGGTAACTAACTAAACTGCTGACGAACGCGCGGAAGCGAGTTCGACGATAGCAGCCAAATCCCAGGGCAAGCTGATAGAAACGGATGAATCACTCCATGATTTTCGAGCTGTCTTTGGTAGTCATCGCCGCATTTATTTCGGCGGTCGTTTTTACTCCTGTGGTGCGTCATTTCGCGTTCCGCTTTGGCATTGTCGATCGGCCAGATCCGCTTCGTAAGTTGCATGGTCGGACGGTGGCGCGCGCTGGTGGCGTAGCCGTTCTACTAGCTGTCTTGGTCGCTTGCAGCGGTGCTATTTTCAGGTTCAAAATACAGAACTTCACGCAACTAGACATCACTCCGTATATCGGGTTGCTGGTTGTAATGATTGGTGTAAACCTGCTCGGTTTGGCAGATGATATCTGGACGTTGCGAGGCCGCCAAAAATTGCTTGGACAAATTGCATTGGCATTTGTACTGGCGCTGGCAGGTTTTAAGATCCTGCACCTTCAGGTCTTTGGCTTCGCTTTTGAGCTGGGTTACCTTGCGATTCCAGCAACCATTATTTGGTTGTTGGCTACCACGAACGCGTTGAATTTGATTGATGGTTCGGATGGTCTGTGCTCAAGCCTTGGCACAGTGATTTCCGGCGCGTTGGGTGTTATCGCGGCAATGAATGGACATTTCGCTGAGTCAGCGATTGCGTTCGCATTGTGCGGGGCGCTGATTGGGTTCTTGGTTTTCAATTTTCCGCCAGCAAGCATTTTTCTGGGTGATTCGGGAAGCTTGCTGATTGGAATGATTACGGGGGCATTGGCGATTCGGTGCTCGATCAAAGGTCCCGCAAGTGTGGCATTCCTAGCGCCACTTGCCATCCTATCCATTCCGCTTCTGGATTCGGCGATGGCGATTGTGCGGCGCAAGTTGACTGGGCGCAGCATTTATACGACGGATCGCGCTCACTTGCATCACAGTTTGAAGGACAAAGGCTTAGGCGACCTCGGCTTGGTGCTGACCGTGATTGCAATGGCGCTCATAACTTCAGCCGGAGCAATTTTAAGCCAGTTGCTCGGTCGCGATTGGCTGGCACTAGTCGGAACCGGTGTAGTCTTCGCAGCCTTGGTTTTGACCCGCGCTTTCGGACACGCCGAGATGGTTTTGATCGCTCGCCGCAGTCGCAACTTCGCTCGAAGCTTGCTCGAACCAGCTACCAAGACCGATCAGATCACTCACAGCAAAACGGTTCGCCTGCAAGGACATCGTCAGTGGGAAACGATCTGGAACACGCTTGTTGAGTTTGCAGAAGCGGAGGAGCTATGCAAGCTGGACATGGATCTGAATGTGCCTTGGTTGCATGAAGGTTTTCATGGTTCGTGGCATCGCAGTCGACAACCTGATCGGCTTGAGCGCTGGTCAGCTGGCTTGCCAATTTTTGCTGACGGTCGGATCGCAGGACGCATCGACGTTTCAGGACCAGCAAACGGTGGCAAGACCCTTCCGTCCGTCGCCAAGCTAATCGAATTGCTGTCGGACTTGACGCCTCAGGTTGAAATGATCATGGCGAGCAATGTTGGGACTGGGGTTGGGGTCGAGGACGGACAACGCGATTCTGATGAAATGCTTTCCGATGCATTGCCTGCAAGATTGTAAATGCACTTGGGGCCGTAAGTGACCGTCGCCTTTCGCTCCTGGCCGTAAATTTATGTTGGTCGCCCCTCGCTCTGCGAATGCGCAATTCCGGGGCGGACTTTGCCGAGAGCCAGCTGTCTTTGCAAGCACATGGCTGCAACGTGAATGTCGCCAGCAACTCGCCAAATAAAATATTGCTGAATTGTGAGTTGTGCATTTGAATTGGGCTGGAGGCGAAATTGCTCCGTCGGTAGTATCCGTCAAATAGGTTGGATTTCGCTTGCGAAGTCTTAATCGATCGTCTGATACGTCAAGGAGGACTGTCGTGCAAAACATCAAAACAGGTATCGTCGTCGCACTTTTGCTTGCCGTGTGCTACGGTGCCTTCAAAGCGCTTAATGAGCCCGAAGTGCAACTTCCTCCTGAACTCAACGAATGGGTGTCGAACGAAGGCAGCCTTGATGCGCTGCTGGATGACGTGGAACTGGGTGACAGCGGCTCGGTGCCGAGTTTCGAACCGGATCTGCCGGAAATTCCTGGCACGGGCAGTCCGCTGATGCCGAACCCTATTGAAAATGGTTTTTCAAGTATTGCTCCTAGCGAGTTGGGATTTGGCGTTCCAGACGCAAAAAAAATTGAAGCGAAAAAGAATGAGCCGATCAACCCAAATACGCATGTTTTAGGTGGTCCACCGAACACGGCAATCAACAACAAGATTGATGGCCCTGTTATAAAACTCCCTAGCGAAATAGAGACTGCAGCAGTTCCGTCAACCGAATCAGATAGCCTGGTGCCTGATTCTTATCCTTCGATTCCAGTTGATTCAAGTAGCTCGAATTCAAGCCCAAAGGTCTTGAACGCCGCCAGTCCAAACACTCTGGATGCTGCGGATACAAAGTTTCCATCGATTCAGCTGCCAACCGCGAATTCGTCCAGCGACGAGCAGACGAAGTTGACAGGAATGAGTTCGGGCGAGGCGGGCGCTAGATTGCCTTTGCTCCCCGATACAGGTGCGGCCGAAATGCCCGCAACTCAGCCGATGCAAGCCAACAACCCACTGACCGGTCCCGCCCAAACACCGGTGCTTGAAGCATTTCCGACGGCACGCGAGAATGCCCTAAAGCTCGCTAAAGACGGCAAGTTGAAGGAAGCTCTTATAATGCTGACACCGCATTATCGAAGCCCCGTAATATCGAGCTCCGAGCAATCAGACCTGCTTGATATTCTCGACGCGCTAGCTCGAGAGGTTATCTTCTCACCACGCCATCTGCTTAAGCCGGCTTACGTAGCCACCGCCACGGACACTGTTGAGTCTGTGGCGACTCAACACAAGATCACGCCAGAATTGCTGACGAACATCAATCAACTTGGCAATGCCAAAGCGCTCGTCAAGGGGCAGCAGCTCAAAGTACTTGAAGGTCCGTTTCGCGGAGAAGTGGACTTGGCCGCTAGCGAATTCACTCTGTACCTCAACGACATGTATGCATGCAGATTTCCTTTTTCAGTTGGAAGCGATCCGGTCCCAGTTGGTTCTTACGAAGTCGCTGATAAACGTCGCGATCGAACCTACTTCGCTGCTGGCAAAGTGATCGATGCTAGCAATCCAAGTAATCCGTATGGCGGCTACTGGATCGATTTAGGTCACGACGTCTGTTTGCATGGATCGCCCGAGATGGCCACCACTGACTTGCAAAAAGCTGGTTGTATTAGCCTCGCGCCCATCGACATCGCGGACGCCTACATCATGCTAACGCAGGGTAGTCAGATTTCCATTCGTCGCTAATCGTTTGACGCCCGCGCGCTACTCGGCGGAATGCCATTACACCTGCAGCAGTGCAAGATGGGGAACGCGACCTGCAGAGCCACTTGTTCTGTAGGATTTCGTGGTCATCGAAGAACTTGCCGGGCGTGTTATCGAATGTGCCTCCCCGTTCTCGAAAACGTGAAACAGCATTTCAGCCGCAGCGTCTAGATCCATCCGACTTACACGCCGACAGGACAGGAGCCCACAGGCAACCGCCCCGCCAATTATGCCCATCGACAGACTCGCAACGCCTAGGTTAAGGGTAAGTTCGACGAAAAGAGCGCCGACTTTCGAAATCAGGCAAAAGATCTCGGCAAAATTTCCTGCGAAGTGCTAAACCTGAATCGAGCGGAGCAAACCATCTTCTATCTGACACCGTCAGCGTTCAGCGGTAGCTCCCGCGTCACACGGTTCGATCCGCCTTTCGTGCATGAATCGTGCATTTGTACGATTCAATAGTCGCGGCGCGCATCAAAAATAGTAGTTTTTCCCTTGAAAAACAGATGAGCGATACTGGACCCGCCATACCTCACAAAACGTTGAGAAAACCGATCAAATGTTGATCAAATGTTGATCAAATAGGTACACCCCTGCACATGAACGAAGCGCTGCTGATGGCTTCGCGACGTCCAGCGAATTCCGGAATTGCAGTTTGTAGTCTCAACGGGTTTTCAATCGGCCATTGGAACTGTTCGTATTGGGAGTGCTTCATGACGCCTTGAACCTGCATCACGGTGGCAACGCTGCTGCGCTGCAGGGCCATGAAATCTGCTCACTTGCTCCCGTCACCCTGGACCCGAGTCGAGTTTAATGCAATCTGCTGCACCGGCGTGCCCAACCGGTGTAGGGAAGAAGGTTGGAATTGGATCTCTTAACGCATCAGGAGAAGGTCTCATCAACCTAAGAGCCGCACCGCAAGCCGGAACTAGTAATTGAGCAAGCTCGCGACTGGAATGCCATCAGCATCCGCGGAAGCGCTTAAACATTATTCAACTGCGTCACCAATTTCTAGCCGCAAGCGTTTGAGGACGCGTGATTTAGCAACGCGGACGGTTCCAGGACGCATCTTAAGCTCCTCGGCGACAACCTTCGTCTCGCGCCCATCGATTACGACCATCCAAAAAGCCATCCAGGTTTGCTCCGAGAAACTGCTTCGCACGTTCGATAGCGCTTCGCAGAGAATTGTTTGATGGATTTCACTTTCGTTCTGCGCAACCCTACCGCGCGCACTATCAGAGCTAAGATCTGTTGAAAGCTGTTGTGCAGCGGCTGGGATTTGACCCAACAAGTTCAATGCGTCAGTACCGCCGAGTGCAATCGGCTCTAATCTGGATCTACGGAAATGATCAATCACTTTATTGCGTGCAATGGTTCTTAGCCATCCGCGGAATGAACCGCTTTCGATGGGGTGAAATTTATCAATATCGCGAGCCAATGCGTAGAAGACATCTTGAAAAACGTCATGTATATCCGCTTGCGGCAACCCTGACTCCTGACACCAGAAATAGACTAAGGGGGAGTACAGTATGGCCAGTCGCTCCCAAGCAGCCGGCTCCCTTGCCTTGGCCTTTACAATCAGGTTGTGCGAAGTCCGAGTTGCATCTAAGGAGTTCGGCCGAGCTTTTTGGCTAGTTGTTGCCATGGAACAACGCCTTCATCTTGCCCAATGAGCGACTCTTTGATCCCAAAAACACGAAGAGTGTCAGCCCCATTAAAAGTGCTGCAACGAAAGCGATGGTATTAAAAGCGCTTCGCAGGCCAGAACGCGTTGATGCGATATCTCGATGCAAGGGCCGGGTAATTGAGAGGACTCCGGCTACCTCACCCTCGACCCAATCCCGTTTAGGACTCATCGCGTCATTGTTGTGGCAGTGAACGCAGCTTTGTTTCATCATTTGAGCTCGCGCGAAACGCAGAGCGGGCTCACCATTGACTTCGCCAAACTCATGATAAGAGCGGCCGTCAATGTTCACTTCGATCACAGCGGCTGTTACCGCATCGTTTTTACGCGAAATCTCCGTGCGACAACCAAGCCCTAGCGCTTGAATGGCCCTGGATTCAAAATCATTCTGAAGCATAGCGTTTTCGCGCCATGGGTAGTCGCTGTAAATTCTGACTTGCATCCCCGATTCGTCCTCCGTAATCTTCTTCCCGGCGTCGATCATGAATGTGAAAGGAAGCGGTATCGAATTCGGCGTCGTTGCGTACTGGTGCGTAACGGGAACTTGATCTTGATCCAGGCGGCCAACCACGCTTTCGCTGTAGTACTCATTAATATCCTCCAGCATGTTGGCTTCCATTCGCGTACTCTCTAGAGCAGTGTTGTGCACAAAGTGAGTCGACAACCAGGAAAGGTAAGCAAACCCGCCGATTGAAACCAACGGCACCGCAACTATCAGGCTGGCTGCCAGCGGATAGGAACGACACCAGCGCCAGAATTTCTCGCCGAAACCCATCGGCCTTGCTTTGATCGGACTGCCGCTTGTAAACCTTCTCAAGTCGGCAGCCATTTCCCCCGCCGATTGATAGCGACGGCTTGGCGATTTTGAAAGTGCCTTGAGGCAGATCGTTTGCAAGTCGAGAGGGATATTCGCCTTCAGTTGCCGAGGTGACCGAGGTTCGTCTTCAATGACTTGCAAGAGCAACATTCTACGGTCGCCTTGGAATGGCCGTTCACCGGCTAGCATTTCATATAACATCACTCCAATGCTGAAGACATCGCTTCGTGCATCAACACTGTGTGACCTGCCTGCAGCCTGTTCGGGCGACATGTAAGCAGGCGTACCCATAACCCTGCCTTCCGATGTCATCGTGTTTCCGTTGTCCAGGACACTCTTCGCAAGTCCGAAATCCATCACGTGCGGCCTGTCTGAAGCGTCCAGCAGAATGTTGGATGGCTTAACGTCGCGATGTACGATGCCATTTTCGTGAGCGTACTGAAGCGCATCACAAATGGAAGCGATCAACGAGGCACTATGGTCAAAGCAAAAATCGACTTTCTGCAATCTCGCGTCCAGCGATTCTCCATCGATGAACTGAGTCACTAAACAGCAGATGTCTTCTTCGGATCGTACCGTGTCATAAACAGTGACGATGCCCGGATGATTGAGCTGAGCGATGCTCCGGGCCTCCCGTATAAATCGTTCAGCATCTTCCTCCGTTGCGAACATTCCGGCGCGCTGGACTTTTATGGCAACGATTCGATCTAGTTGCGTGTCGCGCGCCTTGAAGACATAACCAAACGCACCGACGCCAAGTTCAGACTCCAAGTTCAGACTCCAATTGGAATCGACCAAGTCGGACTGGCCCCTCTTTAAGCTTATTTGCAAGTCGCTTGCCGGAATCGAAAGAAGCTGGCATCGTCGTTGAGCCCACTGCATCGCATACCGCTTCAACCAAGTTCTCTAGGGCTTCACAACGACGTCCTTTACTCCTGGAATCAAAAGCAGTTGGCCGGTGTCTTATCGCTCGAAGCTCTGCGACCAAACCAGACTGATCGTGCTGTGAGGGTGAATCTAGGATGATCCCGCACGACTCGCAATGCTCAACATGCTTCGCCAACTGTTCAAGCCGAGAATCGGTGAGGTCACCGGCTGCGAAGGCCCACAGTTCGGTTGATTCGGCACAGGCAAGATGTTGACCACTGGTCATTTACTACGTCCAAGAGCTTCCACGGGTAATCGCGAACCACCAAACGTGCAAGCGCGAGCCCGTTACACCCTATTTCCCAATGGTTTTGGCAAATTTCGAGGATCGTGGTGCGGGAGTGTAACGCTGTCTCGTTAGTATGATCATCGCAAGCTTTACTACGCGACTGCGACCAGAGATGTTCACACAAAGTGAAGCTACTCGCAAAACACTAGTCGAAAACCATATTTCCATGCGTATAAAAACCGTACGATTCAGTTTCTCAATTCTCATCGTTGCGCTGACCGCCATGCAAAGCACTGGACAACAAGCCAACCGACCACCGCTTAGCGATGCAGCGACAAAACAAGATACGCCTAAGAATGATGGAGACCCATCGTTAGAGCCAGACCCGCTTCGTATCAGCAACTACATCCGAACAATATTTCAAGATAAGAAAGGCCATCTTTGGTTCGGTACCAACGGCGACGGAGTCTGCCGCTACGATGGCAATGCTCTCAAGTATTTCTCAGTGGACGAAGGCTTGGGTGGAATTGCAGTAAGAGGCATTGTTGAGGACCGAATTGGAAATGTTTGGTTCGGGACGGAAGGGGGCTTAACCAAGTTTGATGGAAAAACCTTTACCAATTTCAAGGAAAAGGATGGACTGATCGGCAGCGATGTTTGGAGCATCATGATCGACAGCAAGGGCATGATCTGGGTCGGTACTTTGGACGGAGCGTGTCGTTTCGATGGAAAGAAGTTCACCCCATTTGTTATTCCTGCCGCTAAGCCCGATTACTCGAGGGGTGTATCAAGTGCCAATATCGTCCTATGCATCAAGGAGGATCGAAAGGGAAGAATGTGGTTCTCTTCCAACGACGGCGCTTATTTTTGGGATGGAGAAAAGCTGACTAATATTTCCGAGAAAGATGGACTCTGTCACAACTCCGTGAATGACATCTTGGAGGATCGAGATGGCAATATCTGGTTCGCGACTCATCATAACGGAGTCTGCCGCTGGGATGGAAAATCATTCATGCACATTAGCGAGAAAGATGGCGTTACTGGCACCGAAGCGTGGAGGCTCTACGAAGACCGTTCCGGCAACATTTGGTTTCCTATTGAGCATTCCGGTTTGTATCGCTACGACGGAAAAGGGTTCACCAATTTTCATCGAAAACAAGGACTTCACAGTGAGGCAATTCAGTGCTTTCTTGAAGATCGCGAAGGAAGGATCTGGGCCGGAGGCAGTTTTGGCCTCTTTCGACTGGATGGCAAATCGTTTTCGCCAGTTACAAAACAAGGTCCATGGAAGTGATCGACTGCGATGGAGCATTGTATTGTAGTAACGCGACGTGCCGCGCGATCGCGATTGCAGATGGCTGTAACACGTCTCCGTTAGGTTTACTGTTCCGAATCATGTTGCCAATAGGTCTTCAAAAAGTAGGTGCTCTGTGCTCAAGTTTGTCATCGTTCCGCTCATCAACGTAGTGCTTACCATCACCTTTTGCACCGCTCAAGGTCTACCGCTTGATCGCAACGTCGCACCGAATTTCGAGAAACAGATTCGACCGCTGCTTCAACGGTTTTGTGCCGAATGTCACGCACCTGGCAAGATGGGCGACATCGACTTTCTGGCGCTAACGACCGAAGCTGATATTGCCAATCATCGTGACCTATTCGCTTGCGTGGTCGAGCAAATGCAAACTCGCGTGATGCCTCCTGCGGACTTCGATCAGCCGAGCGACGCGGAGCGACAGCTTGTAACGGATTGGATTACGAAGAAGTTCGATCTTAAACCGAAAGACATTGACCGTATTGCCACCTACGTTGTTGAGATACACGAGGATCGCCAGGGCCATCTCTGGTTTGGGACAGTAGCAAACGGCGTCGCTCGATACGACGGTAAATCGCTAACCTGGTTTTCCGAAAAGGATGGCTTGCCCTCGAACACGGTGTCCAGTATCGCTGAAGACAAAGATGGCAACTTGTGGCTGGGGACACACCATGGCATTTGCAAATTTGATGGCAAAGCATTCACAGTGATGTGGAAAACCTCGGGTCGGCACGATCAAGGTGAAGGTTGGATGATTGTCTTTGCAGATCGCGCTGGAAACATCTGGACAAGTACCAATAAAGCAGTTCTTCGCTTCGACGGTACTGCTTTCTCCGAGTTCAAGCTCCCGATTATCAAAGAGGAAATCAAGTCCTACGCCATCACCGCTGGGAGAGCTTCACTGGCTTTGGAAGACAAAAAAGGAAACTTGTGGTTCAAGACCGACGGTAGTGGCGCATTCAAGTTTGATGGAAAGTCGTTTACTGACATCTACACCGTCTACGAAACTAAAGCTGGCGACCTTTGGATCGGGGCAACGAACGTCGGAGCCTATCGCTACGACGGGAATACATTCACCCTTTTCGACAAAACTGACCGCAAAACAATGACCCGAAATTTTGGCCTCCAGTCAATCCACGAAGCGCAGAACGGAACGCTCTGGTTTGGTTTCTCCGGAGGGCTCTTTCGGTTCGACAGTCAGTCCTTTTTCAACATCTCAAAAGACGGCCCTTGGAAGTAGCCCGCGGATGCAGTGGCGAAGGTTATTGTTATATAACCGCTTACAATCCACGCCCTGCATTGAAGTGCGTGTCAGTCTTCGCTTTCAAGACTTCGGGCACCTACTTGGTCGCCTAGTTCCCGATGAATGTGAACAAGTGAATCAGCCAGAGTGCGAGACAGGTCGTTGTGCTGTTTCCAATTCAGGAGTCCGATTGTATTAGTTTGGATATTTTTCCGTATCCGCCAAACACTCAACGGCTTTCAACAGTCGCTCATTCGTTTTCTGCCAGTTTGCCGCTTCTTTAGTGTGGACTGTCGTTGGCGTGGAGCCAGCCAACGAAATCGACAATCACTGGGGTTGGCCGGCGTCTGGGCAGCGACCCTAGTTTTGGCCGCACAAAGCCGGGGTTAGTGGAATCCTATAAGGACACGCCCTCATGAGTGCGCTATGGTGTTTCCGCGCGGGCGACTTGCGAAGGTGTGGCAAGGATTAGTCGAGAAGAGAGGGTTGGGCGAAGCTTCCGTCGTTCTGTCATTGTTAGTAAAAATGGTATGGCACCAACC